>JBGAOG010000150.1:0-5724 GCA_044221985.1 Phycisphaerales bacterium
GGCCGCCGGCGTCCTTGCGGTGGTGCTGGTGCGCGTGTGGATGGTCGCCTGGGCCCCGCT
The DNA here is from genome assembly GCA_044221985.1 of Phycisphaerales bacterium. Classification (GTDB taxonomy): domain Bacteria; phylum Planctomycetota; class Phycisphaerae; order Phycisphaerales; family UBA1924. Next base: position 61 of record JBGAOG010000150.1, read on the forward strand.
GCTCTACTGCCCGGACTCGATGGACTACATGCTGGGCGCGATCCGATTCGCCGAGCAGGGCACGCTCGACCACTTCAACGCCTTGCGCGTGCCGGGGTACGCGATGCTGCTGGGAGGCGTGTGGAAGCTCCTGGAGGACTTCAACTTCGGGCTGGGGATCGTGCAGGCGCTGATGGGGCTGGGGACGGCGGTGATGGCCTGGGACGCGTCGCGTCGCGTCCTGCCGCGCCCGTGGGCGCTGGGCGTGCTGCTGCTCACGGGCCTGTGCCCGGGGTTGCTGGCGTGGGAGCGCTTCGCCATGTCGGAGTGCGCGTCGGCGTTCCTGATGGCGCTGGGCCTGTGGCTGGTGGTGCGGCGCGGCGTGTGGGACCTGGCCGGACCGAGCCGCGCGCTCTGGAGCGCCCTGGCGTACGCCGCCCTGGTCGGCGTGGTGTGCACGGGCGCGATCCTCGTGCGCGCCAACCTGCAACTCCTGCTGGTGGTGCTCCCGCCACTGGCGGCTGCCGAGTGCTGGCGGCGCTGGGGCGCGGGGAGGGCGCTGCTGATCGCCGCCGTGATGCTGGCCGCCGGCGCGGGGACGATCGCGCCCCGCGTCCTGAAGAACCGCGCGGTGACCGGGCGGGCCGCCGTCATCCCCGCGGAGGGCTGGATGGTCGGGCTGCTCGCCTGGCGCACGCACGCGCTGGACGAGAACCAGACGGCGGCGTTCGACTTCCCCACGTGGGAGCGACTGCACCGGGCCCGGGCCCGGGGGCTGGGCGACTACGGATTCGCCGCCGAGTACGTGGCGTCGGCGGCCTCGATCCCCACGCGGGCGGACGTGCCCCCCTTCCTCGTGGCCAACGATCGGCTCGCCTACCTCGTGCGTGAGTCGTTCCCGCGCCTGCCCGAGCGGCGCCTGCGCGGGGCGGGCGATGCCCTGGTCAGCCTGCTGGGCTTGGCCCCGTGGAGCGATCCCGCCAACGTCCACGAGCACGACTTCTGGACGCGCCCGCTGCGCCATCGCCAGGAGCCCGGGCAGAAGAACTACTGGAACCCGGGCGATCTGGACGCGACGCCCGAGCTGCGCCGGCTCCGCGACCGCACGCTGCGGGAGATCCCGCGTTCCGCCGCCAGGCACGGCGTCGCCTTCGATGCCGCCTTCAACTTCGACTACCAGTTGGCCCGCCCGCTGCTGTCCCTGCTGCTGTTCCTTGGGTCGTGCGTGGCGCTCTGGAAGCGCCAGGCGATGGTCCTGGCCGCCGCGGCCCTGGTCTGGGGCAACACCATCGCCCTGGCCTGGCTCATCCAGTGCGGGATCGATCGCTACGCCATTCCCTTTGAGCCCTTCACGCGGCTCGTTGCGGTGTACGCGCTGTGGCAGATCGCGCTCTGGATGGCCCGTCGCCCCGGCACGCCGGCGCCTAACGCAGCCCGTAGTCCTTGAGCTTGCGATAGAGGGTGCGCTCGCCGATGCCCAGGAGCTTGGCCGCGTGCTCGCGGTTGCCCGCCGTCAGGCGCAGCGTCTCGCGGATGGCCCGCTTCTCGATCTGCTCGAGGCTGGTCCCGGCCAGCGAGACCACGGGCGCGGCGGGCTCGTCGGGTTCGGGCGCGTCGCCGGAGCGGATGTCCTCGGGGATGTGGCGGACGTCCAGGCGGATGGGCTGGCCGGCGGGGCGATCATCGCTCGAGGCCATGACCACCATGTTCTGCACCACGTTGAGGAGTTGGCGCACGTTCCCCGGCCAGGGGAAGCTCGTCAGTCGCATCATCGCGGCGTCGCTCACCTCCGGCGCCGGGCCCCCGGGCTGCAACCCCTCCGCGAACCGCGTCGCCGCGTGCTGCACGATCCGCGGGATGTCCTCGCGCCGTTCGCGCAGCGGGGGGATGTGGATGTGGGCGCCGTTGATCCGGAAGTACAGGTCCTCGCGGAACTTCCCTTCCGCGATGCACTGCTTGAGGTCCTTGTTGGTCGCGCTGACGAACCGCACGTCCACCGTGCGCGCCTCGTTGCTCCCCAGCCGCACCAGCTCGCGCGACTCGAGCACGCGCAGCAGCTTGGCCTGCATCCCCAGGGGCATGTCCCCGATCTCGTCGAGGAATACCGTCCCGCCATCGGCGTACTCGAACAGCCCGGCGCGGTCCTTCTCCGCCCCCGTGAACGCCCCGCGCACGTGCCCGAAGAGCGTGTCCTCCAGCAGGCTCTCGGCCTGTCCGGCGCAGTTGAACGCCGCGAACTTCCCCCCCGTTCGCTTGCTGTTGCGGTGCACGGCCTGGGCGATCAGCTCCTTGCCCGTCCCGCTCTCGCCGCTGACGAGCACCGCCAGCTCCGACGGCGCCACCGTCCGTACCGTGCGCAGGATCCTCCGCATCGGCTCGCTGCCGGCGATGATCCCCTCGAACCCCGCGTGCTGCACCAGCTCGCCCATCCCCTGGCCCTCGTGGCGCAGCAGCACCGTCTCGGCCGCACGGTTCACCAGGCTCCGGAAGACCTCCAGGTCCAGCGGCTTCTCGATGAAGTCGAACACGCCGAGCTTGAACGCCGCCCGCGCCGTGGGAACGTCCCCGTGGGCCGTGACCATGATGACCTCGGCCTGGGGCTGGAGGCGCCGGGCTTCGCCCAGCACCTTGAGCCCCGCGTCGCCCCCGTCGGGCGCCACCGCCCCCGACGGCGTGCCCTGCCCGCCCGAGTTGGGCATCCGCAGGTCCGTCACCACCACGTCGAAGGCGCCGCCCTTGAGCTCGCCCAGGGCCTCGGGCACGGAAGTGACGATCGTGCAGACGTGCCCGGGCTTGCGCAGGGCCTCGGCCATGACTTCGGCGTGCTCGCCCTCGTCCTCGACGATCAGGACCTGGGCGCGGGCGGGGTCGTGGGGTGTGGTGGACATCGCCCCAGTTTAGGGTCGCGCCGGGCACGCCGGGCCCGGGGCGTGACCCAGCCCGTCAGCTCCGCCCGAACAGCTTCTCCAGTTCCCGGATCGTCAGGCGGATGCTGGTGGGGCGCCCGTGCGGGCAGTTGCTGCTGCGCTCCACGTCGCCGCGGAGCTTGACCAGCTCGTCGAGCTCCACGTCGCTGAGCTTGTCGCCCGCCTTCACCGCCGCCTTGCAGGACATCATGTCCAGCACACGTCGCAGCGATTCCTCGCTCCCGGGGGAGAAGTCGCTGGCCTCCGCCTTCTCGAAAAGGTCCGCGAGGAACTCGACGGGCTCCACGCCCCGGTCGAACAGGAACGTGGGAAACGCGTGCACCGCGATGCTGGTGGGCCCCAGCGGCTCGGCCTCGACGCCGATCCTGGTCAGCAGCGGCGACAGGTCGCCCAGCTTCTCCACCCGCGTGGGCGTAGCGGGCACGACCGCCGGAGTGAGCAAACGCTGGGACTCGAGCCCCGAGCCCCCGCCCGTGGCGCGGGACTGCACGCGCGCGAGAAGGTACTCGAACATCGCGCGCTCGTGCAGGGCGTGCTGGTCGATGATGACCATGCCCTGCTCGTCCTGCGTCACGAGGAAGGTCTTGTGCACCTGCAGCACGCGCGAGGCGGGAGTGGGGGCGGGGATCGCGCCCGGGCTCGCCTCCGCCGCGGAACCCGACGGATCCCCATCCACGGCGCCGCCCGCCCTCGGCGTCGCCCCGAGCTCGGGATCGCGTGACGCCGGGGGCAATCCCGCGGGCGATGCGGCTCCCTCCACGGCGCCGCGGATCGCGTCGTACGAAAGCCGCGGGCTCGGCCTGGGCGCAAAGCGAGTGAAGTAGTCCACGAACGCCTGCGGCGAGGACGACCGCGTCATGGGCACGCCCGGCCCGGGCAGGTCGCGCCAGGGCGTTGCGGGCATCCCCGCTCCCGGGGACGCTCCAAACCGCGGCGCCAGGCTCCCGAGCGTCGGCGTCAGGTCCGCCGCCCGCAGCGCGTCGCGCACCGCCCGCAGGATCACGCTGTGCACGAGCCCCGAGTCGCGGAAGCGCACCTCGGCCTTCGCCGGGTGCACGTTCACGTCCACGCCCGCGGGGGACATCTCGATCATCAGCACCGCCGTGGGATACCGCGTGTGCTCGATCAGCCCGCGGAAACCCTCGCCCAGGGCGTGCTGGATCGCGCGGTCGCGGATGGCCCGCCCGTTGACGAGGATGTGCTGCCCCTTGTTCGTGGGGCGCGCCACGCTGGGGCGACCGATCAACCCCCACAGCGCGATCCCGCGCGAATCGTCCAGTTGGTCCGCGTGCACTTCGAGCAACTCGTCCTTGAGCTCCTGTCCCAGGACCGCCAGGGCCCGCTCCCGCGCCGTCTGGTTCGCCGGCACCTCCATCGCCACCCGGCCGTCGCACGTGAGCGTGAAGCCCACCGCCGGGTGCGCCAGCGCCAGGTCTTCCAGCACGTCCCGGCAGCGACCCTGCTCCGTCGCCACAGTCCGCAGGAACTTCCGGCGCGCCGGCGTGTTGAAGAACAGGTTGCGCACGCTCACCTGCGTGCCCACCGGTCCGGCCGCGGGACGCACCGACCCGGCCGTGGCCCCGTCCACCTCGATGATCGACGCGGCGTCCCGATCCCGCGTCCGCGATCGCATCGCCAGGCGCGACACGCTGGCGATCGACGCCAGCGCCTCTCCCCGAAAGCCCAGCGTGGCGATGTGGTCCAGGTCGGTGACGCTCGTGATCTTGCTCGTGGCGTGGGCGGCGATGGCCAGGGGCAGTTCGCCCGGCGCGATGCCGTGCCCGTCGTCGGTGATGCGGATGAGCTCGATGCCGCCCTGCTCGAGCTCGACCTCCACTCGCGTGGCCCCGGCGTCGAGGGCGTTCTCCAGCACTTCCTTGACCACGCTGGACGGGCGCTCCACCACCTCGCCCGCGGCGATCTGGCTCGCCACCAGCGTGGATAGGACCCGGATGGGCCGCGGTGTCTGGACGGGCTCGGCGGGCACGAGGGAACCGTAGCGACGGGAAACGGATGAGGCGTGACGTGGGAGCGCTCCGCGCCAGGCCCAGCCGCCGCGGGCACACCGGCCGCTCGCGGCTTCCGGGCCGTGCCCAGCCCCCGATGCCCTGGGGTTTGCTCTCCAGGCTCCTGCCGAGATGCTCGCGGAAAGCGGGCGACGGGATTCGAACCCGTGACATTCTGCTTGGAAGGCAGATACTCTACCACTGAGTTACGCCCGCGATGGACCGTCATCATACGCGCCCGCGCGCCGTCGACCCACCGACGCAGCGGCCCCCGCGCCCGGCCCCCGGCACGCCTCCGCTGAACAGCGCCCTTCGTGATTCGTGCCGGGCACGCCACCCATCGCTTCATCGCCGCGGCACGCCGGGCACAAGGGGCTGTTCCTGGACCGGCTCGACGTGGGCGTGGCCGACGCGATCACGGGCGAGGAGTTGCCAAGGCTGGTGCCTTACGGGCACGCGCGCTACCAGGTGCGCAACCGCGTGTACGCCCCGCAGCTGGGGCGGTTCCTGCAGCCCGACCCCAACGCCAGCGGGCAGACGCTGCTGGAGGCCGCGGCGTACAACGGACGCGGGCTGGGGGCCATCGCGGCGGCGTTCGACCTCGAAGGCCGCCTGGGCGACGGGCTGAACCTGTACCAGTACCTGGGGAGCAATCCGAGCGGGCGCTCGGACCCGATGGGGTTGTTCTTCGGCGCGGCGATGTCGGCGTTCGACGGCAACGGACGCTCCGACCCGTTCGACATGGTCGACGA
>JBGAOG010000151.1:0-5692 GCA_044221985.1 Phycisphaerales bacterium
GGGCCTGCTGGCGCAGGAACTGGCGGAACTCATCCCCGAGACGCTGGAATCGCTGCGGGGCGGCCGGACTCAGCACCCGCCCTCGTAGTGGGCCACGAAATACAGCAGGTCGCTGACCTCCACGCTCCCGTCGCGAGTTCCGGTGCCCGAGCCATCGTCGAGGTCCGCCGCCACGAGCCCGCCCTCGTACTGCGTGAGGAAGTAGAGCAGGTCGTCGATGCCCACGCCCCCGTCGGCGACGCCGGCGCCGCTGCCGTCGTCGAGGTCAGCCGGGCAGCAGCCGGTGAGCGTCAGGGCCGCCGGGGCGCTGGCGGCGCTTCCCAGCGCGTTGGCAACGACGCAGTGGTAGTCGCTGGCGATGTCGCCGGGCAGCGCCGGGTTGATCGTGAGCGTGGCCGCGTCGGCGCCGCTGATGTTGCCGGAATTGGTGAGCACGCTCGTGCCTCGGCGCCACTGGTAGGTGAAGGGCCCCACGCCCGAGGGCGTGACGCTGAACGACGCCGGGGCCCCCCGACACACCGATTGCGGCGCGGGATCGGCGCCCACGCCGGCTCCGGTGGCGGGATCGGACGCGTTGCCGTTGGCCACCGCCACGACCGAGTACGCGCCCTCCGGCATGCTGGCGGGCAGGCGGTACTCGGTGCTGAGCACGCGGGCGGCGGTCATGATGCTGGTCGAGCTCCAGTCGTAGGTGCGGGCGTAGTAGACGTTCCCGTTGCTGTGGTCGATCCGCACGATGGGGTAGTTGCTGTTCATCTGGGCGTCGTCGCCATAGGACGCGCCCTCGGAGATCCCGTTGAGCCCCGTGCCCGTGAGGTGGAACGAGCCGTCGCCGTTGCGCGAGATGCCCGTGATCACCGGCCTGCCCAGGGCCAGGGGCGATCCGCCGGGCGTGTAGCAGTACAGGTCGATCCCCATGTGGGAATACAGGATCTGCCCGTTGGGCAGGCAGAGCATGATCGCCTTGTACGTCGGGATCGCGTCCGAGACTCCGGTCGGCCCGTTGATGGGCGTGAACGCACCCGTGGCGCCGACGGTCGGGTCGTACTCGTAGAAGTACGACGGGCTGGGGAAGTGACTCGCGGCCGTTGGCACGGCGCTGGCCATGCACAGCACCTTGCCATCGATCATCATCGCGCATGGCCCGTCGGGCACTCCGCGCGTGCTGGGGATGACCGGCCCGGCGGCCCATGTGCCCGGGGCGGTGGTTCCGGTGGGCGTGTAGAGGGCGGTCTGCCCGGTGCTGCCCAGGAAGAGGCACTTGCCATTGGCGAGCATCGCCGCCCCGCCCAGCTCAAAGCCGTACGGATCGTACAACGACACGGGCACGATCCCATCGTTGATCCACCTGTTCGTCACCGGGTCGTAGCGTTCGGAGTTCGTTCCGAAGGGATCGATCGTCAGGATGGTGTCGTCGGGGAGCTTCGCCCACGTCGCCTCGTTCTGGTACACCCCTCGGTAGTAATTCGGTCCCGCGGCCCACGTGTTCGTTGCCGGGTCGTAGATCAGCGGCTGCCCCGAGACCTTGGGCATCACCGGGGAGATGAGGACCTTCCCGTCCGGGAGGATCTCGCTGTTGGAGTCGTAGAACTGCTGGCCCGAGCCGGTGACGGGCGAGGGTTGGGCCGGGTTGAGCAGCGTGATGGGCGGATTGGCGGAGGTCCAGGTGTTGGTGAGGGGGTGGTAGATCTCGGCCCTGGCTCCACCCGTGCCATACTCGCCCCCGGCCACGAAGACCCGCCCGTCCTTGAGGACCTGCGTGGAGTAGTACAGGCGCGTGTCGATCATCGAAGCCAGCGAGGTCCACGTGCCGTCGGCGTAGCTGCCCGCGGCGTTGGGGGTGAGCCGGTAGATCGCCCGCCCGATGGCCGTCGTCCCGTTGTTGTTGAACCCCATCACCGATCCGTCGGAAAGCAGGACCATCATGTTGACGGCGGCGGGGGGGTTGTTCGTGAGGCGGGTCCACGTCTGCCCCAGGCCGCCCTGGGCGATCAGGGCCAACCCCATGGCGGCGGCCAGGAGACGCCACCCCGGCCGGGCCCCACGCGACGCCTCGCGTTCCGCCGCCCGCAAGCATGTCCGCTGCCGCGCCATAGTCGCTCTCCTGAGTTTGCCGTCGCTCGACGGGCGCGACCGGTCCCGGGTGCGCCCCAGCGACGCCAATTCCGGCGCACGGTTTGGTTCCCGGCAGGCCGCGATCCGACCCGAAGATACCCGCTTCCAGGCTGGTTGGATACGGATGTCCCACGACTTTGCGCCCCACGGCGTGCGCCGGCCTGCACGGAGCCTCCCCGCCGTTCACGCGGGAGGTCAGGGGCCGAGGTAGACTTGGCCTCGTCGGCGATGCGCAGGGTGGGGATCCTCCGCTCAGCGCGAACGCCGGCGAAGGCTCGGGGTAAACACCGCACGAAGGAGTCCCTTAGATGCGCAAGCTTGCAGTTTTGCTGTTCGCGTCCGCCGGGCTGATCACCGGAATCGCGATGGCCTGGCAACCTCCGGCGCCCCCGGCACCGGCGCCCCCGGCACCGGCGCCCCGCGAGAACCAGCCCGACCTTCCGGTGCGTGGACCGGGAGAGCGCTGGCCCAGCGAGCGGGGACCGGGCCAACACCGCCCGGGTGAGCGCGAGGTCGAGGGGCGCCAGCCCAGCGTCGAGGGCTCGATGAAGGGCATGGCCCGTGCGATGCGCGCCCTGCGCAAGCAGGTGTCCGATCCCGCCAAGCGCGACGAGAACCTCAAGCTGATCAATGACATGCAGCGGTCGTGCCTGTACGCCAAGTCCCAGCCCCTCCCGCCGGACATCCTCAAGGACGCCAAGGACGATGCGGCCAAGGCCAAGCTCGGCGCGGCCTACCACGCCAAGCTGATCGATGCCATGCGCCTGATGCTGGACGTGGAGTCCGAGCTTGCCGAGGGCAAGCACGCCGACGCCAAGATCAGCCTCGAGGAGCTCATCGACCTGCGCGACGACATCCACAAGGAACTGGGCGTCAAGGACGACTGACTCGCCCCCGGGGCGTCAGCGGATCGCGACGACGGTCACGCCGCAGACGTAGTTGGGATCGCTCGTTTCGAGCTCGCGCGGGGTGAGGTCCTCGATGGCCAGGCCGGCGAGGAAGGACATGCCCACGCGCGCGTTCCCCCAGGCGTCGATGCGCAGGCGGTCGCCGAACCTCCAGAAGTGACCGCTGACGTGGTCCTCCTGCCCGTCGAGCTTGCCCACCGTGGGCAGGGTGATGAGGGCCGCCCCCCCGGGGCGAAGCACGCGGTGGATCGCCCGCGCCGCGGCGGGCAGGTCGTCCACGTACTGCAGCACTTGCGTGATGATGAAGCAGTCGTAGCTCTCGTCGGGAATCGTGGAGAGCGACCGGATGTCATCCAACACGGTCGCGGCGGTATTCTCGCGGTTGACGTCGAGGACGTCGGCCTGGGTCACCCCCTTGCCGAACTTGCTCGTGTACTCGAGGTCCTTGATCTCGAGGACGCGCCCACGGATCAGCGCCCGGTTGGCCTCGATGAAGCGATCGATGTAGTAGCGGTCGATGGGACGCCCGCGATCCAGCCCGACCGCGGGCGATAGCGGATCCGTCGATCTTGAAATCAAGTACGCCCACCGGGGATGGAGCATCCGGCGGACCGAGCGGCGTTTCAGGAATCGAAGCGTGACGGACTTCATGGCCGCAGGGACGTTACCCCCAATGGGGCGGGGCGCCAAGGCAAAACGAATTCAGGACGACGATGAATGTCTGTTCGCATATATTTAGTAGTCTGATAATATTCTGATCGGTTCTTGGGCTCGCTCGCTTGGCACGCGGCTTGTGAAGAGCCGGAGCGATGAACTACGCGGCCTGCATCTCCGCCTCGGGCGCCATCGCCGCCCTCAACCGGCAAGACGTGCTCAGCAACAACCTGGCCAACGTGGGGACGGTGGGGTTCAAGCCCGACATTCCCCTGGCGCGCCAGCGAGCGGCCGAGCGCCGGGAGGACGGGCGGTTCGAGCTGCCCGCCAACGAGATGCTCGAGCGTCTCAAGTCGGGCGTGATGATCGTGCCCAACGCGGTTGATTTCACGCAGGGAACGCTGGAATCGACGGGGAACCCGCTGGACCTGGCGATCCAGGGCGAGGGGTTCTTCGCGGTGCGGGAGAGCACGCCCAGCGGCGAGGCGGTGCGGCTGACGCGCGATGGTCGCTTTACGCAGAACAGCGACGGGGTGCTCGTGACCACCACGGGCCTGCCCGTGCTCGACGACTCCGACCGACCCATCTCCATACCCAGCGGCCCGGCGCCGACCATCGACTCGGACGGGACGATCTGGCAGGGGACGGCGTCGATTGCGCGGATCAAGGTCGCGGACGTGTCGAATCGTGCGCTGCTGCGCAAGCGCGGCGACGGGCTCTTTGAGCCCATGAGCCCGGACGAGGTCACCGCCGGCACGGGGACCGTCCGCCAGCGCGTGGTGGAGCGGTCGGGCGTGGACGAGATCCGGGCGATGCTGGGCATCAGCGAGGCCGGGCGGGCCGTGGCCGGCAACATCGCGATCATGCAGCAGAGCGACCGCCTGGACGAGAGGCTGTTCAACACGTTCGCCCGGGTGGGATAGGCGCGCGACGACACAGGAACCTCCCCCCGTTCGCTCCTGGCAGGAGGGGGAGTGAAGCAGAAGGAACCGAGGCACCATGGCGACCAACGCACTGCAATCCGCGTCCTCCGCCCTCAGCGCGATGAACACCGCGCTGGACGTGACCGCCAACAACCTGGCGAACGTGAACACGGCGGGCTTCAAGTCCAGCCGCGTGAACTTCCAGGACCTGCTGTACATCGAGAACGCCCGCGCGGGCACGCAGAACGCCCAGCGCGACAGCCGCCCGATCGGGCAGTACGTGGGGCTGGGGGTGCGGGTGTCGGGGACGCAACTGGACTTCACCCAGGGCAGCGCGCTGACCACGGGGCGTCCGCTGGACCTGATGATCCAGGGCGAGGGCTTCCTGCAGGTGCAGGTGGAGGACACGCTGGGGAGCATCGCGTATACCCGCGCGGGGAACCTCGCCCTGAACAAGGACGGGGAGCTCTGCCTCGCCAACGACCAGGGGCGACGCATCATCCCGCCGATCTCGCTCCCTCCCGAGGCCACCAAGATCACGATCACCGGCGACGGACGCATCCAGTACACGACCCCCACCGACAGCGCCGTCCAGGAGGTCGGGCCGCTCGAGCTGGCCACCTTCACCAACCCCGCGGGCCTGAAGCAGATCGGGGAGAACCTGTACCAGGCGACGGACGGCTCGGGCCCGGCCAACACGGGGCAGCCCGGGCAGGACACGCGCGGGACGCTGCTCCAGAACTTCCTGGAGGCGTCGAACGTGAACCCGACCAACGAGCTGATCACGCTGATCCAGACGCAGCGGGCCTTCGAGATGAACAGCCAGTCGATCCGCGCCGCCGACGAGACGATGCGGACGGTCGCGCAGCTGAGCCGGTAGAGTGACCGACGCCCCCAGGGAGTGGTTCATGGACGCCAGCCTCGAACACGTGGAGCGCACCCTCGCCCGCATCCGCCGCGCCATGACCCTGGTCGCCCTGCTCTCGCTGGGGCTGCTGGGGCGCGTGGCCGGGGCTCAGGACAGCATCGTCGTGCGTCCCGCGGCCCGGGTGCCCGCGTCGGGCCCCCTGACGCTCGGCGACGTGGCGGCCC
>JBGAOG010000152.1:0-5686 GCA_044221985.1 Phycisphaerales bacterium
CGGCCCAGGAGCTCGCCCAGCGTGCGCCCAAGTTGAGTTCGCGGGAGCGCGATGCACTGGCCAAGGACCTCGACGCCATGGCCCAGGATGTCGAGGGGCAGCGGTCCACGGGTCTTGCCGGCGTCGAAGCGAACCCGGAGTCGGTGGATCCCCCGGCGCCCCAAGCCGGCCCGGACGTGCCGCAGAGCCCTTCGCCCGCGAAGGAGATTGCCGAGTCGCTTCGTCAGGCCGGTCGGGAGCTTCGCGACCGGCCGTCGCCAGAGGACCAGGCTCCCGCGGAGGCCGTGCCGGGTTCGCCAACCGAGCGAGAGCATCGCCCGACCGGGGCGGAGCGGCCGTCGAGCGAGCGCTCCGATCCGGAACCCAAGGGCTCGGGCGACCAGCGCGCGCCATCCGAGGCGACGCCGAAGCCCCCTGCCGGCCCATCGAGCGTGCCTCCCCCGGGCGAGCCGGGAGATTCCCGATCCGAGGGCTCTCGCCCGCAAGGCAAGCCCGACGCCGGGAGCGATCCCGAGCCCGCCCCGCGGGGCACGCCCAAGAGCCCGCCCGATGCGCCCGCGAGCCGCGAGCCGACGCGCCCGAGTTCTCCGGCCGGCGCCGACCGCGCCCGCCCATCCGGGCCTTCCGAGTCCCAGCGCGGCGAGCGACGCCCCTCGAGTGAGTCGCAAGCCGGTGAGGCCAAACCGAACGAGCGCGATCCCGGAGAATCCAAGCCCTCGGAGCCCAAGCCCACGGGATCAACGCCCACGCGATCGGCGGAGGCCCAGCCCGGGCGTTCCGAACCCGACTCGGGTCAGTCGCAACGCACGGAATCGAAGCCCGCCAAGGAGGGGCAGGGCGTGCCGCCCAAGATCGACGAGCGTTCACAGGGCGCGCCAAGCCAGCGACAGCCCGGCGGACCCAAGCCTGCTGGTGAGCCTCCGCCCGCGCCCGGAGCTTCGCCCGCGCAACCCCAGGCGCCCGGCGAGCCCCGACCCGAGGCTGCGAAGCGCTCCGATCGCTCGCCCCATGAGGGCCAGCAACCCATCCAGCCATCCGGCGCCAAGCCCGGGGAAGACGGGGCTGTGCCAACCCGAGCGCCCCACAAAGCTCCGGGCCAGGCTCCCTCGCAAGCCCCTGCCCAGACCAAGCCCGCGGGCGATCCTCGCGAGGCGCCCGCGCCGTCACCCGACCCCGGTGATGCTCGCCCCGAGGGACAAACGCCCGGGCAACAAGGGCAGCAACCCCGCGACTCATCCCAACCTTTCGAGCATCCCCAGCCCGGGGCGGGCTCGACCCCCAACCCCCAGGGCCTTGAGCGATTCGCCCGCCAGCTCAAGGACATGGCTGAGGATGCCTCGCGTTCGCGCGACGCCCGCCGACAGGCCGAGCAACTGCGCGAACAGGCCCAGAGGCTGATGGAGAATGCCTCGCCGGAGGATCGGCGCCGCCTGGGCGAACTGGCCCGGCGCTTGGGCGGCCAGCCCGGCTGGGGCCGCCAGGGCCCGCGGCTTGAGGGCATGCCCGAGGCGACCGAGCCGTGGGGCGAGCCCGGCGCGGTGATGGACGCCAGGAGCGGTGCGGCCGCTCCCGATCGGACCATCGGCGAGCTCGAGCCTTCGGGCCCGGCGCCGCTCGGGGCCGCGCCCGAGTCGCGGGGGCAGGGTGTTCGCGACGCGGCCGCGGGCGCCGAACGGGCCATCGAGCAGCAGGCGGTTCCCCAGCGTCACGCCGACCTGGTCAAGCGGGTCTTCGGGAACTACGCGCGGCGCCTGGGCGAGCCGGCGAGTCCCAAGCCGTGAAACGCGGGGGCCTCCCGCCTAAACTGGCCCATCCGCGAGGTGACCATGACGGCACAATCCACGCCCCCCAAGTCATCCCTCGAACATCCCACCTTCGTCGCGGTGCGCAAGGCGTTCGCCGACCGGCGGTTTCGCGCCACCGAGTTTCGCGGGCAGAGCACCCTGGTCGTCGAGCCCAAGGACCTCCACGAGGTCATGGCCTTCCTGAAGCGCACCGGCTACGACTTCCTGTCCGATGTCGGTGGGATCGACTACCTCGCCTACCCCGCGCCCATGCCCGGGCGCTTCGCGGTGTTCTACATCCTCATCAACCTTGGCTCGGGCGATCGCTTCTTCGTCAAGACCTTTCTTGACCCATCGCTGCCCACGGACGGCATCGCCAACGATCCGGCCCTCGTCCTCGATTCCGTCTGCGACCTTTGGGCCGGAGCCGAGTGGCCCGAGCGCGAGGTCTTCGACATGTTCGGAATCCGCTTCACGGACCATCCCGACCTGCGGCGCATCCTCCTCTGGGAGGAGTACCCCGGGCACCCGCTCCGCAAGGACTACCCCGTCCGCGGGCGCGGCGAACGCGAGCACTACCGCATCGTGGATCGATCGAGTTCCTAAGAACCCACCTTTGCCTCGGCACTCGCGCCGCGGGCGGTGCATCCGCGCCATCGGGCAGGACGAAATGAACGAGAACGCGCCGGGCCAGGCCCGCGAGCCACGCCCTTGGGGGTCACCGGGCGCACCGCGGGACACCGATGGGACCTGGCATTGTTGCCCGCCGATGCCGCGCGTGCAGAGAGCGGCGGGTACGCAGCGCCCTGCTGGACGTGCGGAGTTGGATTCCAGCCATCGCATTGCCGATCGGCGCGCAACCCTGTCGCTTGGCGCAGGCCCCCGGGCGAGGCGCACAATTCGCGCGCCCGGCTCGGCCCAGTTGGCCATGGAATAGCCGGTCCGAAAACCCGTCTACGCTCGCTACCCCGGGGCGCGAATCGCCGCTGGAACTGCTTGTGCCTGGCCCTGAACATGGGTAGTCTGAAGGGTGCGGGGCTTGGCGGATTCGCCAGACCTTGGTCCGAGGTTTCGAGTTTCCTGGACCGCATGCCCGTCTTGCTGCTGCCATTCGGTGGGTGCAAGGCGGGGGCATTGCGGCGTCCTTCACACGGGCAATGTCGAGCCGCACTTGGGATATCGCGTTCAACGGGTGTATTCTCTGGGCCGGCAGGCAGCACTTCTTTGCGGTAGTCTTGAAGCACGTCACCTCAACGGAACACGGGTCGTGCGTTGACGCCGCACGCAAGAGGGGATCGAGCGATGAGCACGTTTTCCGATCGTCGTTGTGGACTGAACGTTGGCCGGCGATTCCTGACGGGCGTGCTCGTGGCGCTGTGCGGAACCGCCGGGTTCCTCCAGGCCCAGCCGGTGGCGATGGGCTCGCACGGATCGGCCGGCACCGTGAAGGTGCGGGTTCCCGCCGAGTTCGCCAAGGCCGCGGCGGGGGTGATGGTCGCTGACTATGGGAGCTTCGCGGTGATCGAGGTGCCCGCCGGGGCGGTGCCGTCGGGCGAGGGGGTAGAGGTTCTCGCGGACGAGAACCGGGTCCTGCTCAACAGCGGCGTGCAGGACACGACGCTCCCCGAGGTCAAGGCGCTGCAGCAGCCGCGCGGGGCGTTCGTGGACAAGGCGATGCAGCTGGTGCAGTTCGCCGGACCGATCAAGCCGGAGTGGACCGCCGCCCTGGCGGGCACGGGCGTGCAGGTGGTGACGTACATCCCGAGCAACGCGTACCTGGTGTACGGCGACGCGGACCAGATCGCGAGGGTGCAGGCCCTGGCGGGCGCGATGCGCGAGATCCAGTGGAACGGCGCGTACGAGGCCAGGCACCGGATCGACCCGGCCGCGGCGGCCTTGGCGCGGGATCCGCAACGGGCCGGCGCCAAGGACGAGCTCTTCTCGATCCAGCTGGTGCGGGACCCGGAGATGAACAAGCGAACCCTCGGGCTGGTGGACATCTTCCGCGCGGGCGAGGTGGTGAGTGAGTACGAGATCCTGAACTACCACAACATCATCGCGCCGATTCCGCCGTCGCAGCTGGCGATGATCGGGGGCCAGGGCGATGTGGTTTCGATCCAGCGGTACGTCCTGCCCACCAAGAACGACGAGCGCCAGGACCAGATCATCGCGGGCAACCTCTCGGGATCGGGCCCCTCGGGGCCCGGGTACCTCGCCTGGCTGGCGACCAAGGGCTTCACGCAGGCCCAGTTCACCGCCTCGAATTTCGCGGTCGATGTGACCGACAGCGGGGTCGACAACGGCACGACCTCGCCGAATCACTTCGGGCTGCGCGAGGGAGGGCTGATCGCCGGGGCCAGCCGCATCATCTACAACCGCCTCGTGGGCACGCCCCACTCGGGGAGCACGATCAAGGGCTGCGATGGGCACGGGACGGTCAACACGCACATCGTGGGCGGGTACTCGGACATGGCGGGCAGCCCGCACGTGGACGCCTCGGGCTACCACTACGGCCTGGGCGTCTGCCCGTTCGTGAAGGCCGGCTCCTCGGTGATCTTCGACCCCAACACGTTTACCTCACCCAACTACGCCAACCTCCAGTCGATGGCATACAACGACGGCGCGCGGATCAGCACGAACAGCTGGGGCGCGAGCGTCTTCGGCGCGTACAACACCGACTCGCAGTCGTACGACTCGCTCGTCCGCGACGCGCAGCCGACGGGCTCGACCTTCGCCGTCGTCGGCAACCAGCAGATGGTGATCTGCTTCTCCGCGGGCAACTCCGGTTCGGGCACCGGCTCGATCGGCTCGCCCGGCACCGGCAAGAACATCATCTCGGTCGGCGCCGCGGAGAACGTCCAGGCGTTCGGGGGCAGCGACGGGTGCGCCATCGCCGACTCGGGCGCCAACAGCGCCGACGACATCATCTCCTTCTCCAGCCGCGGGCCCTGTACCGACGGCCGTAAGAAGCCGGACATCATGGCCCCGGGCACGCACGTCTCGGGCGGCGTCGCCCAGGCCGCCCCCGTCGCCACCGGCACGGGCGCGGCCGATGCCTGCTACGTCGGCACCGGCGTGTGCGGGGGCGTGGGCAGCACCTACTTCCCCTCCGCCGGGCAGCAGTTTTACACGGCCTCCTCGGGCACCAGCCACTCCTGCCCCGCGGTCGCGGGCGGGTGCGCCCTGATCCGCCAGTTCTTCCTCAACCTGGGCCTGCCGGCGCCAAGCCCGGCGATGACCAAGGCGATGCTCATGAACTCCGCCCGGTATATGACCGGCGTGAGCGCGAACGACACGCTCTTCTCCAACCACCAGGGCATGGGCGAGATGCACCTGGGCGAGTTGTTCCTGCGCGGGGCCGTGGTCCCCACCATCCTCCGCGACGAGGCCGCCGCCGATCTCTTCACCGCCACGGGGCAGACCCGGGCCTTTTCCGGCACCATCGCCGATACGTCCAAGCCCTTCCGTGTGACCCTCGCGTGGACCGACGCGCCCGGCGCCACCAGCGGCGCGGCGTACAAGAACAACCTCGACCTCACCGTCACCCTCGGCGCCAACACCTACAAGGGCAATGTCTTCTTGGGCGCCACCTCCACGACCGGCGGCGCGGCCGACGCCGCGAACAACTCCGAGTGCGTTTTCCTGCCCGCCGGGACCTCCGGCGCCTTCACCGTCACCGTGACCGCCACCAACATCAACTCCGACGGCGTGCCCGCCAACGCCAGCTCCCTCGACCAGGACTTCGCCCTCGTCGTCTACAACGCCAGCACCGGGCCCTTTGTGGGCCTCAACGGCACCGGCGCCAACACCATCGCCGACAACGTTGGCAACGGCAACAGCAACACCCGCATCGATCCGGGCGAGACGGCCATCCAGGTCACCGTGCCCGTCTCCAACACCGG
>JBGAOG010000153.1:0-5629 GCA_044221985.1 Phycisphaerales bacterium
GTTGACTGCCCCGCGGGCGGCCAGATGTTCTTGTTGCCAAAGCAAGCCGAAGTTCCACACCGCCACAATCGGCGCCCAGAGACGATCTCGCGGCATCTCGGGCACCCGGCCAGATGCCAACTCTTGCGACCGATTCGAACTCGTGGGGAGGAATCAAATCCCGCGAGATTCCAGCGGGTTCCACGCCTGAAAACGAACCGGGAGACTCGAGCGGACCCGAGTCTCCCGGTCAAGCGGAGAGGGGGGGATTCGAACCCCCGAGTGGGTTGCCCCACTGCCGGTTTTCGAAACCGGTCCATTCAGCCGCTCTGGCACCTCTCCGGCTGGGGGCAGGAGTTTAGCCCCCCGCGAGGGCCAGGACCGCGGCGTACGCGGGGGCGGCGCGCGGGGGCGCAGGTCACGCCGCTTGAACGGATCTAGCGGCGCGGGCTTCCGCGCGCCGGGTCGGCGGACGCCCGCGAGGCGCGCCACCCTGGCGATCCCGGCCCGCGGAGGGCGCCGGCTCGGTCCGGGGGGCTCGGGGCGTCGATTGGCGGCCGCCCGCGCGAGACGATGCGCTGCCCGAGGCGCGTGTCCATGCACCCGCCGGCGACGACGAGGGCGATGGTGGCGCCGACGACCACGTCGCTGGGATAGTGCGCGCCCACGAGCACGCGCGCCAACCCGACGAAGCCCGCGAGCGTGAAGACCATCGGGCGCAGCGCGGGGTACAGTCGCGCGAGGACTACGGCCGTCGCGAACGCCGCCGACGTGTGGCTCGAGGGCATGGACCAGAGCTGCGCGGCCCCGTGCTTCCAGAACTCCCAGGCGTGGATCGACGCCGACTCGCCCGCGCCAAGCTCGACGGCGTGGGTTCCCCAGGGCCCGATGAACCCCAAGGGCTCCGCGAACCGCGGGCGCGGGCGGCCGAGCAACAACTTGAGGACGTTGAGGGCCAGGAGGGTCAGACCCGCGGCGAAGGCCCAGTCCAGGAATCGGCGCGCCTTGTTGCGATCCAGCAACAGGATCGCCCAGGCGATGAGCAGGCTGGTGGCCAGGTCCCCGAACTGCTGCACCGTGTTGATGATCAGGCGCGCGTCGCCCCCGATGCGCCAGCGTCCTCCCTCCTGGAAGTTCCGCATGAACGCCGCGATGGCGCCATCGAACGGGACGAACGCCGCGCCCGTCGCCAGCCCGATGATCAGGGGCCGGGCCCACCACGCCCGCCCTCCCCCGGCCCAACGCCAGGGCACGCCGCCGGTGCGCGACCAGAGGGCATGGGCCCAGCGGACCGGCCTGACCAGCCCGCGGTTATAGTCGCTGTGGATGCGATCGTGGGCAGGGATCATGTCGGGGAGCGGCTCGCAGCGTCGTCGCGTGCTCAGAGGGGCGTGGGGCGGGGTATTCCTCGCCCTGTTCTGCCTGGCAGTGTATGGAGTCGGGCAGGGGGGCATCCCCGCGATCGACCGCGACGAGTCCCGCTTCGCCCAGGCCAGCCGCCAGATGCTGGCGAGCCCGGATTGGCACGGGTGGGTGGTTCCGCGCGTGCAGGATCGTCCTCGCCTCAACAAGCCCCCCTTGATCTACTGGCTCCAGGCGGGCAGCGCCGCGGTGTGGACGGGCCGCTTCTCCGGCACGTCGGGCCTCCAGGCGGCGGCCCGCGACGAGATCTGGATGTACCGGCTCCCGTCGCTGGTGAGCGCGGTCGCCGCGGTGCTCCTGGCGTGGCGGCTGGGCTGCGCGATGTTCGATGCGCGGGTGGGGTTTCTGGGCGGGCTGCTCCTGGCGACGACGCCCGCGTTGATCTGGGAGTCGCACCAGGCACGGGCCGACGTGGTGCTGCTGGCGTGCACGACGGCGGCCCTGTGGGGGCTGTGGCGGGTCTGGCGCGAGGGGCGCGATCGGCATGGCCCCGGGATGGGGTCGCTGCTCCTGCTGTGGGGCGGGATGGCGCTGGGCGTGCTCACCAAGGGCCCCATCACGCCGATGGTCGTGGGGCTGGGATCGCTGGCGCTGTCGGCGGCCACGGGGCGCTGGCGGTGGCTGTGGCGGGCCAGGCCGATCGCGGGGCTTGTGGGCGTGGCGGCGTGCGTGGGGCCGTGGGTGTACCTCGTGGCGCGGGAAGTCGGATTCGACCGCTACGCGGCGCTCGTGTGGGACGAAACGGTCGGGCGCGGCGTGCGCGCGCAGGAAGGGCACTGGGGACCGCCGGGCTATCACTTGCTCCTGATGCCGGTGCTCCTCGGCGCCGCGTCGATGCTGGGCGGGGCGGGCCTGGTTCGCGCCTGGCGCGTGGGGTGGCGGCGCGCCGCGGGGCGCTGGTGCGGGCGCGAGCCCGAGATGTTCCTGATGTGCGTCGTCCTCCCGTCCTGGATCGTGTTTGAACTCTCGGGCACCAAGCTCCCCCACTACACCATGCCGCTGTACCCCGCCCTGGCGCTGCTGGCGGCGCGGGGCGTGCTGGCGGGCGACGCGGGGCGATGGGCGCTGGCCGGCACTCGCGTGGTGCGCGCCCTGGCCTGGGTGTGGCTCGCCGCGCTCTCGCTCGTCGTGCTGGCGCTGGGAGTCGGCGTCACGTTTGCCGCATGGCGAGCCTGGGGGGCGGCGTGGTCGGGCGCGGCGGCGGCGCTGTGGGTCTGCTGCGGCGCGCTCCTCATCACCCTCGCCGTCCGGTTCCTCGCCACGCGGCGCTGGAACAACGCCCAGCGCTGCGGGATCTCGCTCATGGCCCAGCTCGGCGTGGGCGTGGGCTTCGTCGGGTCGAACCTCCCGGAAATCCGCCTCAGCGAGGGCCTGGCCCAGCGGCTCGCCGAGCTCGATCCTCCGGCGTCGCGCCCCCTCGCCTGCGTGGGCTATGTCGAGGACAGCCTGATCTTCGAGACGCGCGGACGCGCCATCCGCCTCGACCCCGAGGGCCTGGGGCCCTGGCTCACCGAGCACCCCGGGGGCCTGGCCGTGATCGACGAGCCAACGCTGAAGAACACACCCACCCTGAGTTCCCTGGACTCGCGACGCGGATTCAACTACGCCCGCGGACGGTGGGTCACGGCCCACATCACGGAGCGGGCCCCGTGAGCCAGGCCAACACCCCGCCACTGCCCGCCGGACCGATCGGGCTCCTCGTGATCGACAAGGAGCCCGGGTTCACGTCCATGGACGTGTGCGCGATCATCCGCGGGCGCCTGCGACGCGGAGGAGCGCCCAAGCGCGTCAAGGTCGGGCACGGCGGGACGCTCGACCCGCTCGCCACGGGCGTGCTCGTCGTGCTCGTGGGCAAGGCCACCAAGCGCTGCGACGAGATCATGGCGGGAGAGAAGGAGTACGACGCCGAGATCGACCTCGCCCATCGATCCACGACGGACGACGCCGAGGGCGAGCGCACCGAGGTGCTGCCCCCGCGACCGCCCGCAGCCGAGGAACTGCGGGCCCACGCCCAGGCCCTGACGGGACGGATCATGCAAGTTCCCCCCGCGTTCTCGGCCGTCAAGGTGGGCGGTCGCCGCGCCTACGCCCAGGCCCGCAAGGGGCACGAGGTCGTGATCGAGCCCCGCCCCGTCGACGTCCACCAGTTCGAGATCCTCGAGTACGCGTGGCCGCGGGCCCGAGTCCGCGTGCGCTGCGGCAAGGGCACGTACATCCGCAGCCTGGCCCGGGACCTGGGCTCACGCCTGGGCGGCGGCGGGATGCTCACGTCGCTTCGACGCACGCGCGTGGGGACCTTCACGATCGCGGACGCCCGCAAGCTCGGCGAGTTGCCCGATCCCCTGACCCAGCGCGACCTCTCCCCCGCCTGAGCGTCCCAGAACGCGCCCGGCGCACGGCCCAGGCCGCACAGGCGCGCGCCGCCAGCGTCCACGCGCGTCGGCTTCCCTCCGCGGCCTTGTTTTTCGCCCCGGGCGTGGCATGTTCATGCGTGTGAGGCGGGTCCTCCCGCCCCACGGCCTGGACAGCACACAAGACCCGGCGTTGCCGAGCGATCCCACGCGCGGAAGGGAGCCGTTCGCACCCGCCGGTCCATAAAGGACCCGTGTATGCTCCGCCCACTCCCCGCCGTCGCGCTCCTCGCCCTGGCCTCAGCATCGACGCTTGCCCGGGCGCAGACGGGGGGACTGCTCTACCAGACGAACTTCGAAGAGGGCTACCTGGACGGGCACTGGACCGGCAACTCGCGACTGCAGCTCGACGCCAGCGTCTTCTCCACCTTCAACGGCTACCAGTCGGGCACCGTGATCGACTTTCTCCAGCATGAGGCGGTGACGGCCAACCCGCTCCCGCCCGGGATGTGGGCGAGATACACCCTCATGTTCGACCTCTACGCCTTCGACTCGTGGCAGGGCACCGCCGGAGGAGATCGCTTCCTGATCTCCTGCAACGGTACGTCGATCTTCAACGAGAGCATCTCGAACAACCCCGCGCAGGCCCAGACCCTGCGCGCGCCCAACACCCGGGCCGCCCTGGGCGGTCGCAGCACCTACGCGGACTCGATCTACCGCAACATCGCGATCACGTTCGATCCCGTGACCAACCCCCTCGACCCCAACCTCCGCTTCCGCTTCTCCGACTCGGGCACCTTGGGCGGGGTGAACACCGCGTCGTGGGGGCTCGACTACGTGCGCCTGTCCTGGACCACCGTGCCGGCTCCGGCCACGCTGGGCGCGCTGGGGCTGGCCCTGATGCTCTCGGGGCGGCGCCAGCGGTAGGCGCCAGTCGCGGCGATTCAGGTCGACACGTGCCAGTCGAGCCAGTCCACGACGTCGACGGGCAGGCCGCGCTGGTCGTACTCGGGAGCCGGCCTGCACTTGGCCAGCCCGTCCTCTGGCGGCGCGCCGCTGGTCGTCGCGGCGGCGCCCCCAGGGCCCCAGGCCCAGGTCGCGCCGTCCTTGGGTCGAACCGGGCACAGCCCGCACTCGACATCCTCCCCCGCCCAGGCCACCGACGCCAGGTCGGGCGACGCGAAACTCGCCTCGTACTTCTCGGCATTGCCCAGCGGCAGCACCGGCGGCGGGGTCAGGGTCGCGGCCACAGGGGCCACGCTCGCGCCCGCGGGCTCGATCGGGCGCGCGGGCCGTGCCGCCGCCAGGCGCTCGGGGGCGAGTTGGGGCGGGCGGCTGATGACCAGGGCCACCGCCAGGGCCAGGGACAGCAGCACGCCGGCCCCCCCCGCCAGGCGCGCGGAGGTGAGCCAGCGCTGCCGACGAGCGAAGGGACGATGCTCGCCCACCCGCGCCAGGATGGCGTCGGTCAGATCCGGGGCGCGGGGCATCCGCTCGAGCTGACGCGTCACGCGCCCCGTGGAGCGGAAGGCGCGAGCGACCTTGGGATCGGCCAGGGTTTCGTTGATGCGGCGCGACAGGGTCAGCCAGTCGGCGATGGCGAGGTTGTTGCTGGCGACATTGACCACCTGTTCGACCTTGATGTCGGCGACGTCGGCCAGCTGCGGCAGGCCTTTCACCAGGTCGGCGCCGGTGAGGTTGGCGCCCTCGGAGGCGCGCAGCTGGGCCAGCTGACAGTGCCGGAGGTCGAGGCCGGGGGCTGTGGCGCCCTCGAGGCTGGCGTCGACCAGCGAGGCGCCCTGGAGCGTGGCGCGGGTGAGGTCGCAGGCGGAGAGGTCGGCGCCGTCGGCCCGCACGCGGCGGAGCGTGGCGCCGAC
>JBGAOG010000154.1:0-5390 GCA_044221985.1 Phycisphaerales bacterium
CGCCGGGCTCCACCTCGTCGTCTTCGCCTGCCTCATGCTCCGCAACCTGCTCGCCGGAAGTCCATGACACGCTCTAGCGGCGTGGGGGCGCGGGGACGATTCCCGGGGGGCGTCGGCTCCTATTCTGGCCCCGTGGCACGCGTGCTCCATGACGAGTTTTTTCTGAGGGCGAAGGCCGAGGGGTACCTGGCGCGCTCGGCGTACAAGGTGCTGGAGATCCAGGAGCGGTTTCGGATCGTTCGCGCGGGGGACTGGGTGCTGGACCTGGGCTGCGCGCCCGGGAGCTGGATGCAGGCGGCGGAGAAGATCGTCGGCGCGCGGGGCGTGGTGGTGGGCGTGGATCTGACGGAAGTGGACCCGCGGCCCGCGGGGAACTTCAAGGGGTTCGGGGCACGGGTGGCGTTCGTCCGAGGCGACGCGTTCAAGGCCGAGCCCGGAGAGCTGCTGCGGCTGGCGCGGGAGGTTGGGCGAGGCGGGGCGGGGCCCTCCCCCGGCCGGGTGGTGGAGGAAGGGGAAGGGGAGCGGGCGTTTGACGTTGTGCTGTCCGACATGGCGCCCAACACGAGCGGGCACGGGGACGACCTGCTGTCGGCGCGGCTGTGCCGGCGCGTGCTGGAGGTCGCGCAAAAGGTACTGCGCCCCGGCGGGAACCTCGCGATGAAGGTGCTCGAGGGGGGCGAGAATCCGGCGTTGCTGGAGGAGACTCGCGCGATGTTCGCGAAGGTCGCGGGCTTCAAGCCGCGCAGCAGCCGCGACGTATCGCGCGAGATGTTCATCGTGGCGGTCGGCAAGCGGGGCTGACCTCACCGCGAGGCCGGCGGTCAGCGTGATCGTCGGGCGCGGGTCGTGCGCCTGGGGGCGTCGGGCTCCGCGCGAACTTCGTAGGTCGTCTCGACCTGCTCGACGTACCCGTCGCGTCTGGCGGGAGGGCGTACGAGGGTGATCTCACGCGCGGGGCGGGCTCGGCGCGGCACGCCGGCGTAGAGCTCGGCGACGCGGCGCTCGATGGCCTCCACCAAGGCCGCCCGGTCGGCGGCGTCGACCGCGAGGAGGGCCGCCACCCATCGGCGGGCCAACTCTGGGCCCAGCGGTCGGAGGAGTTCGACGAGCAGGCGGACATGGTCGGCGGGCACGAGCTCGCCGGGAGGGAGGGAACTGCACTTGAGCAGGGGAGGGTTCATGCGGCGCGGGAGCGTGGTCGGGTGCGCATCGGGCTGGCGGGCATCGACTACGAGGAACCCTCGCTGGCGGTTGGGGCTCGTTGACTTTGCTCCGAAGAACCCTCGCTGGCGCTTCGGGCTCGTTGGGGCTGCGGCTACTTGGCCTCCGCGATGTAGGCCGCGAGGATGTCGCGGGCCGCGGCGAGGTCTTTGCGGTCGATCATCTCGGTGACGGTGTGGATGTATCGGGTGCCGACGGTGATGCCGACGGCGCGGGCGCCGGCGGCGGCCTGCTGGGCCGCGGCGCCGTCCTGCCCTCCCGCGGCGAGGATGGTTCGCTGGTAGGGGATTTTCCGTCTTTTGGAGATGGCCTCGAACTCGGCGACGAGCTTGTGGTCGCTGATGAAGCTGCTGTCCTTGATGTGCAGCCCGTAGCCGAGCCCGTGCCTGGTCACGGACTCTTCATCGGGGACGCCGGGGGTATCGCAGGCGAGCGTCACGTCGATGCCCAGGCCGATGTCGGGCGCCACGGCGTGGCTGGCGGTCTTGGCGCCGCGCAGGCCCACTTCCTCCTGGGTCGTGAAGGCGACGACGACCTCGCAGGCGTGCATGCCGCCGGAGTCGACGAGTTGACGGACGCTCTCGATGCCGAGCCAGCAGGCGACGCGGTTGTCGAGGGCCTTGCTGACGATCTTGTCGCCGACTTCCAGGGCGGGCTCGCACATGACGACGTAATCGCCGATCTTGAACGTCTTCTTGACCTTGTCGGCGCTCATGCCGACGTCGACGAAGAACTCCTTGACCTCGGGGACCTTTTCGCGGTCCTTGGGACTGGCGATGTGGACGGGGCGTCCGCCGGGGTTCATGACGCCGGGGTAGTCCCCGTCGTCCCCCACGACGGTCACTCGGCGGGAGAAGAGGTTGCGGGTGTCGAACCCGCCGGCGGGGTTCATCCAGAGGAAGCCCTTGGCGTCGATCGCGGTCACGTAGAAACCGATCTCGTCCATGTGGCACAGGAGCATCACACGGGTCGCCTTCTTGCCCTTGACGGGGTTTCCCTTTTTGTCGCGCGGGAAGCGGGTGCAGATGAGCGAGCCCATCGCGTCGACGCGGGTCTCGTCGAACAGCCCGGCGATCTCGCCCTCGATCAGGTCTCGCACGCGTTCCTCGCGCCCAGGGACGCCGGGCGTTTCGCACAGGCGCTTGAGCAGGTCGAAGTTCACGTCACCTTTTTTTCCCTTGGGGGCAACGGCATTGCGTGTCGCTTTCATGCCGGAGGGTAGCTTTGCCGCCGCTAGGATTCGACATGGCGCTGGTCAGCCCCCTCTATCGATTTCATCAGCAGGCCGAGGCCTCGTTGACGGCGTATGGCCCGGAGGTGGTGGCACGGCCCGAGGGATCGCCCGGGGAGGCGTCGGCGGGCGGCGTGCTGGTGGAGATCGTGGAGACGTTCGGGCAACTCGACGTGGAGTATGCCGCCCTCCGCAAGTCGTGCGTGGTGATCGACCAGCCGAACCGGGCGGTGCTGGAGGTGACGGGCGGCGAACGGGTGGGTTTCCTCAACCGGATGCTCACGCAGGAGCTCAAGGGCCTGGGGCCGGGCGACGTGCGGCGGTCGTTCTGGCTGAGCCGCAAGGGGAGGGTGGACGGCGACCTGAGGGTGATGGCGTGCGAGGACCGGGTGCTGCTGGAGGTCGACGTTCACGCGGCGGCGCGGACGTGCGCGGGGCTGGGCGCGTACGTGATCAGCGAGGATGTGGAGATCCGCGATGTGACGGGGGCGGTGCATCGGCTGGCGTTCCACGGCCCGGGGAGCGCGGAGGTTGTCGCCGGCCTGCTGCCGGCGAGCGGCGAGGCGATCAGGGGCCTGCGGCCCGGGCGGGCGTGCGAGGTGCGGCTGGGGGGGGCGGCGGGCCTGGTGTTCCGCGAGGACTCGACGGGCGAGGCGGGGATGGAGCTGATCCTGCCCCTGGCGGAGGTCGTCGGATTCTACCAGCGGGCGGTGGAGCTTTTCGGCGACGACGATCGTGGCGAGGGGGTGCGGCTGCGTCCGGCGGGGTGGCACGCGTTCAACGTGGCACGCATCGAGGCGGGCACGCCGCTGTACAACCTGGACTTCGGCGTCGAGAGCCTGCCCGCGGAGACGGGGGTGCTGCACGACCGCGTGAGCTTCACCAAGGGGTGCTACCTGGGTCAGGAGATCGTCGCGCGGATGCAGGCGCGGCGGCAGCTCAAGCAGCAGCTGGTGGCGGTGCGTTTCGAGCCCGCGACGGATCCGGCGACGGGCATCGCGTGCCAGGCGGTGACCGGCGCCACGTTGTACGCGTCGGCAGAGGACGGGGCGAAGGGGAGCACGACGGCGGGCCAGACGCTCGAGGAGGCCATCAGCGGGGATGGCGGGGGCGGGGCGTCCTCGGGCGGGTGGCAACCGGTGGGCGTGGTGACGAGCTCGGCGATCTCGCCGATGCTGGGGGCGATTCCGATCGCGTTCGCGCAGGTCAAGTCGAGCCACGCGGCGGCGGGGACGCGGCTGGTGTGCGGCCTGGAGGGCACGGCGATGGCCGGCGGCGTGCGGGATTCGCTGTGCTTCTGGCGGAGGGCGTAGGGGGACCGGGGGACGGTCCGCCCGCGGGGGCGATCAGGCGATGGCCCGGCGGGGCTGTTCCTTGGCGAGTTCCTCGCGCAGGGCGCGGGCGAGGGACTCGTACTGCTCGGGCGAGTTGTAGAGCTGGGCGCTGACGCGGACGATGCGGCGGTTGTCGTGGATTCGCCAGATGGGTGCGACGATGGCGTGGTTGTTCAGGAGCTCGTCCTGGAGGGGGTCGTCGTACTCGGTGGTGCGGCTGAGGAGTTCGGGGGCCGGCTCGGGGAGCAGGATGGAGGACATCGAGCCGACCATCTCGTCGGGCGCGGGTCGCTGGGCGCCGAGGAACCGGCAGACGGTATCGCGTGCGGTGAGGGCGAGGTCGTGGTTGCGTCGCATGACCTCGGGCCAGCCGCCGGGGACGAGCGAGTTCATGGTGTCGATGGCGGCGGGGACGCAGAGGATGCCGGAGTAGTCGTTGGTGCCGACGTAGTCAAAGTCGCGCAGGAAGAACGCGCGTTCGGGGCGGACCTTGTGGGCGCGGCTGGAGAGGGCCCAGGGGCGGAAGGCGTCCTGCTTGTCGGCGCGGACGTAGAGGAAGCCGGTGCCCTTGGGAGCGCAGAGCCACTTGTGGAACGAGCCGACGTAGTAGGTTGGGGCGAGCCCGCGGATGTCGATGGGGATCTGGCCGG
Organism: Phycisphaerales bacterium; assembly: GCA_044221985.1. Classification (GTDB taxonomy): domain Bacteria; phylum Planctomycetota; class Phycisphaerae; order Phycisphaerales; family UBA1924. Next base: position 4,437 of record JBGAOG010000154.1, read on the forward strand.
GCGTGTGGGCGCCGTCGATGCAGACCTCGACGCCCCTGGCGGACAGGCTGCGCACGATCTGGGTGGCCGGGAAGATCAGGCTGGTGGCGCTGGTGATGTGGGCGACGATGGCGAGCCTGGTGCGGGGCGTGACGCAGGCCATGATCGCGTCGAGCACCTGCTGCTGGTTCTGGACGGGGAAGGGCACAGCGGCTTTCACGATCCTGGCGCCCGTGAAGGCGCAGTAGCGTTCGAGCTCGTTGATGATGGACATGTACTCGTGGTCGGTGACGAGGACCTCGTCTCCCGGCCCGAGCCTGGCGTTCCAGATCACCGTTCGGAGGGCGACGGTGGCGTTGGGCATGGGGGCGACGTCGGCGGGGCGGCAGTTGACGAAGAGCCCGATGCGCTCGCGGACGGAGTCCATCAGTCGCTCGAGGTCGACCTTGAAGAACCGGACGGGGTCACGCTCCATGCGGGCGCGGAGGTCGGCCTGGGCCTCCAGGACGGCCCTGGGGGTGGACCCGTAGGACCCGTGGTTGAGGAAGGTCAGGGATGGATCGAGCGACCAGACGCGGGTGGGGAACGAGAGGCGGGCGGCCTCGACCAGGCCGACGGTTGCCGGCGCGGAACGCATCAGGGGTGGCGGAGTCATTTCGCTATTCATCGGCATCCGTGCCTCCCGCGGAAAAAAAGTAGGCGCCGGATTTGGTGGGCGTGCGGCCCATGGCGGGAGGGGCGGCAATCGACAGCTTCCGACACCGGCGGTCTACGCGCGCAACTCCGCGGAGAGTTCTTCCTTGAGGGCGCGGGCGAGGTACTCGTACTGCTCGATGGTGTTGTAGATCTGGGCGGCGATCCGGAGGATCCGGTAGGGCTGGCCGGCCAGGCCCCACACCGGCACCTGGATCCTCCATCGTGCCAGGAGCGCGTCCTGGAGGGGGTTGCCATACTTGGGCGGGCGGGCGGCGAGGC
>JBGAOG010000155.1:0-5350 GCA_044221985.1 Phycisphaerales bacterium
CAAGTACCTCTCAGGAACCGCCCACGCCCAGGCGGGCGTGGACGACGGCTGGCCGGTGGTGGAGCCGAGGGTGATCAGGTAGGAAGAGGGCACTGGGGAATGGGCAATAGGCAATGGGGAAGAGGAAGAAGACGCGGTGACGCGGCGACAGGGTGACGGGGCGACGCGATGTTTGAGGGCACGGCGACACAACCCGGGCAGGTGACCGAGGCCAAGCCCGGCGCGAGCGGGGGTGGGGCCGGGGTCGGTGGCGGCGTGGCGGGATCAACTGGTGCGACGGGAGCGACCATGTCCGGCGCGCCCAGTGCCGAGTTCCTGCGCCTCATCCCGCACGAGTTCGCGCGGCGGCACCTGATCCTCAGCACCGGAATGGACGAGGGCGTTGCCGCGCAACACATCAACGAAATGAATGTCGGCGATCACGTAGATGACGTTGGCGCCCACGCGGTCGAGCGTCTGCTGGTCTCCTCCTCCACCCGCCCCGCCCCCATCCACAACGTGGGCGTGCGCCTGGGCCGCTCGTTCACGACCCACATCACCGACGCCGAATCCCTCGCCGCCGCCATCGACCGGGCCTACGCCGCCCATCACGCGGATCATCGGAGAACCCAGGACGGGAGCCCGTACTCCCGCCACGACGACCAGCCGCAGGTCTCCATCGACGGCGACCTCGCCGCCCCCGTCGAGGACGAGCTCCGCGAGGTCCTGGCCAAGTCCGACGCCGACCTCCTCCGCACCCAGGGAAAGGCCCCGCTGGTCAAGCTCGTGGACCTGCTCCTCTTCGAGGCCGTGCAGCGCCAGGCCAGCGACATCCACGTCCAGCCCCTGAGCGACCGCACCCTCATCCGCTACCGCCTCGACGGCGTGCTGCACACGGTGCGCGAGTTCCCGCCCCGGGTCCTGCCCGCCATCGTCAGCCGCGTCAAGGTGATGGCCAGGCTCGATGTGGCCGAACGCGGGGCGCCCCAGGACGGCCGCACCACCGTGACGCTGGGGAACGCGTCCGGAGATGGCGCAACCACTCGCCAGTCCGACCCCCGCCGCATCGATCTGCGCATCAGCACGCTCCCCACGACCTACGGCGAGCGCGTGGTCATACGCCTCCTCGACACCGCCCGTTCGCCCCACCTGCTCCGCTTCTCCGCCCTGGGGATGCCCCCCGAGGTCGAGCGCCCGCTCGTGTCGCAGATCGCCCGCACCAGCGGCATCATCCTCTCCACCGGCCCCACCGGCAGCGGCAAGACCACGACGCTGTACACGGTCCTGGCGTGGGTGAGCGGAGGAGGAAGCCACGCTCGATCTGCGACGCTCAACGCGCAACCCAAGGCAGACTGTCAGGTGCGACAGGCGAACAGGGAACAACGCGCAGTGATGCCCGTCGGTCCCCTCACCGCGTCCTCTTGTCCCCTGCTCTCCTCCTCCCCTGCTCCCCCGCTCGCTTCTTCCCTATTGCCATCGTCCGATCTCAACATCATGACCATCGAGGACCCCGTCGAGTACGACCTCTCGACCGCCGGCCTCTCCATCAGCCAGACCCAGCTCAACACCAAGAAGGGAGTCACCTTCGCCGCCGGGCTGCGCCACATCCTGCGCCAGGACCCCGACGTGATCATGGTCGGCGAGATCCGCGACGAGGAGACCGCCAGGGTCGCCGTGCAGGCCTCCCTGACCGGGCACCTGGTCCTCTCCACCCTCCACACCAACGACGCGGCGGGCGCGGTGGCGCGACTGCTCGACCTGGCCGTGGAGCCCTTCCTGGTGGGCTCGACCCTGGCCGCCGTCCTGGCCCAGCGACTCGCGCGGCGTATCCATGTGGAATGCGCCGGCCGGGGCTGCCCCGGCTGCCTGCACACGGGGTACAAGGGCCGAACGGGCGTGTTCGAACTTCTCGCGCTGGACGCGGAGCTGCGCGAGCGGGTCTCGCAACGGGTCTCGGCGGCCGAGGTCAAGGCCCTGGCCCTCTCCAAGGGCATGGTGGACCTCCAGGAAGCCGGTCGCCGCCTCGTGGCCGCGGGCGTGACGACGCGGGAGGAACTGGCGCGGGTGATCGAGGGGGTGGAATGAGAAGAAGTGGAGTGTGGAGCAGCGACAATCGCCAGTGGCGTGCCGGATTCAAGGGCCCAGATGATCGCATGAGTCAGAACGAGATCCAATCTCAGCCGACCACCGCCGCCGCTAGCGATCCGATCGCCCGCGCGCGTCAGCGAACACGCCGGACCGTTGTTGCCGCGTCACTGTCCGCGCTCGCCTCGCTCGCCTGGTCCGTCTGGCCAGCGCATCGGCCAGGCGTCGATGCTCCCCTCTCGCCTCTCGCTTCTCCTTCCTCCCTCTTGCCTCTTGCCCATTCCCCATTGCCCGATCCCCTCGACCTCGCCGCCTTCAACGCCCCGCTGTGGGTTGATCCGCCCAGGCCGGTGATCGCTAAGGCCGATGCGCCCGCCCCGCTCCCGCCCCTGCGCCTCCAGTTGGTCGCGATCCTCAACGCCCCGGCACCCTCGGGGACAGTGGCCGCCGCGCCCATGGCGATCCTGTACGACCAGGACGCCGACAAGCTCGTGACCGTGGCCACGGGCGATGTGGTGGGAGGCCGCACGATCACGGCCGTCGATCCCGGGGGTGTCACGGTCCAACTCGGCGGAGGCCCACAAAGACTCGATCTCTTCGCCAAGGGCCAACCCTCACGATCCCCACGACCCCCACACCTCCCGAGCGCGAGCGCCGGGCACGACGGCGCCACCGCCGCCGAGGAACTGGCCGCGCTCATGGGTCGTCCAGTGCCGTCACCAACCCGGCCCACCGCGCCCTTGCGTCCCACGGAAGGAGTGGCGCGGTGAGCGAGCCGACCACCATCGCCGCGGTACCCCTGACCGTTCGCCTCCTCTGGCCCGCGGGCCGATTCTACTGGTCCGTCCTCCAGCCCGAGCCCGTCGCTGGCACGCTCCGCCGCGCCCGGCCCACGCGCGACTACCTCGACTCCCTCTTCGAGGAGGACCTTCCCGTCGAGATCGATGGGCTCCACCGGGTCTACGCCGCCATCGGCGATGGGCGGTTCCTGGCCTGCGCCCTGTCTCGTGAGGCGCTGCGGGGCCTGCCCGGCGGGACCATCGCCCTGGCGCCCCAGGCAATCCCGGACGAACTCGGGCTCGATGAAACGTGTGTCGGACCGTCCGCCATCGAACTGCTCACCGGCGACTTCGAGCCCGCCGACCTCAGACGCCAACGCTTCCTGCACGCCCTCGTGGGGATCGCCGCGTGCATCATCTGTGCCCTCCTCCTCTCCTTGGGTCTGCTCCGCCGCGCATCGTCGGCCTTGACCCAGGCCCGCGACCTCAACGCCGACTCGCTCGCATTGGTCCGTCTCCTCGTTCCCAGCCCCGGCTCCAGCCCGGACGCCGACTTCGCGTCCGCGTCGTGGCGTCTCAGGCAGGAACTCGACGCCCTCCGCCCCATCCACGCGGCCGATGCCGACCACGCCCGCTCGCCCGATGCCCGGCTCGCCCTTGCCGACCTGCTCGCGCACCTACCCAGGACCCCCTCCCTGCGCACCGACGTGCTGGCCGTCACACCCCAGACCATCACGCTCAACGTCGCCACCGACGCCGATCCGCAGCTCTTCCTCAAGCCCCTGACAGCGCCAAGGGGTTGGACGCTCGACGAACCGCGCCTTTCCGCATCCCGCGGCGATGCCACGACCTCCCTCGCCATCCAGATGCGTCGGGCATCGGTCAACGAGCGTGGTCACGCGGGCAGCGGAACCGATGTGGGAGGGGCACGATGAACCACCCCCGTCCCATCGCGGCCATCGCGCTCCTGGCGTCGATCGTCGCCATTGGCTGGACGGGCACCCGCTACGCCGCGGCCCGGCGCGAACGCTCCCGGGCCGAGGTCCTGCACGACCGCATCGCCTCGGACGCCGCCGAGATCGCCCGCCTTCGCACCTCGCGTTCCGCCATCGCCGCCGCCGCCAGGCCCCAGCCCAATCTCTCGGGCCAGGTGAACGATGTGCTTGTCGAGGCCGCACTCTCGCCCGCCGTCCTGACCAGCCTCACCCCCGAGCCCGACGCGCCCGTGAACCCGGGATCGGCGCCAACATCCGGCCGGGCCGCCACGTACCGCCGGCAGACCGCCCGCCTCACGCTCGACCCCCTCACCATGCCCGACCTGGGCAGGTTCCTCAGTTCCTGGTCCAAGGGCCAGCCCGATTGGACCGTGGCGTCCATCACCATCACCCCCGGAACCCCCGGAGTCCCCGGAACCCCCATCACTCCCGCGATCCATGCGAAGCCCAGCGGCGCAGGCCCGGACACCGCCGACGACCCGCGCGACCTCACGAGCCCGTCGCGCAAGGTTCGCGTCACCCTCACCCTCGAGTGCCTGTACGTCGACCGGCCTGCGACCGTATCGCCATCCACGAGCACACCATGAGCACGACTTCGCGATCATCGTCCACCGCAAAGCACTACCGCAGCGTCGAACAACGCCGCGCGCGGCTTCGTCCCTGTTCGCGGTTCTTGGCTCTCGGTTCTCGGCTCTCGCTTCTTCCCCATTGCCGATTGCCCATTGGCAATTCCCCATTCTCCATTGCCTACTGCCTTCTGCCCATCGCCCTCTTCTTCCTCCCCGCCTGCGCCTCACGCACCGGCTCGCCCTACGCGCCCCAGGCCGAGATCGCCCGTGATTCGCGCGAGGCCGACCGCCTCAACGCCGGGGCCGCGGAGGTGATCGACACGGACGCCGCGCAGGCCGAGAAACTCCTGCGCCAGGCCCTGACCGCCGACCTCTACCACGGCCCCGCGCACAACAACCTGGGCGTGATCTACCTCAAGCAGGGCCAACTCTACCAGGCGGCTTCCGAGTTCCAGTGGGCGAGGCAACTGATGCCCGGCCACCCCGACCCGCGCCTGAACCTCGCCTTCACCCTCGAGCAGGCCGGCAAGGCCGACGAGGCCATCGCCACGTACAGGACCGCGCTGGAGGTCTACCCCAACCACCTCCAGACCACCCAGGCCCTGGCCCGCCTCCAGCTCAAGAGCGGCAAGGCCGACGCCGGCACAAGGGCGCTGCTCGAAGAGGTCGCCCTGCGCGGCGAGAGCGAGCGCTGGAGGCAGTGGGCGCGGTTGGAGATGGCGAGGGTGAGGGAGTAGCGGGCGAGTCGCAGCAGGTGACCGGCCATCGCTGGCGCCGTGATCCCGTTAGCCCAACCGGCGAGGACGCGGCGTTCGATACCGACTCCCGCCCCGGGCTCCGCGCCGTGCGTCCCGGGCAATACCCGCATGAGCCGTCTCGAAGCCCAACGCCGCCTCACCGACAAGATCACGATCCCTTCGCCGCCCGAGATCGTGATGCGCAT
>JBGAOG010000156.1:0-4969 GCA_044221985.1 Phycisphaerales bacterium
GTGGTGTTTTTCTTGGGGCGGCGCGGGCGCTAACCGCGCCCCCCCCGGGTGTTGGTGGTGGGGGTGGTGGGGGGGGGGGGGGGGGTGGTGGCGGGGATGTGGCCCGTGGTGGCGTGGAACCAGCGCGAGGGCTGGCCCACCCTCGCCCACCTGCTGGGGCACCTGGGCGTGGAGGGCGGGGATACGGCGGCGTCGCAGGGCGTGTCGGGCTGGCGTTACGACCCGAGATGGACGCTGGGGTTCGTGGGGTCGCAGGTGGCGGCGATGGGCCCGGCGCTGCTGCTGTGCGTGCTGGCTCTACTGCGCGATCGTCGAGAAGGGGCGGATGACACGCGCCGGCGCGCGACCCAGTTCCTGCTGTGCACGGGGCTCCCGCCGCTGGTGTTCTACCTGCTGGTGAGCCTGGCCGCGGCCCCGAACGTGAACTGGGCCCTGACGGGGTTCCTGCCGCTGCTGGCCCTGGCGGGGCGCGAAGTGGTGGAGGCGATGGACCGGCTTCGGGGCGGGGAGGGCGCGACGGGGCTGGCGCGATGGTCGCGGGGGCTGTGGGTCGGGGCGTGGGTGGTCGGCGTGGGCTTGGCGCTGGCGACGATCCGGCTGGACGTGGTCTGGCGAGGCCTGGAGTGGGCGCGGGCCCAGCCCGCGCTGGCGAGGGCTATCCCGGCCTGGGCGTACATCCCCCTGGGGCGCATCAGCGGAGGGCGCGAGATGGGCGCTCACGCCGGGGAGATCCTCGCGGACCTCGAACAACGAACGGGGCGCCAGGCGTTCGTGATGGCCCAGCACTACGGACGCTCCGCCCAGCTCGAGTTCTACATGCCCGGGCGCCCGGTGGTCTACTGCGCCAGCGGGTACATCGACGGCGGGCGACGCACGCAGTACGACTATTGGGCCCGGACTGACCTGCGCCGCGCCGACGACCTGATCGGGCGTGACGCGCTGCTCGTGGGCGGCTGGTCCACCGCGGAGTGGAAACCCTACTTCAGGAGCGTGGAACTGCTGGGCAGGCTCGACGGCGACGGCAAGCCCGATCGCCCGGCGTTCGTCGGGCGCGGGTTCAAGGGCATGGGCGAACTGCACGCGACGCCGCAGGACCGCGACCCCAGCGACCGCCCGGGCGTCTACCCGCCGGCACCGCACCCCACCGGGCGCGGGGAGGGGGGGTAGGCGTGCTGGCCTTGTCGCCCTACGAGCGGCGGCGGTGGCGCCGGGCGGAGCTGCTCCGCGCCGCGCTGCTCCTGCTGGGGTTCCTGATCGCGTCGCTGCTGGACCAGACGCTGGCGCGGGAGGTCCCGATGTCGGGGAAGGTCGTGGGCGCGGGCGCGGAGGCCGCGTACGTCCGCGGGGGCGACCTGCTGCGCGGCAAGGACTGGTACCAGCTGCTGCGCCTGGCGGGGTACCTGCCCGCGTGGATCGTGGTTGGCGCGACGATGGGGCTGGCGGGGACCGTCGGGCGACGGGGCGGGGATTCGGGAGGGAGCGGGGCCTGGCTGGGGCGCGGCGTGCTGCTGGTGCTGGGCGCGGGGCTGGCGGGATTGGCGGCGGAGATCCTGCGCGTGGTCTTCCGGCGCGAGCGCCCGGGCGCGGCGGGGCTGTACGTGTGGGATTGGCCCTGGGGTCCCAAGCCCGCGGCGGGTTGGGGGCTTCCCAGCAGCCACGCCGCGGTGGCGTTCGGGGCGGCGTTCGTGCTGGCGCGGATCGCGCCCGGGAGCGGGCTGGTGCTGTTCCCCCTGGCGGCGGGGTGCGCGTTGTCGCGCATGCTGGCCGGGGCCCACTTCCTGAGCGACGTCTATCTCGGGGCGGTGGTGAGCTACGCTGTGTGCCGCGCGATCCTGGGCACGCCCGGAGCGCGGGCGGCCCTGGGCCCGAGGTGAGCATGCGGCGGCTGGACCGGTACATCGCCAGGCAGTTCCTTTCGAACACGCTGCTGCTGTTCGTGATCATCCTGGCCCTGGTGTTCGTGGTGGACTTCGCGCTGAACTTCGACGAGTACACGCGCAGCGCGGGCAAGCAGGCGGGGGGATCGCTGCTGAGGCAGGGGTGGCTGTCGCTGGCCCTGGTGGGCGACCTGTGGTGGCCCCGGTTCTTCGTGCTGTACAACTACCTGCTGGGGATCGTGATGGTGGGGGCGATGGGGTTCACGCTGTCGATGATGGTGCGCCACCGGGAGCTGGTGGCGACGCTGTCGGGCGGGATCAGCCTGCACCGCCTGGCCCTGCCCCTGGTCCTGGTGGCGCTGGTGCTGACCCTGGGGCAGGCCCTGAACCGGGAGCTGCTGGTGCCTCGACTGGCCCCGCTGCTGACGAGGGACAAGCAGGACGCGGGCAAGCACGTGATGGCCCCGGGACGGGAAGGATGGCGTCTGGGGCCCACCACCGACGCGGCCGGACGACGCTGGTACGCGCGGACCTACGACCCCGACAAGCAGGAACTGGGGGACCTGTACGTGTACGACCGGGACGCCAACGGGCTGGCCCTGCGCCGCATCATGGCCTCGCGGGCCACCTGGTCGGAAGGCCGCTGGCGGCTGGAGGGCGGAACGGCCCAGTCGCTGGCGACGGGCGAGCGGGCGGCGCCCGAGGCGATCGGGTGGCTGGAGACCGACCTGGACCCGACGACGATGACGCTGCGGCAGCACGAGGGGTACGCGCAGCACCTCTCAACCCTCGAGCTGACGCGCCTGGCGGACAACTATCGCTCCAAGGGGGCGTCCCAGCGCGGGATCGACGAGCTGGACCGCATCCGCTACGGGCGGGTGTCGGCCATGGCGTGCAACATCCTGGCGCTGCTGGTGTGCATGCCGTTCTTTTTGAGGCGGTCTCCCACCAACATGCTGGTGCAGAGCGTGTACTGCGCCCCGGTGGCGATCGTGGCGGCGGTGGGCTCGACGCTGGGGAGCACGGCGGCGATCCCCGGGCTTCCGCCGGCGGTTTCTGCGCTGGTGCCGGTGATGGTGCTGATCCCGCTGGCCATCGCGGGGCTGTCGAGCGTGCGCACGTAGGGGGGCGTGGCTCGTACAATGGTCCCTGTGCCCAGCGTCGTGCTCTACTTCCAGCTCCACCAGCCCCACCGCCTGAGGCGCTTCAGCGTCTTCGATTCTCGCGCCGACTACTTCGACGAGGCGCGCAACGCCGAGATCTGCCGCAAGGTCGCCGAGAAGTGCTACCGGCCCGCCACGCGCCTGCTGCTGGACCTGGCCCGGCGCCACCAGGGCAAGTTCCGCCTGTCCTTTTCCGTGTCCGGGACGGCGCTGGAGCAGCTCGAGGCCCACGCCCCCGACGTGGTGCAGCTGCTGCGGGACCTGGCGGGGACCGGCTGCTGCGAGTTCCTGGGCGAGACGTACTACCACTCGCTCGCCTCGCTGTACTCCTCGCAGGAGTTCGCCGAGCAGATCGACCTGCACTCGCGCAAGGTCGAGCTCCTCCTGGGGGCGCGCCCGACGGTCTTCCGCAACACGGAGTTGATCTACAGCAACCAGCTGGCGGCGTGGGTGGCGCAGATGCGCGACGCGCAGGGCAAGCCGCGATTCCTGGGCTGCCTGTGCGAGGGGACCGACGCCCTGCTGGACGGACGCCCGCCCGGGACGGTGTACACCCCGCCCGGGGCGCTGGTGGGGCGCGAGGGCGCGCCGTTCGGTCTGCTGCTGAAGAACTACGCCCTCAGCGACGACATCGCCTTCCGGTTCGGGGAGCGTCAGCGCGCCGGCAGCCCCCTGACGCCGCAGGAATTCGCCGGGAAGATCACGGGCATGGACGGGACGGTGTGCAACCTGTTCATGGACTACGAGACGTTCGGCGAGCACCAGTGGGCGGACACGGGCATCTTCGAGTTCCTGTCGCATCTGCCCGAGGCGGTGCTGGCGCCGGGCACGAACGAATTCCTGACTCCGGGCGAAGCCCTGCGCCGGCACCCCCCTGCCGCCGTGTACGACGTTCCCACGCCCATCTCCTGGGCGGACACGCACCGGGACCTGTCGGCGTGGTGCGGGAACGCGATGCAGGCCGGGGCTCTGAAGGAAATGTTCGGAATGGAGAAGGGCGTCAAGACGAGGTACGCGGCGGGGATGAGCAGCGCCGACCCCGAGCAGCGCCATGCGGCGTGGCAGTTGTTGGCGGACTGGCGCCGCCTGACAACGAGCGACCACTACTACTACATGGCGACCAAGCCCGCCGAGGACGGGCAGGTGCACCAGTACTTCAGCCCATACGAGTCCCCCTACGACTCGTACATCAACTTCATGAACGTGCTGGACCACCTCAAGGGACGCCTGGGAGCCTAGCCTGAACGGGGGTCTTGCAGCCTCTGGAGTGCGTCGGGGGCGGGGTTCAACGGCGACGTGGGTGTTTCGACGCGGGCGACGGCCTGTTACAATGGGACGGGGGAAGTGGATTGAGCGTGAGTCGTCGCGGGTTCACCATCCTGGAACTGCTGGTCAGCATCGGCGTGGTCGCGCTCCTGCTGGGCCTTCTCATCCCCATGCTCAGCGGGGCGCGAGCGGCGGGACATCGCGCGGTGTGCGGCACGAACCAGAAGCAGATCGGGTTGGCGTGCTACCTGTACGTGCAGGACAACCGCGAGAGCCTGCCCCGCTACGACGCCGACCCCAGCGAGTCGGATTGGAAGTACGGCGGAGCGATTTTCGCGAGCGGAGATCGTCCCCTGCTGGACGCAGGGCGACCGCTGAACCGCTACGTTGGCGCGACACGCGAGGCCGGCGTTGCCGACGACCTGGGGCGGATGTTCTTCTGCCCGGGGGACGGGGGCGTGTTCGATCGGTCGGTGACGGCCGCGAGCCGCGGGGGCCTGTCGGTGCTGGAACACGGGACGTGCTTCCGCGAGTTCGGAACCAGCTACCGGGCCAACGGGCTGGGGCAGGGCGACCCCCTGCTGACGCCGCATGCGGTGTACCTCGGCCTGGGACGCAATGATGGCGAACGGTTTCCGGCCTATCGGGCGCTGTTTCGCCCTG
>JBGAOG010000156.1:4979-5325 GCA_044221985.1 Phycisphaerales bacterium
GCTCCCGGGCCACCGGGCTGCGGCCCCCCCCGCGTCCGAGCCCCGCCGCCGTGCGCCCGCTGAGGCTGAGCGAGATCACGGCCAGCCCCAGCCGCCTGATGCTGCTGGGCGACGCCGCCTGGTGGTACGCGACGCGCGAGCCGGGAACGCCCGAGGCCATGCTCGAGGCCTCGTGGCATCGCGGGCAGGACTGGGGGAACATGCTCGCGGTGGACGGCTCGGTGCGATTCCTGGACTTCCGCGACGCCCTGGAGCGCGAGTACACCCTCCGCCCGCGCTAGCAGGCTGTTGAAGAACACGGGATGTGGCGTGATGCATGTTCCCGCGCTGGCGGCGGCCCTGGTGC
>JBGAOG010000157.1:0-234 GCA_044221985.1 Phycisphaerales bacterium
CCTCACGTCGCAGCAGCTCGCCCGTGCCGGCGTCGATGATGCAGTCGTACGTGTGCCCCACGCCCTTGACGGGAATGTCGACCATCCACGCGGCGCGGATGTCGGTGCGCGTGACGGGGAAATAGACCAGACGCGACTCGATGGGATCGTTCGAGCGCAGATCCGGAGTGTGCGCCCACCGGCGCACCTGGTCCACGCCCCGGGCCTCGCCCTCGGGCTGGGGGTCGCACGTCA
>JBGAOG010000157.1:244-5242 GCA_044221985.1 Phycisphaerales bacterium
ACGCCGCAGTGCCGTGCGGCGGCCTTGAACGCCTCCAGGTCCGTCAGGCGGATGGGCGTGGTGGCGAAGCCCTCGGTCGGACGCGGGAGCATCGTGCTCTCGATGTTGATCAGGGCCCCGTCGCGGGCCAGGTTGGCCTGGATCCAGCAGGCGTACAGGTCGATGCCCGCGATCTGCTGCTGGTACGTCAGGTGCGTGGCGCCGTTGTGGTCGGTGCGGAAGTCACGCGTGGCGATCCCGGCATCCACCTCCACAGGGGAAATCTCGAACAGGCCCGCGTACGCGCCGACGAACGAGCGCACGATCTCGCGCGGGGCCAGCTTGCTGGGGCCGGTGAGGAACCGATCCAGCGAATACACGAAGTGGGGGGTCAGGAACAACTCGTGCTCATCGATCTGGACTCCCGGCACCGCCGCACGCAGCGCGTCGATGGCGTCCCCACGGGCCTTCTCGTCGCGCACCTTGCGGGCCGCCTGGCGCACCGAGTCCAGCGGCCCCTGCCCGGGCGAGTAGCGGACGTCCAGCAGCGGCAGCCCGACCGTCTCCATCGAGCCGGAGGGCGCCAGCTGCGCGAAAGCAGAACCCGGGGCCACGAGCCCCGCGCCCGTGCCCAAAGAAACGACGGAAAGAAACAGCGCCGCCGAACGACGGATGGTCATTTCAAAGCCCCTTCTCGCGCCGCCTCGCTCGCCCGATCCGAGCGCGACCCATAGCCGATGCCCTCCGAGGCACCCAAGATACCGCGAGATTCGGAATCCGGTCTACGGGAGATTCGCGGAATCTCGGTTTCGCCTGGAATGGACCGAGAAGCCCGGGCTCAGGTGACGAGCAGGTCTGCTTGGTGCGTGCCCTGCGGCGGTGCCACCCAGGCGTGCGCAGTTCGACCAGTCACGTTCGTGCTCCATCGCAAATGGCCGGTCGTTGGCGGTGACGGGGGCCAGTGGAAGTGCCTGGGTGAATGTCCGGTCGGTGGCGTGGGGCCGGACATTGATTACCCGCGTATCTTCAACTGGCCTAGTATTCGGAGTCTCCGGGGTAGAACCAGGGTGCAACCATGTTCCAGGTTCGGATTCACGGGCGGGGCGGGCAGGGCGTGGTGACGGCGGCCGAGCTCCTTTCGGTGGCCGCATTCCAGGAAGGCCGCTGGGCCCAGGCGTTTCCGAGTTTCGGTTCGGAGCGGATGGGGGCACCGGTGATGGCCTTCTGCCGGATCGACGACCGGGAGATCCGGTCGCGCGAGCCGGTATCGCAGCCCGACGCGCTCATCATCCAGGACCCCACTCTGTTGAACCAGGTAAACGTTTTCGAGGGGCTGGCCAAGGACGGGTACGTCCTCATTAACACCAGCCGGCCGCTGGAGGAGCTGGGCATCGCCGAGTTTCTCGGGCGCCTTCCGGCGGGGCACGTGCGGACGGTGCCGGCGACGGAGCTGGCGGTCAAGCACATCGGGCGGCCCGCGCCCAACACCGTCCTTCTGGCCGGGATGTGCGCCGTGACGGGGAAGTTGAAGCTGGCGTCGGTGGAATCGGCGATCAGCCAGAAGTTCCGCGCCAAGGTCGCGGAATCGAACATCGCGGCGGCTCGCGAGGCCTACGCCCTCGTGAGCGGCACGCCCAGCAAGGGGGCCCTGGCCCATGCTTAAGCAAATCGAAGGATCGGTCGCCATCGCCGAGACGGTCGCCCTGGCGCGGCCCGAGGTCATCTGCGCCTACCCCATCACGCCCCAGACCCACATCGTCGAGGGGCTCAGCCAGCTGGTGAAGAGCGGCAAGCTCAAGAACTGTGAGTTCATCAACGTCGAGAGCGAGTTCGCGGCCATGTCCGTCGCCATCGGCGCCTCGGCGGCCGGCGCCCGGGCGTATACGGCGACGGCGAGCCAGGGCATCCTGTTCATGGCCGAGGCGGTCTACAACGCCTCGGGGCTTGGGCTCCCCATCGTGATGACCGTGGGGAACCGCTCGATCGGCGCTCCCATCAACATCTGGAACGACCACACCGACAGCATGGCCCTGCGCGACGCGGGTTGGCTGCAGCTCTTCGCGGAGACGAACCAGGAGGCGGCGGACCTGCACATCCAGGCCTTCAAGCTGGCGGAGGCGATCTCACTGCCGGTGATGGTGTGCGTGGACGGGTTCATCCTGACGCACGCGTACGAACGGGTGGACATCCCGACGCAGGAACAGGTGGACGCGTTCGTCCCGGCGTACGAGCCCCGCCAGGTGCTCGACCCCGCGGAGCCGGTGACGATCGGCGCGATGGTGGGGCCCGAGGCATTCACGGAGGTCCGCTACCTGGCGCACCATCGCCAGATGGAGGCGTTGGACCTGATCCCGCAGATCGCGAGGGACTTCAAGGCCGCCTTCGGGCGCGACTCGGGCGGGCTCTTCCACACGTACCGGATGGAGGACGCGGACACCGTGGTGGTCGCGTTGGGGTCGGTGAACGGGACGATCAAGGACACGATCGACGACCTCCGCAAGGAGGGGATCAAGATCGGGTCGCTGAGCCTGTGCTCGTTCCGCCCGTTCCCGACGATGGCCCTTCGGGCGGCGTTGGCGCGAGCGGCGCGCGTGATCTGCATCGAACGCAGCCTGTCGGTGGGCATCGGGGGCAACATCTCCCACAACCTTCGGATGGCCATGAACAACCCGGCGGCGCAGGTCTTCACGGTGGTGGCCGGGCTGGGCGGTCGGGCCATCACCCGCGTGAGCCTGACGCGCTGCTTCCGCGAGGCCTTGTCCGGCAAGCTCGAGCCGCTGAGCTTCCTCGATCTCAACATGGACGTGGTGAACCGCCAGCTCGACCGCGAGAAGGCCAACCGTCGCTCGGGCCCCGCGGCGGAGTCGATCCTCAAGGACGTCGGCGCCGTCGCCGCACGCGTCAGGTAAGGAGCAGCCCATGACCGGCCCCGCACGCGTCAAGTTCTACCAGACCGGGACGTTCACGGTGGGCAACCGCCTGCTGGACGTGAGCGTCCGCAGCGTCCAGTCCGACACGCAGCGCAACAACTCGCTCACCTCCGGGCACCGCGCCTGCCAGGGCTGCGGGGAGGCCCTGGGCGCGCGGTACGTCCTCGACACGGTGATGCGCGAGACGGGGGGCAAGCTCGTCGTCGCCAACGCCACCGGCTGCCTCGAGGTCTTCTCCACGCCCTACCCCGAGTCCTCGTGGCGCGTGGCGTGGCTGCACTCGCTCTTCGCCAACGCGCCGGCGGTGGGCACCGGAATCGCCGCGGCGATGAAGGTCAAGGGGCGGACGGACATCCGCGTCGTGGCCCAGGGGGGCGACGGGGGCACGGTGGACATCGGGTTCGGCTGTCTGAGCGGCATGTTCGAGCGCAACGACGACGTGCTGTACGTCTGCTACGACAACGAGGCGTACATGAACACGGGCATCCAGCGCTCCAGCGCCACGCCCGCCGCCGCCCGCACCGCCACCACGCCCGCCATGGGCGAGGAGCCCGGCAACGTCTTTGGCCAGGGCAAGAGCGTCCCGCTGATCGCGATGGCGCACGGGATCCCGTACGTGGGGACGGCGTCGGTGGCGGACCTGCGGGACCTGGAGTACAAGGTCCAGCGCGCCATGTCGTTCCGCGGCGCGCGCTACCTGCACGTGCACGTGCCCTGCCCGCTGGGGTGGGGGTGCGCCACGTCGGACACGATCAAGGTCGCGCGCCTGGCCGTGGAGTGCGGGTTGTTCCCGATCTTCGAGGCGGAGTATGGCGAGGTCACGGGACGGCGCACGATCCGCAGGCGCGTGCCCGTGGACGACTATCTCAAGATCCAGAGCCGCTTCGCCCACCTGTTCGGGAAGGACGGTTCGGGGGCCAAGCGTCTGGCGATGATCCAGGACCTTGCCGACCGCAACATCCGCCGCTTCGGCCTGCTCGAAGGAGCCGCGTCATGAACAAGCCGTTCGCCATCACGCTGGACATCGGCTCGAGCCTCGCCAACAAGACGGGCAGCTGGCGCACCGAGAAGCCCGTGTACCTCGACCGGCTTCCGCCCTGCAACCACGCCTGCCCCGCGGGCGAGAACATCCAGCAGTGGCTGTACCACGCGGAGGAGGGCGATTACGAGGCTGCCTGGCGCGAGATCATGAAGAACAACCCCATGCCGGGGATCATGGGGCGCGCCTGCTACCACCCGTGCGAGGACGGGTGCAACCGCGCGAAGATCGATTTCCCGGTGGGCATCCACGCCGTGGAGCGTTTCCTGGGCGACCTGGCCATCAGCGAGGGCTGGAAGGTCCGGGTGGACGCCAAGGGGACGGGCAAGCACGTGCTGGTCGTGGGCGCCGGGCCCAGCGGGCTCAGCGCGGCGTACCACCTGGCCTTGCTGGGGCACAAGGTGACGATCCACGAGGCCGGGCCGATGGCGGGCGGCATGATGCGCTTCGGCATCCCCAAGTACCGCCTCCCCCGCGAGGTCCTCGACGCCGAGGTCAAGCGCATCACGGACATGGGCGTGACGCTCAAGCTGAACACGAAGGTCGCGGACCTGGCCCGGGAGATGAAGGACGGCAAGTTCGATGCGGCGTTCCTCGCCGTGGGCGCCCACCTGGCCAAGCGGGCCTACATCCCCGCGGGCGACGCGGGGAAGATCATCGACGCGCTCCAGTTGCTCAAGGGCGTGGAGACGGGCGACCAGCCGCTGCTGGGGCGGCGCGTCCTGATCTACGGCGGCGGGAACACCGCGATGGACGCGGCCCGCTCGGCCAAGCGCCTGGGCGCCAGCGAGGCCATCGTCGTCTACCGGCGCACGCGTGAGAAGATGCCCGCCCACGGCTTCGAGGTGCAGGAGGCCGCGGAAGAGGGCGTGATGTTCAAGTGGCTCTCGACCATCAAGGCCGAGGCCGGGGGCAAGTTCACAATCGAGAAGATGAAGCTCGATGAGAAGGGCAAGCCGCAGCCCACCGGCGAGTTCGAAACCATGCAGGCAGATTCCTGCGTTCTCGCCCTTGGCCAGGATGTTGACTTGTCGTTCCTTGCGGACGTGT
>JBGAOG010000158.1:0-5230 GCA_044221985.1 Phycisphaerales bacterium
GCCGTCGATCAAGCCGGGGCCTCGCGCCGCGGCACCGCCACGGCCGCCTCGCGCGTCGAGGCGTATCGGACGCTGGTGGCCGACGGGCTCACCCCGGTGGACATCAGCGCCACGGGTCGCGCCCTGACCCGGGGAGGGCGCGGGGGCGTGAAGGCCAAGGAGATCGCCCACTTCTCGTACCAGCTGGCCGTGCTGATCGGCGCCCGCATCCCCTTGGGCGACGGGCTGCGCAGCATCGCCGAGCAGGAGGGAAGCCCGCGCCTGCGCGAGGTGCTCTCGTCCATCGCCAACCGCATCGAAGCGGGCGAGAACATCGCCCTCGCGATGGAGGCCCACCGCGAGGTCTTCGGCGACGTGTTCCTCGAGACCGTGCGCGCCGCCGAGAAGACCGGTAACCTGGGCAAGGTGCTCGAGTACCTCGCGGAGATGCTCGAACGGGCCCAGGAAACGCGCCAGCAGGTGCGCTCGGCGCTCACGTACCCCGTGTGCGTGATGGTGATCCTCCTCCTGGCCGTCGTGTTCCTCGTGGGCTTCGTGGTCCCCAAGTTCGGGCGCATGTACGTCTCCCGGGGGCTCAGCCTGCCCCTGCTCACCCAGGTCCTGCTGAACGTCGGCGAGTCGGTCCAGGCCTACTGGTGGGCCTACCTCACCGCCCTCGCGGGGCTGGCCTTCGGGGCCTGGCGCCTCTGGCATTCCGAGCCCGGGCGGTACCTCATCGACCGCGTGCTGCATCGCCTGCCCTTCGTCAGGGACCTGCTGGTGGGCGGGGCCGTCTCGCGCTTCGTCCGCGTCTTCGGGCTCTGCCTGTCCTCGGGGCTCAACCTGATCGAGGCCATCGAGCTCTCCTCGCGCGCCAGCGGGCGACCGATGCTCCAGCGCGACGCCGAGCGGCTGGCGGCCCAGGTCCAGGCCGGCGGGCGGTTGTCCGTCGCGTTCGCCTCCTGCGACTACCTGCCCAGGTTTGCCCGGCGCATGCTCGCCGCGGGCGAGGACTCCGCCGAGCTGCCCAAGATGTGCGGCGTGGTCGCCCGCCAGTACGATCGCGAGGTCTCGACGCTCGCCAAGAACCTCACCACGGTTATCGAGCCGGTGATGGTCGTGCTGATCGCAGCGGTTGTAGGGGTCATCGCCCTGGCGGTATTTCTTCCTATGTGGAACATGGTTCAGATCCTCGGATAACCGGGCGATGGGAGCGTACAGAGTTGGGGCGCCGTGCGGCGCCGTTTCGAGGTTTCGCCTTTTCAGGAGCGTGGAACATGTTTGCTGCAGCCCGTCGGCGTGCGTTCACCCTCGTGGAGCTCATCGCGGTGATCGTGGTCCTCGCGATCCTCTCCGCCGTGGCCGTCCCCAAGTACTTCGATTACTCCGCCAAGGCCAAGGAGTCGGCCGCCCGCGGGATGCTCGGCGGGGTCCGCTCCGCCATCGCCAACTTCTACGCCAACCAGGCCGTCAACGGCAGCGCCCGCTACCCCACCCTCGTCGAGCTCCAGACCGTCGGCACCGTGATGCAGGAAGTCCTCGCGTCCAACCCCTACAACAACTCCGCCACCATTGCCGCCGCCGTCTGGGCCGCCACGCCCCCCGTCGCCGGCGCCAACGGGTACAACTACGACGCCGCCGCCGGCAAGTTCTGGCTCAACACCAGCGGCGTCAGCGAGAACACCTGGTAAGCCCCGGCGGGTTCGCCCCGCGCCTTGCCATGCCGCCCACGCGCCCTAGTTCCTCCCGCCGCGCTCCCCTCCGGGGGCGCGGCTTTTCGTTGGTCGAGCTCATCGCCGTCATCGTGATCCTCGGCACGCTCAGCGCCGTGGCCATCGGGTCCATGTCCGCCCTGGCCGCCACTCGCGCCCAGGCCGCGGCCAACCAGCTCGCCCGCGACCTCGGGTTCCTGCGCCAGCACGCGATGGGCACGGGCAAGTCCTGCTGGGCCAACTTCACCGTCGCCTCGTCGAGGTACTGGTTCCTCATGGACACCGCCACGCCCGGCTACGCCTCCGCGGCGCCCCTGGCCGACCCGGCCACGGGCAACGCCTTCGACGTTCGCTTCAACCAGGACCCCTACGCGGGCGTGACGATCTCCTCGGCCTCCGGCACGTCGTTTGGGTTCGACCACCTCGGACGACCGGTCGATACCACCGGGAGCGAGCTCGCTTCCTCGGTGGTCGTGAGCCTGTCCTCGGGCAGGAGCGTCACGGTCCAGCCCCGGACGGGCCTGGCCCAGGCCAACTAGCCATGGCACCATGCCGCACAGTTCGGGGCTTCACGCTCATCGAGGCGATCATCGCGATCGTCGTGCTCTCGCTGGCCATCCCGCCCATGCTCTGGGCGATGCGCGACGCCACCTGGAAGCGGGCCGATCCCGTGCTCGTCTCGCGGGCCCGCTGGCTGGCCGCCGAGAAGCTCGAAGACGTCCTCGCCGATCGGCACAGCGCCACGCGCGGCTACGCCTACGTCGTCGCCGCGAACTACCCGGTCGAGGCCGCCGTCACCGGCTTCACCGGGTTCTCCAGATCCGTCGCGATCACCGAGGGCAATGCCACTCTCGTGCCCGGCTCGGGCGCCGGGTACAAGACCGTCAGCGTGAGCGTGGGCTTTCGCGACGCCCGCAACAACCCCAGGACGCTCTCCCTTTCCACCGTCGTGACCGAGTACACGCCCTGACGCCATGGCACCGACCCGCCCATCCCGCCGACGCGGCTTCACCCTCGTGGAGGCCATCGCCACCATCGTCATCCTCGCGGTCGTCATGGGCGTGGCGTCCCGCCTCGTCCACGCGGGCGCCGACGCCTACACCGCCGGGTCGGTGCGCGCCGAGATGCACGCCCAGTTGTCATCGGCGATGGACCGCATCACCTCCGAGCTGCGGGAGGTTCGCGCGGCGCCCGCGTCCAGCCCCGCCGCGCCCGATGTCTCCAGCGTGACCCCGACCTCCATCTCCTGGACCGGTCCCGATGGAATCGCCCGCACGCTCGCCCTCTCTGGCTCCACCCTCAACCTCACGGTCGGGGGCGCGGGCGCGGCGGCCCTGGCCCTCAACGTCTCCGGGTTGGCCGTCGCCTGCTACGACCAGGAAAACACCGCCCTCGCCGCGAACCTCTCCGGCGCCTCGACGGCCGCCATCCGGCGCGTCGAGTTGACGCTCCAGGCCAGCGTCGGCGGGGTCGGCGATACGCTGCGCACGCGGGTGTTCCTGCGCTGCACCGTCGCCGGCGGGGCCTCCTGATCGGGGGGAGCGTCCCGGTTATTGGGCGATCGAGCGAGGTTCCTGGCCCTCTTCCGTTCCGGGGCCCAAGACCCTCCTGTTTCCGGCCGATTCCAGAAAGTCCCGGCGCCCCTGGCGCCGGGGTGGAACCCACCATGGACCTCGGCAAACAGGTGCTCGTCGAGTTGTCGCCCTCGTGCGTAGGCGTTGCCCGCCTCCTGGCGGGACGCTGCGTCGAGGCTCGGCGCGCCCGCGTGGACACACGCGAGGCGTCAGACTCCAGCGGTACCGTCGCGATCTGGCGCGAGGCGCTGCGCCGAATGGTGGGGGAGATGGGGCTCGCGGGCCTGCGCGCCACCGTCGTGCTCACCAGCCCGGACGTCTTTGTCGGCGCCTACGCCTGCTCCTTGAAGGCCGGCAAGGCCGCCGCTCGCCGGGCCGCGGCCCTGGCCCTGGGCGAGGCGGCCTCCTTGGACGTGCAGACCAGTCCTCACGCGCTGTGCGCCGTCCACGTGGACGGGCCCCAGTCAGGCTCCCTCCGCCAGGTCCACACCCTGGGCCAGGTTGCGAGCGAATCGCACGTCGGGCTGATCGCGTCCCTGGTCAACGGCGTCGGGCTGCGATTCCAGGGGCTGGTCAGCGCCGCCTTCCTGGCCGCGATGTCCGGCATCGACGTGGCGCGGGCCCACCCCGCTGGGGCCCTGCTGGTCGCCCACGTGGGCGATCACGAGTCCATCCTCCTCGGGATGTCCGCCGGACGCCTGCGGTTCGTGCGCCAAGCCCCGCTGGGCGTCGAGTCCCTCATCCAGGCCCTCACTCGCGAGCCCCTCGACTGCGTGGACTCGGACCCGGTGAAGCTCGACGCGGGCGCGGCCCGGGAACTGCTCGCCAGGACCGGGATCCCCGCGCCGGGCGAGGGCGTGGGCCTGGGGTCCAACCAGAACAGCACCGCGGTCCTGCCGCGCCTCCAGGCGTGCCTGCAGCGCATGGCCCTCGAGGCCCGCCAATCGCTCCGCTTCGGATTCGCCGAGGACGAGCGCGCCTCGGTGACGCTGGCCGTCGTCGGGGGCGGCGCCACCACCCCGCGCCTGGGCGAGGTCCTCGGGGAGATGTCGGGGCTGAAGGTCGCCGCGGTCGGCGCCACGCCCATCACCGCCGGCCTCTCGCCGGGGATCGCGCAGTACCTCTCGCTGCGAAAGCCCGACGCCTTGATCGCTCCCCGCGCCGTGATCAACGGGCACATCGAGCGGGCCCTGCGCCAGGGGCTCTGGGTCGGGGCCGCGGCCGCCGTTCTGGTCCTCGCGGGGGTGCTCGCGAACACCCGCGCCAAGCTCGTGCAGGTCCACCAGCGGATCGCCACGCTCACGGGAGAGGCCGGCAACGACGAGGCCCTGCGGGACCTGACCGCCCGGATGCAGGCCATCGGCGCCCGCCTCGAAGAGGCCACGGGGACGCTCGCCAGCGAGCTGGGCCAGAGCGCTCCGTGGAGCGGCGCCATGGTCGCCATCGCCGGAGCGCTGCCCGACGGGGTCCGCGTCACCAGCATGGACATGCGCATGGGCGATCGGGCCAACCGCTGCCAGCTCGCCGGCGTGGCCAAGGCCGGCCCCGGACGCGAGGCGCCCACCCTCATCCGCGAGTTCATGGACCGGCTCGCGGCGATGCCCATCGTCTCGGGCTGCAGGCTCGAATCCACGTCCAAGGTCGGCGCCGGCGAGGGGGGAGTCCAGTTCCAGATCGAGGTCGACGTGATCGGGCTCCCGGGACTCGCCCTGGCGCCCGAAGGCGACGCGGAGGGCGACGGATGAGCACCGGTTCCATGCGGTCCTTCGCCGCACACGTCGCCATCGTCGCCGCCACGCTCTACGGCCTGCACGCCACGCTCATCGAGCGCCAGGCCCAGCGTCTCCACGAGGCCCGTGCCCGCCTCGATCAGCTCGAGGAGCGGGCGCGCCAGGGCGGGATGCTCCACGCCGCCCGTCCGGTGATCGAACGCACCGTCGCACAGGCCGAGCTACGACTCAAGGA
>JBGAOG010000159.1:0-5102 GCA_044221985.1 Phycisphaerales bacterium
CTCGGCGACATCCTGCGGGAGCTGGGCCACGTGGCCGAGGGCGTGCAGTCCGCCGCCTCGGTGCGCGACCTCGCGCGCGGCAAGGGCATCGAGATGCCGATCACCGAGTCGGTCTGCGGCGTGCTGTTCGAGGGCAGGCCGCCGGCGGAGGCGGTGCGCCAGCTGCTCGCGCGGGATCCGAAGGCCGAGTAGCCGCCGCGCGCGGCTGGCGGGGCCGGGTTCAGTCGCTGCGGCGCACGACGGGGATCGCGAGGCGCGTGGTCTCGCGCACCGCCACTTCGAGGCGCGTCTCCCTGCGCTCTCCGGCCTCCCAGGGCAGGGGCAGGGTCTCGTTGAGGACGACGATGACGTGCTTGCCCGGCGCGACGAAGGGGAACGCGAAGCGGCCCTGGGAATCGGTCCGGACCGCGTAGCGTCCATCCAGGTAGACGGAGACGCCCGAGGCGCCCGTTTCGCCCGCCTCCTGCGCCCCGGTGCGGTTCGCGTCGAGGAAAACGACGCCCTCGATGGCGCCGCCCCCGGTCCTCGGCGTTCCGCCCAGGGGCGCCGTGCTCGATCCCGCGCGGTCCTCGTAGCGGAGCACGAGGAAGAAGGAGCGCGCGTCGGTCGGCAGGAGCAGGCGCTCCGGCGGCGGCGCCAGCGGATCGATCGGCAGCACCACGCGCGAACGCCCTTCCGAGTAGGTGAAGTTGCCCTCGACGGACCAGTTCGTGGACAGGCGCCAGGCGAGGTTCAGGTTGGCGCCCGCGCTGGAGGAACCGTCCCCGCGACGCTCGGTGCTCGCGTTCCCCGAGAAGGTGACATCGTTGCCCAGGGGCGCGGCGAAGGACACCGCGGCACCCCACAGCGAGCCGGCGGCGCTCTCGCCCGACTCGCTCCCGGCGGTGAGGCTCGTGTTGAGCGACCATCCCGGCTCCAGGATCCAGCCCTGGTCCAGGGTCAGTCGCCGCGACCGCTGGCTCGCGGCCTGGGAGAGATCCGCGCGCAGCCCGGTCAACCCCCAGTCGTTCTGGTGCCGGAGGTCGCCGAACGCGGTTCCGGCATTGCCCTGGTACCTGCGCAGGGAGCCGCCCGCGCTCAGGGTCAGCGACCGGCTGTAGCGCCAGCGCCCGCTGCCGGTCACGAGGACGCCGGTGTCTTCCTGTCCGGAGACCGGCTTGAAGGTGTCGACCTGCCCGTCGACGGACCAGCCGCGCGTGTATGCCGACACGCGGGCGTAGCCTCCCTGGATGTTGCCAGCCATGAGCTGGCCGTTCCAGCTTAGGTCGGGATCCAGGCGATACAGGCCGTAGCCATACAGGGCCGCGCCCTCCTTCCACTCGCCATCGACCCACGCGCCCTTGCGGGTGTCCCCCGTGACGTCCGAGCGGGTCGCCATGGCGTTGGCCTGCAGGTAGCCGCGGTCGCCTTCGTGGCGCACGGCGACCTGGGTGGAGTCGCTGTCGAGGAAGTCCGCGGGTTGGACCGGGTCGAGGAGGTAGGAGACGTCACGCGCCCTCGCGTAGCGCGCCGCGGCGGTCCACTCCCGCGCGCGGCCCTGCGCCCCGACGGTCGTGATGTCGCCATTCAGGGCGTCGAAGACCGACACCGGGTAGCCTTCCATGCGCCCGGCCTTGCCCGTGCTCGCGAGTCCCTGCACGCCCAGGCCCGCGTTGATCCATTCCGTGCCCGCTCCGCGCACGAAATCGCCGGGAATGAAGACGCGGGAGGGCAGCCGCATGAGGACGGGCGCCAGGGGAATGACCACCCCGAGCTCGTTGTTCACGACCCATCCGCCGTCGACAGGCAGCTCGCGCTGGCGCAAGGTGAAGGCGCCTCGCCTCTCGTCGCCCGCGTAGTTCGCGTCCAGGGAGAGCGTGCCGTGGCTGGGCGTCTCGAGCACCGCCGACGCAGTGAAGCCCGCGGTGCGCTCGCTTCCCTCGTAGGGTTGGGTGCCCAGCCGCGTCTCCAGCCGGAGGTAGCGGGGCCAGCCCTGGGGGTTGTAGGTGTCCGCGCCCTCGTCGGCGCCCGGCTCGGGGGCCAGGCCCTCGATGATGCGATCCACATAGGCCGGCTCGGCCGGCGCCACGCCGTTCACCCTCTTCGTGGAAACCAGGCGGACCGGCTCCCCGGCGAGGCAGGCCTGCTCCAACCCCAGCGAAGCGACTGCCGCGAGGATCAGGGCGCGAACCGCAGTTCCACCGTATCGCGGCTCTTGCCCCATTCGAGGGTGCCCTTCACACGCAGAGGATATTGGGGAATCGGCGGCTTCTTGCCGCCCTCTTCCGCCGGCAGGAGAGCGATCGGCCTCGTGACGCCCGGCAGGATCGGCAGGCTCTCGGGCATGAGCTCGAACTCCACGCCCGCGGCGTCCACGGCGGTGAGGAAGCCCTCGAGGCGTCCCGTGGCATCGCCGCTGTTCGTGACCTCGATCACCGGTTGCAGGACGCCCTTCACCACGCGCACGCCGGGCTTGCCGATGGCGAGCTTCGGCGAGGCGCCCTCGACCTGCACGTAGACGATGACCGCGATCCTGCCCGCCACCGGGAAGCTGAAGGCGCCCTGATCCACCTTGGTGGTATCGAGGCCCTCGATCATGATCGCGAAGCGGCATTCTCCCTGCGGAGTGCCGGCCGGCGGCGTGACCTCGAAGCGGTAGCGGTACTTTCCGTTGGGCTCGATCTTGAGCTCGCGGCGTTCCAGGGCGACCCAGGGCCGGCAGCTGTCCTGCGAGAGGGTGTCGTTGAAGAGCACCGTGCCGTCCGCCCTCAGCGTCCAGTCGTTCGTGGAGAAGCGCAGGCTGCTCGCGGCGAGCCCGGAGTGCTGGAGCTCGAGAACGTGGCGTTTCGTCTCCCCGGCCTTGGCCTGCACTTCCACACGCGGCGGCGAGACGTAGAGCGCGAACTGGGCCCGCGCCATGCCCGGAAGGGCTAGGACCGCCGCCAGCAGGCAGCCGGCGACGTTCGGCAGGCGGGATCGGCCCCGGGCGATTGTCATGGACGCATCTCCCATGGCTTCAGGGCGTGTCCAGCTCGAAGTGGAAGGCGAACCGCTGCGTGTCCGAGACGAGCGTCCGGGCGTCCGCGCTCAGCCGCACCGTGAGCCTGTCCTCTAGGACCGGCCCCGGCACGGTGCCCGAGAACACGAGCGTGCGCTCGCCCGAGAGCATCCGTCCCGGGATGAGCCGTCCTTCGGACTCCCATTGCGCCGTGACGCGCCCGCCCGCATCGACCGGGAGCACCATGTAGATCCTCCCCGCCTGCCCGGCCCACTGGCGCGTGTCGATCCGGACGATGACGCGCGCATTCAGGTGCACCGTGTTGGTTCCCGTGCGCAGCGAGCCGGACGCCCACTCCCATTGCGCGTTGGGGGGAATCACCTGGCTGGCGGAATCGTCGAGCCGGTAGGTGGCAGCTTGCACGCCCGCCTCCCATGCCAGGAGCGCCCCTGCCAGGGCGATTAGAGTCCGGGCCCTCATGGCATCGTCAGGGTGTAGGTGACCGTGCCGCGGTAGATGCCCGATGCGCGGATCGCCGTGTTCGCGAACCGGAAGGTATGGCAGTTCTCCCGCATGGTCCCCTGCGCGATGTTGGTGAGGAACTGCGTGCCTCCCAGGAAGGCGCCGGCCGGGATCGCGGTGGGGTTGGCGTCCCCCCCCAGCGCCGAGACGGTCCAGCTGATCTCGCTGATGGGAATCAGGTCGCCCGCCGGGTTGACGAGGTTTGCGGGCGCGGTGACCTGGAGCATCGCATTGGCGGCCTGGGTCGAGAGACGGCGCTGGTAGGCGGCCCCGACGTAGACCTGCGCCGGCGGGGCGCAGACCGTGAACTGGTCGTAGGGGCTGCGCGCCTGGGTGCTGTCGCTGGTCATCTGCAGGGCCCCCGTCCCCAGTTGCGCGGCCGGAACGGAAAGGCTCACCGTGTTGACGGTCGCGTTGTTCTGCCAGACGGCCGCCGCGCCGTTGCCCACCATCATGAAGACCCGCGCCGGGTTGTTGGTTCCCAGCCCGGTGAGGATCCAGGCCCCCGCGTGCCCCGGGTACGCGAGCGCGAGGACCGCCGCCACCGATGTGGCGAGCGCGGCACGTCGCGGCGAACGCGTGGCAGGCAGGTTCATCACGGGGAGATTAGCCCTGTTGTGGCGGAGCGCCAAGGATCGGCAAAGGCGCTCGCCCACTGACGCCGAACGGTCCGTGGGCGAGCGGGAAGTCGCCCGGACTCAGGGCATCGCGGCCGTGTAGGTCACGCGGCTGTTGCGGGTGTTCACGCCGCCGTAGATGCCGGGCGGGATGATCGCGTCGTTGGCGTACGTGAAGGACCAGTCGGCGGTGCGGTTGGTGACCTTGCCGGAGCTCAGCGTCACGTTGACCGCGGCGCTGGCGCCACCGTCCACGAACGTCGGGTGCGGGATGGCCGCGTCGCTGGTGCTGCCGGCGATCTTCGTGAAGGAGATCGTGTCGGTGGCGAGGAGGTCGCTCTGGAGGGCGCCGAGCGTCGTGGCGATGATCGTGACCTGGCCGTTGTTGCCGACGACGCGAACGGGGACGGTGCCCGGGGCGAAGTTGACCGTGCCACCGCCGAGGGTGGCGGCCGGCACGCTCGTGGACATCAGCTGGACCGTGGTGTCGTTCGTCGCGAAGGCGCCGGGGCCGACCTGGAAGTAGAGGACGCGCGGGATCGTGATCTGGAAGTCGAGCCTCGCGTTGGCGCTGCCCGGGCCGACCACCCAGTTGGATTCGGCGGCGGCGAGTGCGGGAACCGCGAGGGCGATCGCGAGGGCAATCTTGCTGAGGCTGAGGGCTTTCATCTTGCTTCTCCTGGTTTGGATGAGGGATAGGTCAATCAGCTGTTTCTTGGGCATCGGCGGCCTGTTGCGCTGGCGGCCGGTGCCGGAATCTCGGGTTCTCTCTGGAACCGGGTATCGGGTTTCCGGGGGGGTGCTTGGGGTTTCCCGGGGTCCGTTACGCTTTCTCCATCGACGCTGCCATTAGGCGCCCAAACGCCGCCGATTTCCGTGAATGGAATCACAGAACCTCATGATTTATTGGTCGTTTTTGGCCAGTTTCGATTACACCGGTCGTCCGGGTGAAACATTGGCCTGGCTGCGGCCGGGACGGGCAGGCA
>JBGAOG010000015.1:0-39779 GCA_044221985.1 Phycisphaerales bacterium
GTCACGTCGCCGTTGGTCCCGTCGTCGTAGAACGTCTGGGTGGCCGACCCGCCGATGCCGGTCAGGTCGCCCGTGACCGTCAGGCCGGTGCTGGCCGGGTTGGCGCCGGGGATCACGTCGACCGTGAGCAGCGTGGTGCTGCCCACCAGGCCGCTGTTGGGCGTCGCGGCGCCCGTGCCCGTCGGGTTGGTCGGGGTGGTCGGGGGCGCGACGGTGAAGGAGTACCACACGACATCAAACGCGGCGGCCTTCGTGCCCGTCGCGAGGACCGTGCCGGCCACGCTGGTGATCGAGATGTCGCAGTCCATCGCCGTGCTCGTGCTGCTGTTGGCCACGGAGTCGGCGAAGTCCATCACGTTGCCGGAGCGGTAATCGTCGTCGGCGGGGCTGGCCTGGTCGTTCGCCAAGTTCCAGTTCGAGACCGCGACGTAGTACGTGCCCGCCGCCAGCGTGCGGGTCGCACGCCCCTGGGACGTGGTGCCGGTGCCGCCGCCGGCGATCGACTCGTCGTCGTTGCCGAACGTGCTCACGGGGTTCAGGTTCGCGTCGTAGATCCAGAAGTCGGTGTCGACGGTCGTCTGCCCGACCGTGGTGACCGTGACGCTCCCCGCCTCGATCGTCCCCGAGACGGCGATGGGCGTGACCGTGGTCATGGACAGGGCCGAGCTGTACCCCGTGGAGCTCGCGGCGCCGGTCACGCGGTAATACAGCTGCTCCTGCTTGCCAAAGCCGTACCACTGGTTGACGCGGGGGGCGGCGGGCGTGCCGCTGCCCGACCCCGTCTGGAGCGCGGCGTCGGTGGTGCCGATGACGCCCGCCGACTGGCTCAGCCCGCGGATCGTGGCGCTGACGCCCGTGCCCGCGGCGCAGGACGCCGTCAGCTGGTAGCGGTAGATCCCCAGCGGCTGGACGGCCGTCCGGACCAGGAACGTGTCCGCGGAAGCGGCTCCGGGCGTCGTGGTGCTCGTGCCCGTGCTCGTTCCGCTCACCGTGTCGCCCGCGGCGAGGTTGAACGCCCCGTTTGCCAACGCTTGGGCCTTGGTCTCGTTGGTCTCGATTTCCGGAAAATCCACGGCGAATGCCGCGGCCGAGATGGCCAGCGACGTCCCTGCGACCGCGATCAACTGCATCTTCTTCATTTCTCGACTCCCTGGTTCAAAGACCCTGACACTTGAAAACACCCACTGACACAATCACCCGCGCCCTGACGGGCGCGGTGGATGGACGCATCGATTGGCTACGTTTCTCTGGTCCAGCGCCGATCCCCACCCTCATCCAGGCCCCACGCGCCAGGATTCAGGCCTGTGCAGATTACACGACGAGCCAAAAAAGCCAAGGAAAAGTCCGCGACTCGGCGCGATTTTGGCCCACTCGATGATCCTGTAATCGTCTGGTTCTAGACAATTCAGACCGATAACCACCTGTTTTGATAGGTATAAGTTTGGTACTTGGTAGCGCCCGTTGAGTGTATCCTCTTCCCCATGCTCATCAGCCTCGCCTGGCTCAATCGTTACCTCGAAGGCGGTCCCCACCCGGCCGACCGCATCCAGCACGCGCTCATCGAGGCGGGGTTCCCCATCGAGAGCGTCACACCGCTCCCCGGCGGGGATGTCCGGCTCGATGTGGAGATCACGAGCAACCGCGGCGACTGTCTCTCGCACGTCGGCCTGGCCCGCGAGGCGGGCGCCAAGCTGGGCGTTGGCCTGCGCGACCCCCTGGCCCAGGCCCCCGCGCCCCCGCGCGACCCCACTCCCATCGCGTCGATCCTGCGCGTCGACAACACCGTGCCCGAGGCCTGCCCGCGCTTCACCGCGCGGGTGATCCGGGGTGTCACGATCGGGCCCAGTCCGGCCTGGCTGCGCGAGGCCCTCGAGAGCGTCGGGCAACGGCCCATCTCCAACATCGTGGACGTGACCAACTTCCTCAACTTCGAGCTGGGGCACCCCTGCCACGCCTTCGACCTCGCCAGGCTGGGCGGCTCGGCCCTGGTCATTCGCTACGCACGCGACGGGGAGAAACTCACCACGCTCGACGCCAAGGCCCGCTCGCTCAGGAACGACGAGCTGGTCGTCGCCGACGCGGAGCGCGCCCAGGGGCTCGCGGGCGTGATGGGCGGGGGCGACAGCGAGGTCCGGGCAGGCACGACCGACGTCGTGCTCGAAGTGGCCACCTGGGACCCGGTCACGATCCGCCGCGCCGCCCGGCGCCACGGGCTGCGCACCGACGCCAGCCATCGCTACGAGCGGTTCGTGGATCCGCGCTGCGTGGACGCGGCGGCGGAGCGGGCGGCGGCGCTGATGGCCGAGGTTTCCGGGGGGCGCGTCTGCCACGGCGCCATCGAGACGGGCCAGGCCCTCAGGGCACGCACGCAGATCCGCCTGCGCCCGGCCCGGTGCGCGTCCCTGCTGGGATGTGACGTGGGGGCGGCTCGCATGGGGCAGCTGCTCGCGGCCCTGGGCGTGGGCGTCCGTGCCGAGGGCGACGCGATCGAGTGCACCATTCCCCCTTCCCGCCCCGACCTCTCGCGCGAGATCGACCTGGTCGAGGAGGTCGGGCGCCTCCACGGGCTGGAGCAGATCCCGATCCACGAGCGCATGAGCATCGTGGCGCGCGGGCCCCAGGAGAGCGAGCGGGCCCGTCGCGAGCTCGAGGGGCTGCTCACGGGGATGGGGTTCTTCGAGACGGTGACGTTCAGCTTCACCGCGCGCCAGGAAGCGGACTGGTTCCTGCCCCGGGGACTGCGCGAGGTGTGCGTGGACGACGAGCGCCGCAAGGCCGAGCCCGTGGCGCGTCCCAGCGTGCTGCCGGGCCTGCTCGCGTGCCGACGTGGGAACCAGCACGCGGGGGCCCCGGGCGGGGTGCGCCTCTTCGAGACATCCGCCGTATTCGCGCAGGACGCCGACGGACGCTCGGTCGAGCGATTCAAGCTCGGCCTGCTGCTGGACTGCCCGGTGAAGGGCAGGAACGCGGGCGTGACGGAGCTGCAGGCGGGCGTGCGGGCGCTGCGGGGTGCGATCGAGTCGGCCGTGCGCGCCCTGGCGGGCGCGGACGCGGCGCTCGCGGTCGAGCCCGCCAGCCCGCATTGCAGGGCGTTCGATCCCAAGGCCTTCGCCTCCCTGGCGCTGCGGGGCAAGCCCCTGGGCTGGCTCGGGCTGCTGGCCCGCGAGGTGCAGGCGATGTACGACCTGGACACGCCGGTGGTGGGGGCGGAGCTGGACGTGGAGGTGCTGGCCTCGCAGTACCCGCCGCGCGCGGCCGTCTCGGCCCTCCCGCAGTTCCCCGGGATCGAGCGGGACGTTTCCCTCATCGTGGACGAGCCGGTCACGTGGGATCGCGTCGCGCGGGAGATCTCCCAGTCCTCGGCGGCACGCCCGGGCGATCGCCTGGAAGGCTGGGGATTCGTGACGACGTATCGAGGGGCCCAGGTGGGCAAGGGCCGCAAGAGCATGACCGTCCGCCTTCGCTTCCGCGATCCTGCGCGCACGCTGCGTCACGACGAGGTGGATGGTCCGGTGGCGGCGTTGCTGGGCGACCTCAAGGGGCGGCTGGGGGCGGAAGTCCGAGCCTGAGCCCGGGGAAGGTCGGGGGCTGAAATCGTTTCCGGCATTCCTCGCCGCGAACCGGGCGGCATGGGCGAGGCGTACAGTCGGGCGTGCGTCCGCGCGTTGGTTGGCGCGGGCCGTCGCACCCGATCCCGGACCCGTCCGGGACCCAGGGCGGAGGAGTCGGAATGTCCACCAGCACCAAGCCCGCCCGCGCCGGGGCCGCTCTGGGCGCAGCGCCCGGCGTCGCCCCGGGAAGCCCCGATCCCCTGGCCGTCCTCAAGCCCGAGCATCGCGGGCTGTGGGCCAAACCCGTCGAGGATCGCCCGCTGATCTGGGTGAACGGCAAGCTCGTGCCCAAGAGCGAGGCGGTGGTCAGCGTGTACGACCACGGGCTGTTGTACGGGGACGGGGTCTTCGAGGGCATCCGGGTGTACAAGGGCAAGATCTTCAAGCTCCAGAGCCACATGGACCGGCTCTACCGCTGCGCCGAGAAGATCAGCCTGAGAATCCCGATCTCCGCGGAGGAGATGGTGGGCGTGCAGCGCCTGTGCATCGAGGCCAACGGGATCGAAGACGGGTACATCCGGCTGGTGGTGACCCGCGGGTACGGAACGCTGGGGCTGGATCCGCGCAAGTGCCCCGTCCCGGGCGTCGTCTGCATCGCCGATCAGATCTCGCTCTACAAGCCCGAGTTCTACCAGACGGGCATGCGCGTGGTGGTGGCCAAGCGCCCCAAGACACCGGTGGCGTGCCTGGATCCCCGCGTCAAGAGCCTGAATTACCTCAACAACATCCTCGCCAAGGTCGAGGCCATCAACGCCGGCTGCGACGAGGCGATCATGCTGTCGAGCGACGGGTGGGTCACCGAGTGCACGGGCGACAACCTGTTCTTCATCAAGGGTGGGACGATCTTCACGCCGCCCAACACGACGGGCGACTCCGGGTCGCTCGAGGGCGTGACGCAGAAGTTCGTGCGCGACGAGGTGATCCCCGCCTGCGGGCTCAAGTGCGTGACCAAGGAGGTCCGCCTCGACGAGATCCTGCGCGCCGACGAGGTCTTCCTGACCGGGACGGCGGCCGAGATGATCGCCGTGAGCGAGATCGACAATACCGACGGGAAGCGCCACGCGATCGGCCAGGGCGAGGGCCCGGTGACGAAGAAGCTGCGGGCGCGATTCCGCGAGATCGTCACGGGGGCGGTCATTCCGGAGAACTAGGCCCCGGGGCGACGGAACGCAGGTTCTTGGACGTTCGATCACGCGATTTCCCCCTGGGAATCGCGTTTTTTCTTGCTCCCGGCCCGCGGACCGGGCAGGCTGGTAGCCGTGAGCCGCAGTCGAAAAGTGCAGCGGGCCGCGTTCTTCTACGCGGGCAGCGTCGTGGTCTTCACGCTGGTGGGCGTGCTGGGGTGGTTGCTGGCCGCCCTGCTCTTCCCCACGGGCGCGGGGCTGGACGCCTCGCTGCTGGGCCCGATGGCGGCGACGGCGGCGGCGTACGGGTGCGTGCTGTCGTTCCTGGCCCCGGCGCTGCTGGACCGGCGCCTGGCCCCCGCACTGCTCATCCTGGGCGGGGCGCTCTTCGTGTTGTGGCCGGTCCTTTCCTTCGCGATGGCCAAGATCGTCACGGCCAATCCCACCGTCCGGGGGACGCAGACCCTGGCCCTGGTCGTGCCCACGCTGGGCTACGCGATCGCGGTGCTGGTGGCGCGGCGCCTGGCCCCGCCGGCCCAGGCCGCGAATCCAGGCTCTTGACACGATCTGAACAATCCGTGCTACGCTAGGGCGATGGATGCTCTGCCGATCGGGGAGATGGCGTTACGCATCGGGGCGGCGGTGGGCCTGGCCGCTCTGGTGGGGCTCGAGCGTGAGCGCAAGCACCGTCCGGCGGGGTTTCGCACGATGATCCTGATCAGCCTGGGCTCGGCGGGCTTCATGCTCGCGGGTGAGGAGGTCGTCCGCGAGTTCCAGGGCGCGACCGGGCAAGCGGAGATCAGCCGGATCCTGCAGGGCCTGATGGGTGGCGTGGGGTTCCTGGGCGCCGGAGCGGTGATCCAGAACAAGAAGGCGGTGCGAGGGCTGACCACGGCGGCGGCGGTGTGGGTGACGGCGGCGGTGGGGGCCGCGTGCGGGATGGGGTTGTACAAGCTCGCGGGCCTCGTGACGTTCGCCCAGCTGTTCACGCTGGTCATCCTGGAGCATGTCGAGGAAACCTACTTTCCCGATCACTTCCAGAACGAGGATGACTTCAACGGCAAGGGGAGGGTGGAGCGGGTCGTGCTGGACGACGAGGGTCGCCCGCTCGAGCCCAAAGGCTGATCCCCTGCCAAATCGACAGCCCGTCGCGTCTCGGGGCGTTGCGTGACAGGGCGGTGCCGCCCGTGCGGCCCCGGCTCGGGCGGCAGCCCCCCCGGCGGAGCGTGGATCGCTTGGCATGACCCTTGCCTGACGGGCTGAGCACAGCGGAGCGCGATGGGTGTCGCACTCGCGAGCAAGGCCTCACAAAGACCGGACGCAACCGGATTGCTGGAGAGAACCCCATGGCAGCGAAGGAACTCGTGTTCGACGTGGACGCCCGTCAGGCCCTGCTCGCGGGGGTGGAGAAGCTGGCGCGGGCGGTGAAGGCGACGTTGGGCCCGCGTGGTCGCAACGCGGTGCTGGACAAGAGCTGGGGCGGGCCGACGGTGACCAAGGACGGGGTGTCGGTGGCCGAGGAGATCGAGCTGTCGAACAAGGCGGAGAACATGGGCGCCAAGCTCGTGAAGGAAGCCGCCAGCAAGACCAGCGACGAGGCGGGGGATGGAACGACGACGGCGACGGTGCTGGCCGAGGCGTTGTTCCGCGAGGGGCTGCGGCACATCGCGGCGGGGGTGGACGCCAACGCGTTGATCCGCGGGATGAAGGCGGGGGTCGAGGCGGCGAGCAAGGCCATCGACGCGATGTCCACGCCCGTGAAGGGCAAGGCGGACATCCAGAACGTGGCGAGCATCTCGGCGAACAACGACGCGGAGATCGGGAAGATCATGGCGGACGCGTTCGAGAAGGTGGGCAAGGACGGGGTGATGACGGTGGAGGAAGGCAAGAACATCGACACGGTGGTGGACGTGGTGGAGGGGATGCAGTTCGACCGCGGGTTCCTGTCGCCGAACTTCGTGACCGACGCGGACGCGATGAAGGTCGAGCTGGACAAGTGCCTGGTGCTGATCCACGAGGACAAGATCGAGGGGGTGCAGAAGCTCCTCCCGCTGCTCGAGAAGGTGATGAAGGCCAAGCGTCCGCTGCTGATCATCGCCGAGGACGTGGCGGGCGAGGCCCTGGCGACGCTGGTGATCAACAAGCTGCGCGGGACGCTCAACGTGTGCGCGGTGAAGGCCCCGGGCTACGGCGACCGTCGCAAGGCCATGCTCGAGGACATCGCGATCCTCACGGGCGCGACGGCGGTGATGAAGGACCTGGGGATCGACCTGGAGAACGTGGAGATCAAGCACCTGGGCGTGGTCAAGAAGGTCGAGGTGGACGCGGACAACACGACCATCATCGAGGGCGCGGGCACCAACAAGGACATCCAGGCTCGCATCGCCCAGATCCGCTCCGAGATCGACAAGAATACCAGCGACTACGACCGCGAGAAGCTCCAGGAACGCCTGGCCAAGCTCGCCGGGGGCGTGGCGCAGGTCAAGGTCGGCGCGGCCAGCGAGGCCGAGCTGAAGGAGAAGAAGGCCCGCATCGAGGACGCGCTGCACGCGACGCGGGCCGCGGTGGCCGAGGGCATCGTCCCCGGGGGCGGGGTGAGCTTCATCCGCGCCCGCAAGGCGCTGGAGGGCCTCGCCGAGTACCGCAAGGTCTTCGGCAAGTCCGGCGCCGACGACGAGAAGTCCTCCGAGGACGTGGGTCGCTACGCGTTCGACTTCGCCGCGGGGATCCGGACGGTGTACACGGCCCTGGCCGTCCCGCTGCAGACCATCGCCGACAACGCGGGCGTGAAGGGGACGGTCGTGGTCAACAAGGTTGCCGAGGGGAAGGGGAACTTCGGATTCAACGCCCTGACGCTCGAGTACGGCGACCTGATCGCCCAGGGCGTGCTGACGCCGGCAAAGGTCGATCGGTCGGCCCTGCAGAACGCGTCGAGCGTGGCGACGATGCTGCTGGCGGCGGACTGCGTCGTGACGAGCAAGCCCGAGCCCAAGGAGGCCGCTCCCGCGGGAGGCGGAATGCCCGGCGGGATGGGTGGCATGGGTGGCATGGGTGGGATGGGTGGCATGGGCGGCATGGGTGGGATGGGGTTCTGAACGGCGGAGCGCGATGACGACCCGTGACGAGGAGCCTTCCATGAAGTTTCGCGTCGTGATCGAGCAGGATGAGGACGGGAAGTTCGTGGCGTCATGCCCGACGTTGTCTGGGTGCTGGTCGCAGGGAGACACCCGTGAGGAGGCGCTGCGGAACATCACCGAGGCGATCGAGGCGTACCTGGAGAGCCTGCGCAAGCACGGGGAGCCGATCCCGCCGTCGATCTCCGAGGAGTGCGTGGAGATCGACGTGGGAAGGAAGGTGGGCTGATGCCGCCGCACCGGCACTTGTCGGTGCCGCAGCACAAGGAGCTGGCGAAGGGAACGCTGAGGGGACTGATCAGGGACGCGGGGCTGAGTGTTGAACAGTTCTTGGAGTTGGTTCGGTAAGGCGCGAACGTGAGGAGTGTTGGTCATGGCCAAGGGATCTGACATTCGCAACAAGCTCGGCGGCGGGAGCATGCCGCTCACGCCGTCGAAGGCGGTGAACATGGACGCGCTCGCGAAGAAGGACGAGAAGAAGGGCGAGGGCGAGAGCGTGGCGGCGTACAAGCCCGACACGGGGCACAACCTGCACAAGGGCTCGGACAAGTCCAAGGGCGGCGCGGGCGGCGCGGGCGGGCGTCCCAAGGTCTGACCGGTGTTCGAGACGTGAAAGCCGTGGATGCAGCAACTACTCGACATCTTCCTGCACCTCAACGAGAAGCTCGAGCTGCTCGCCAAGGACTATGGCCCGTGGATCTACGGGATCCTGTTCGCCATCGTCTTCTGCGAGACGGGGCTGGTGGTGACCCCGTTCCTCCCGGGCGATTCGCTGCTGTTCGCGGTGGGAATGCTGGCGGGGACGGGGGTGCTTCGGATCGAGATCGCGGCGCCGCTGCTGCTGGTGGCGGCGATCGCGGGGAACACGTCGAACTACTGGATCGGGAAGGCGACGGGCCCGAAGATCTTCCGGGGCGAGTCCGATTCGCCCCTCTCGCGCCTGTTGTCTCGCAAGCACCTGGCGACGGCCCACTCGTTCTTCGAGAAGCACGGGGGCAAGGCCGTCATGCTCGGGCAGTTCCTGCCGATCATCCGCACCTTCGTCCCGTACGTGGCGGGCGCGGGGGCGATGAACTACGGGCGTTTCATCTTCTTCAACGTCACCGGGGCGCTGACGTGGGTGGGCGTGTGCTGCGGGGCGGGGTACTTCCTGGGCGGGCTGCCGTTCTTCAAGAAGCACTTCGAGATGGTGGTACTGGGGATCATCTCGGTGTCGCTGATCCCGCTGGTCTTCTCGATCATCAAGTCCCGTCGCTCGCCCGGGGCGAGCGCCGAAGGAGGATCACCATGAGAGTTCCATGTCGGGCGAGCCTGGCCGGGCTGGCGCTGCTGGGGTTCGGGGTGGGTGGCTGCGCGGGCGAGCGCGAGCAGGCCGTCGCCCCGAGGGGCGTCCCCCAGGGCGTGCGGGCGACGCTGGAGCGCGAGGCCGCCCCGGAGCGCCTCGTGTACAGCTTCGACGTGCGGCGCGTTGGCGGGGCGTGGGACGTGTGCATCGCCGAAGGCGGGACGCCGGTGGAGGAGAGGCTGGACACACCGACGGGTCGGTGAATCGTGCGGGGCGCGGCCGCCGGAGCGGTCGGCCCGGAGTTGAACCTGAATGGCGGGGCGCGCGGGCGCCCCGTGGGAAGCGAACACGAAGGAGAATCGAGCCATGGCAGTTCGTCCGCTGGAGGATCGCGTGCTGGTCAAGCCCGTCGAGGCCGAGACGAAGACGGCGTCGGGGATCTACCTGCCCGAAACGTCCAAGGAGAAGCCCGTCAAGGGCGAGGTGGTGGCCGTGGGCCCGGGCAAGCGCCTGGAGAACGGGAAGCGCGCCGAGATGAGCGTCCGCAAGGGAGACACGGTGGTGTACGGCAAGTACGCGGGCACCGAGGTCGAGATCAAGGGGAACAAGCACCTGATCCTGCGGGAGAGCGAGCTGCTCGGCGTGATCGAGGGTTGAGTGCGTTCGACCGCCGAGGGACCAGAGAAACAGGAAGAACGCAGGGAGACCCGGGGATTGGGACGAGGGAATCGGATGGTTCGACCTCCGCATTCCTCTGATCCCTCCGCGACCTCCGCGTTCGATTTCCAGGAGTTGCATCGATGTCCACCAAGCAGATCATGTTCAACGACGCCGCCCTCATCGAAATGAAGCGCGGCGTGGACCGCCTCGCCGACGCGGTCAAGTGCACGATGGGCCCCAGCGGGCGCCACGTGGTGATCGAGAAGTCCTACGGGGGTCCGCAAGTCACCAAGGATGGCGTCTCGGTCTCCAAGGAGGTCACCCTCCCCGAGCCCTTCCAGAGCATGGGCGCGAAGATGGTGAACGAGGTCGCCAAGCGGACGGCGGACAAGGCCGGCGACGGGACCACCGCCGCCACCGTGCTCGCGCAGGCGATCTTCGGGGAGGGATTGCGCCACGTGACGGCGGGGGTGAACCCGGTGCGTCTGCAGCGGGGCATCAACGCCGCCGCCGCCGTGGCCGCCGAGGCCGTTGACGCGATGGCGGTCAAGTGCAAGGGCGAGGACGACTTCGCCAAGGTCGCGACGATCTCGGCCAACAACGACGCGACGATCGGGGCGCTGATCGCCAGCGCGATCGCCAAGGTCGGGGCCGAGGGCGTGGTCAACATCGAGGACGGGAAGACCGCCCAGACGACGCTGGACTACGTGGAGGGCATGCAGTTCGACAAGGGCTACCTCTCCCCGTACTTCATGACCAATCCCAAGACGGGCGAGTGCGTGCTGGAGGACTGCTCGATCCTCATCTACGAGAAGAAGATCAGCAACCTGCCCGACCTGCTCCCGCTGCTGAATAAGGTGGCGGCGTCGGGCAAGCCGATCCTGCTGATCGCGGAGGAGGTGGAGAACGAGGCCCTGGCGACGTTGGTGGTGAACCGCCTGCGCGGGACGCTGAAGATCTGCGCCGTCAAGGCGCCGGGCTTCGGCGATCGGCGCAAGGCCATGCTGGGCGACATCGCGGTGCTCACGGGCGGGACCTTCATCGCCGAGGACCTGGGTCGCAGCCTGGAGAGCGTGGAGCTGGGCGAGCTGGGACGCGCCAAGAAGATCGTGGTCACCAAGGACGACACGACGGTGATCGAGGGCGCGGGCAAGAAGGGCGACATCAAGGCCCGGGCCGACCAGATCAAGAGCCAGCACGACAAGTCCACCAGCGACTACGACCGCGAGAAGCTGATGGAGCGCCTCGCCAAGCTGACCAGCGGGGTGGCGATGGTCCACGTGGGCGGCGCCACCGAGATCGCCATGAAGGCCACCAAGGACCTCGTCGACGACGCGGTCAAGTCCACGCGCGCCGCGGCCAAGGAGGGGTACGTTCCCGGCGGGGGCGTGGCGTTGCTCCGCACGCAGCAGGCCATCCGGGCCGCGGGCAAGAAGGCCAAGGACGAGGATGAGAAGCAGGGCTTCGAGATCGTCGCGCTGGCGGTGGAGAGCTGCTGCAAGCAGATCGCCGAGAACGCCGGGTTCGACGGCGATGTCGTCGTCGAGAAGGTCAAGGAGGACGCCAGGACCGCGGGCTACGGCTTCAACGCCGCCACCGGCGAGTACGGCGACCTGATCAAGGCCGGGATCATCGACGCGGCCCTGGTGGTCAAGACGGCCCTGCAGAACGCGGCCAGCGTGGCGGGGCTGATGCTCACCACGGACGTGCTGATCACCGAGCTCAAGGAGGACACCCAGCCCGCCGAGGGCGCGGTATCCTGAGCACGAACCAAACTCGCGCTCGCGGGTCGAGAGCCCCGCGAGCGCTTTCCCCGGAACTTGTGGGGGTGATTGCGAAAGGAGTTTCCCATGGGCGGCGGATGTGGATGCGGCGGTGGCGGTTGTGGCGGCGGGATGAAGGGCACGGGCGACAAGAAGCCCGCCCAGACCAAGCCCGAGCAGAAGAAGCCCGCGGCCCCGGCCAACACCGGCGGCAAGAAGGCCTGAGCCACAAGCCCCGACCGCGAGGGAGGGGCCCTGCAAAGGACACGGGCCCGCGTGCTCGAGGGCATCCGGGCCCCTTCGACCGGCATGGACGACCAGGTCGGTGACTCCGACCGGATCTTGAACCGCTGATGCCTGGCGCCCGGTCCCTGGCGCCCGATGCCTAGTACCTGGTCCCGCCATGCCCACCGCACGCGACTACTACGAGGTCCTCGGCGTCGAGAAGGGAACCGACATCGAGGAGATCAAGCGCGCGTACCGGCGCATGGCCATGAAGCACCACCCGGACCGCAACCCGGGCGACGCCGAGGCCGAGCTGAAATTCAAGGAAGCCGCGGAGGCCTACGAGGTCCTTTCCGACGACTCCAAGCGGAAGATCTACGACCAGTACGGGCACGACGGGCTCAAGCGCGGCGGGGGCCCGGCGACGCACGACTTCTCGCGGATGGACGTCTCGGACATCTTCTCGATGTTCCACGATATCTTCGGCGGGGGTGCCGGGGGGATGGGTGGGCGTCGCCCGGGCCCGGCCCGTGGGTATGACCTGGAGACCGAGGTCGCCATCGCGCTCGAGGACGTGGACAACGGTTGCGAGCGCGGCGTCGACTTCACGCGCATGGACGTGTGCGACGGGTGCACGGGCACCGGCGCCAAGCCGGGGAGCAAGCCTTCCAAGTGCCCCACCTGCCAGGGGCAGGGACGCGTCGCCCAGAGCGGGCTGGGCGGGATGTTCCGCATGGTCACGACGTGCCCGGCGTGCGGCGGACGCGGGCAGGTCGTCAAGGACTTCTGCCCCACCTGCCGCGGCAAGGGGCGCCAACCCAGAAAACGCTCCATCAGCGTCAAGATCCCCCCGGGAATCCAGGATGGGCAGGCGATCCGCGTCGCCGCCGAGGGCGAGCCCCCGCCGCCGGAAGTCTCTCCCGACGGGAGCGGGATGCGCGGCGACCTGCACGTGGTCGTCCGGGTGCAGGAGCACGAGCTCTACCAGCGCGATGGGGACAACCTGGTCCTGGAAATGCCGGTGAGCTTCACGCAGGCGGCGCTGGGGGCGGAGGTGGGCGTGCCGTCACTGCAGGGGCGAGCGAGCCTCACCATCCCCAAGGGCACGCAGCACGGGAGCATCTTCCACATCCAGGGAAAGGGCCTGCCGAACCTGCGCTCCCAGCGCCGCGGGAACCTGCTCGTGGTGCTGAAGATCGAGATCCCCACCCACCTGTCGGGGCCGCAGGAGAAGCTGCTGCGGGAGTTCGCGGCCTCGGAGGACGCCAAGGTCATGCCCGAGAGCGCGGGATTCTGGAAGAAGGTCAAGGATCTACTGAGCTAAGAATCCCCCGGCCGGCCCGGCGAGGGCGGAAGGTCGAACGATGCCCGACGAACGTCAGGACAACCCCGTACCCGGCCCGCCGCCGGGCGAGAGCGCCGAGGGCGAAGCGGGCGCGGACAACGCCCAGGCCCAGCTGTTCCGGTTGCAGGGCGAGCTGGCGGAGTGGCGCGACAAGTACCTGCGCTCGATCGCCGATTTCCAGAACTACCAGCGCCGCTCGGTGCAGAACGAGCAGTCGGCGCGCCAGCACGGGGTATCCAGTGCCGTGGAGCGCCTGATCCCCGTGCTCGACCACTTCGACGTGGCGCTGGCGATGGACCCCGGGCGGGCCCGGGCCGAGCAGGTCATGCAGGGCGTGCGCGTGATCCGCGAGGAGTTCATCAAGGCGCTGACGCGCCTGGGCGTGCGCCTGATCGAGCCGGCGCCGGGCGACGAGTTCCGCCCCGGGCAGCACGAGGCGATCATGCAGCAAGGCGCCGAGGGTGTTCGCAGCGGGCACGTGGCCATGTGCTTCCAGCCCGGGTACGCCCTGGGCGAGCAGATCATCCGTGCCGCCAAGGTCGGCGTCGCGCCGTGAAGAGACCGGAGGCGCCCCTGTGCCCACCTACGACTACCGCTGCACCATCTGCAAGCACGAGTTCGAGCAGTTCCAGTCCATGAAGGACAAGGCGCTGACCAAGTGCCCCAACTGCGGCAAGAAGGCCCTGGAGCGCCTCATCGGCACGGGGGCCGCCCTGCTCTTCAAGGGCTCGGGGTTCTACCAGACGGACTATCGCTCGGAGGGCTACAAGAAGGCCGCCGACGCCGACAAGCCCGCGACGGCGTCGACCGATTCCAAGCCCGCCGGCGGCGCGAAGGCGGAGGTCAAGCCCGCGGCCAAGGCGGAGCCCAAGCCCTCCAAGGGCGGCGCGGGCAAGGGCAAGGAATGACCCAGCCCAGCGGCATCGAGGTCGCCCCGGGGGTGCGCGTCGCCGAGGACGCGATGGAGTTCTCGTTCTCCAGCAGCTCGGGCCCGGGCGGGCAGAACGTCAACAAGCGGGCCACCAAGGCCACGCTGCGCCTTCGCCTGGACGATCTGCCGATCCACCCCGAGGCGCGCCTGCGTCTGGCGGCCCTGGGATCGTTCTACGTCGTGGGCGGCGCGGAGCTGCTTATCGCGTGCGACGAGTTCCGCTCCCAGGAACGCAACAAGGCCGGCTGCCTCGACCGCCTCCGCGAACTGCTGATCCACGCGATGAAGCGGCCCAAGGTGCGCCGGGCGACCAGGCCCAGCCGGGGGAGCAAGGAGCGGCGTCTGGCGGCCAAGCGGGTGGCGTCGGAGCGCAAGCAGAGACGCCGCGAGCCGGAGTGAAGGAAAATCGTCCAAAGTATCTGATTTTGGTTGCCGATCGGGCAAAGCGCGTGTATATGAGCACACGGGGTTGTGCGTGCTCTCCGACCGCCCGCAGGGAGGGTCGCCATGCGCAAGCTCTGCCGGATTTCACGGGTGGTACTTCCCGCGGTTCTCGTGTTCGCCGGGGGTCAGGTCGATGGGCAGACACTCACGGGGATCGGCACGTTCCCCGGGCGGGTCGTTTCGCAGGCCTATGCGCTGAGCGCCGATGGGACGACCGTCGGCGGCGCGGCTTCCAACCCCACGACCCACGCGATCCGGTGGACCCCTGCCGGCGGATTGGCCGACCTGGGCGTGCTCTCCGGATTTTCAAGTGCGGCCGCCCGTGGAATCAGCGCCAACGGGAGCGTGGCCGTGGGTTACTGCACCGTGGGGTCCAGCTCTTCCGGCGCGTACGGCGCGTTCTACTACGACGGCGGGGAGATGACCGACCTGGGCGCCCCGCCGATCGGACCAGACACGATGGCCTGGGCCGTCTCGTCCGACGGGCAGACGATCATCGGGACCTGCGGCAATCTCCACGGCAGCCCCGCCTCGCTCTGGCGCGCGTTCACGTGGACACGCCAAGGGGGGTACTCGATGCTCCCCGCGCCCCCCACGGGTGGGTCGAGTCAGGGGTTCTCGATCAGCCCGGACGGGTCGACCATCGGCGGCAACTACAGCAACACGTCCGCGTTTGTGTCGTTCGGATTCAGGTACCGCGCCGCCTCCGGGTATCAGCGGCTCCTGGCCGCCGGGTCCAACGGGACCAACTTCGTCGAGTACTCCCGCGTTTCATCCCTCAGCCTGGATGGGAGCATCGCCGTCGGGCATAGCTCCGTCATGGGGGGCAACTCGGTGGCGACGCTCTGGGACGCGTCCGGGGCGGCCCACGGATTGGGGTTCCTGCCCGGCGGCACCGAGTCGGCGCTCAGCGCGGTCAGCTCCAGCGGCGCCCTCGCCTGCGGCTGGAGCGGCTCTTCCATCGGGCGGCGCGCCTGCCTCTGGTCCGAATCGACCGGGTTGGTGGATCTCAACACCTACCTGCCAACGCTCGGAATCGACCTGACGAGCTGGAGGCTCGATGAGGCCACGGGCATCAGCGCCGACGGGAGGACGCTCTGCGGAACCGCGACGCGCCTGAACGCCAGCGGATCCCCCTACGCCAACGAGGGCTGGGTCGCCCGTCTCGACGTGCCCGCGCCGGGATTCGCCGGGCTTCTCTTCGGAGCCGGGCTGCTCGGCGCGCGGCGCCGGCGCGCCTAGAGCTTCTCCATCGCCAGCATGGCCGCGCCCAGGATCCCCGCCCGGTCCTCGAGCTCGCTGGCGACGATCTTGCAGCTCTTGCAGGCGTCGGGGAAGGCGTGCTTCTCCACGCCCGCGCGGACGCGCTCGACGTAGGGCTTGCCCACCGCTTCCACCAGCCCGCCGCCCAGCACGACGCGCTCGAGCGAGAGCATGGTGACCTGCCCGGCCACGGCGATGCCCAGCAGGTCGGCCGAGTGGTCCACGATCTCGACGGTGAGCGGGTCGCCCTCGC
Source organism: Phycisphaerales bacterium (assembly GCA_044221985.1). Classification (GTDB taxonomy): domain Bacteria; phylum Planctomycetota; class Phycisphaerae; order Phycisphaerales; family UBA1924. The sequence continues at coordinate 16,039 of JBGAOG010000015.1, forward strand.
GGTAGGCCTCGGCGATGGCGCGGCTCTTGATCTTCTCGGCGCCGCCCTCCTCGATCTGCCCGCGCAGGCTGCTCTCGCGGTTGGAGCGGATCATGCGCACGATGTTCTCCACGACCGCGGTGCGCGAGCAGTTGTGCTCGAGCGAGCGGCCTCCGGGCTGGTTGTTGGGCATGGCGATGGTGTGCCCGAGCTCGCCGGCGGTGAAGAAGTGCCCGTAGTAGAGCTCGCCGTTGAGGATGAGCCCGGCGCCGATGCCCGTGCCCACCCAGACCCCGAGCAGGAAGCGGCTGTCCTTGCCCGCGCCGAGCCTGTTCTCGCCGTAGACCGCGACGTTCACGTCGTTGTCGAGGTACGCGGGGACCCTGGTCCGCTTGCTGAGCAGCTGGGCGACGGGCTCGTTGGTCCAGCGGAGGTTGACGGCCTCGAGGACGACGCCCTTGCCGGGGTCCACGGCCCCGGGGGCGCCGATCCCGATCCCGCCCAGGGCCGAGGGGGTGATCCCCGCCGCCGCGCACGCCTCGGCGATCCCATCGACGATGCGATCCAGCACGCGATCGAGCCCCTCGTCGGCCTTGGCGGGGGGCCCGCGCGGGCTAGACGAATCGGGCTCGGACCGCGGTGCAAGGTCCATCGCGCACGATCGCCCGCGTCGGTTCATCGTCCGAATTCGCCAGCGCCTCCAGCGTCGAACGCACCCTGGCCAGCAGGCGATCGGCGTCTCGAGCCAGCAGGAACAGGCAACTCCCGCTGCCCGTCAGGTGCGCGTGGCAGCGCGTGACCCGCGACAACAGCCCTGCCAGGAGGCCCAGGCCGGGTTCCACGCGCACGGCGGCACGATAGAGATCGTTGAAGAGCAGCTCGTCGGCGGGGCGCCCGCCCCGCCGGGCCTTCTCGTATCGTCGCCGCACCAGGTCCATCCGCTCGGGCTGGGGCTCGTACCGGGCGGCGGCCTCGGGCCCGTCGCGTGCGGCGATCAGGGCGCGCGTGGCGCTCACCTGCTCGCCCAGCACGTCGTCGTAGGCGCGGAACACGTCGCGGCTGGCGCACTGGAACGGCGGCACCACGAGCACCAGCTCGCCCGCGACACGCTCGACGCGCTCGACGTCATCCCCCAACGCTCCCACCAGCGCCGGCGCGGGCGGCTGCTGATCGTCGACAAAGAACGGCACGTCGGATCCCAGGCTCGCGCCGATTCCTCGGAGCGTGCCCGAATCCAGCCCGAGGTCGAAGGCCGACTCGAGCGCCCGCAGCATCGCGCCCGCGTCACCCGAGCCCCCGCCCAGCCCCGCCGCCGCGGGCACGCGCTTGCGCAGCACGACCTCGGCGGGCAGGGACCGCCCCGCGTGGGCCTCCAGGGCCCGGTGGGCGCGGTGGACCAGGTCCTTCTCGATGGGCCAGTCGATGGGCGTGGCCCGCGGTGCGTCCGGCGCCCACTCCCGGACGTAGCGGCTCGCCTGGCCCGCGGGCAGGGGGGTGACCTCGAGCTCGTCGGCCAGGTCGATGCAGGCCATCCAGGACGCGATGCGGTGGTAGCCGGACACGTTCCGCCCGGCGTGGGTGGTCCCGGGCGGCAGGGCCGGGCCCAGGGAAAGGCAGAGGTTCAGCTTGGCGTGGGCGAGCATGGGCGCGAGTGTACGGCCCGCGCGTACACTGCCCCGACTTCCGAGGGTTGGAGGCGTCATGCTCGTCCAGGATCTCGTCGCGGCCATGGAAGCCATCGCCCCCCCGTCCTACGCGGAAGCGTGGGACAAGGTGGGGCTGCTGGTGGGCGATCGCACGCGGGCGCTGGCCGGGCCGGTGATGCTGGCCATCGACCTGACCGAGGCGGTGCTGGACGAGGCCATCGCGTCCGGGGCGGGGGCGATCGTGGCGTACCACCCGCCGATCTTCGAGCCCTTGAACCGGGTGACCAACGAAACCCCGCGCCAGCGCGTGGTGCTCCGCGCGATCGAGCAGAAGATCGCGATCTACTCGCCCCACAGCGCGCTGGACGCGATCCCCGGGGGCATTACGGACTGGCTGTGCGAGGGGCTCAGCGGCGGGGCCGGCACGCCCGAGGGGGGCAAGATCGCGGGGGATTGCCGCTCGATGGCGCCGGCGCAGCTCCAGCCCGCGACGCAGCAGGTCAAGGTCGTGACGTTCCTGCCCGCCAGCGAGGCCGACAAGGTGCGCAACGCCCTGGCCAGCGCCGGGGCGGGGATCATCGGCAACTACCAGCTGTGCTCCTTTGCCGCCCCGGGCGAGGGGACGTTCCTGGCGGGCGAAGGGGCCAAGCCCCGCGTCGGGGGCGTCGGGCGCCTGGAACACGTGAGCGAGCTGCGCCTGGAGATGGTGTGCTCGCGGGCGGCCTTGCCCCTGGCGACGGCGACGCTCAAGCGGTTCCATCCCTACGAGGAGCCTCCCATCGAGGTCTATCCGCTGGCGCCGCTCCCGCAGCGTGACGCGGGCGCGGGGCGGCGGCTGGTGCTGGACCAGCCGGCGACGGTGCCGGAGCTGGCCCAGCGGCTCAAGGCGTTCCTGAGGCGAGACCGGGTGCGGTACGCGATCGCGGGGGCGGAGCGCCCGCTCAAGCGCGTGGGCGTGGTGCCGGGTTCGGGCTCGTCGCTGTCGCGCCTGGCGCGCCAGGAAGGGTGCGACGTGTTCGTGACGGGTGAGATGAAGCACCACGAGATCCTCGGGGCTCTCAACGCGGGGATGAGCGTGATTCTGGGCGGACACACCGGAACGGAGCGGGGCTACCTGCCGCGCCTGGGGCACCTGCTGCGCCAGCGCTTGCCCGGGGCGGCCATCGTGCTGAGCACGAAGGATGTGGAGATCCTGGTCACGATCTGACGCCGGCCCGCGCGGGAGAGGGAACCCGGGGCGTGGCGTCTGGTGGGGCCGAAGGGTTTGGTTTTGTTCGGGATGTTCTCGGGTGTGAAAGGTGCGCTATTCGCGCCTGAATCCGCGGTTTTGGTGGCACAAGAAGGCAAGCGCGTGTATGTCTTTCAGGGGCGCCTTCGCGCGTGGGCGCGATGGGTGTGTCGGCATGGTCCGAAGGCTCGGTACGGCTGGGCGGCGCGCGGCTGACCCGCTGGGAGGCAGGTGCATCATGAAGATCGGTGTGTGCGTGGGCGTGCTGATGGGCGTGTGCGGGCTGGCCATGGGCCAGGGGCCGGTGGACAGTTGCGGGAGCGCGCAGCCCACGCCCGATGGTTCGTACGCCTTCAACCTCGACCTGGCGACGCCCGACGGATCGGCCAGTTGCGCGCCCACCTCGGGCGCCCAGGACATGTGGGTCCGGTACGTCGCGGCCGGGACCGGCCTGGCGACGTTCAGCCTCTGCGGGTCCAGCTTCGACACGGTGATGTCGGTCTTCTCGGAGTGCGGGGGCGCGCAGCTGGCGTGCAACGACGACGCCGCCGACGGCTCCTGCGGCACGCAGAGCAAGGTGATCATGGCGGTGACGGCGGGCACCCCCTACCTGATCCGCATCGCGGGGTACGCGGGGGATACCGGGCCGGGCGTGATCGCGATCAGCGGCCCGCCCGCGCCGGCTCCCGACACGTTCATCGAGGGCACGACCACGCCGGGCGACGCGGGCGGGTTGCCCGGCGATGCCGCGCTGGCCTCGGGCTCGGGCGCGCTGAACAACATCTACGGCTCGATGGCCAGCAGTTCCGACGTGGACCTGTACCGCATCTGGATCTGCCAGCCGGGGCAGTTCTCGGCCACGACCACCAATGCCCAGACGGACATGGACACGCGTCTGTGGCTCTTGCGAACCGACGGGCACGGCATCACCTTCAACGATGACAACCCCGCCGCCACGGACCTGACCTCCAGGCTGTCGAGCACGTTCACCGCCAGCCTCCCGCCCGGGGAGTACCTGCTGGCCATCGCCCTCTTCTCGGTGAGCCCGGTGGACGCCCAGGGGGCGCTGCTGTGGCTGGACGCGCCCGCCACGGTCGAGCGCGCGCCCGACGGGCCCGGATCGGCCAACGCCCTGGCCTCCTGGATCGATGATGGGTTCGAGTTCGGGTCGTACCGCATCCAGCTCTCCGGGGCCTGCTGGATCGGGCAGGATCTCTGCCCGGCGGACATGGACGACGGGAGCGGGACGGGCACGCCCGACGGCGCGGTGACCATCGACGACCTGCTCTACTTCCTGGGCATGTACGAGGGCGGGGACGTGCGGGCGGACCTGGACGACGGCTCGGGCACGGGCACGCGCGACCAGGCCGTCACCATCGACGACCTGTTGTTCTTCCTGGCGCACTACGAGGGCGGCTGCTGACCCTGCAGCGCCGCGTTTTCGCGGACCATGGACGCAGGATCCCACGCCGGGGGGCGGTATCCCCGGGGCCCGCGGCCTGCTCCGGGTCGCTGAGGGGTGGGCGATCCGGCGCCATCCGGGCCTTGGAGGGGACGTTCTACCGCCAATCCCCGCCCGGCATCTTGACTCTCGGGTCCCCCCCATGCCACCATGAGGTGTCGGGAGATCCATGCCATGCGTGCGCCTTGCCTGCTGCCGATCGTCATCGCGGGAGCGTCCGCCCTCGCGCAGTCCCGGTTCCCCGCGGTCTTCGTCGCCAACAACGGCAACCTCGAGGGGAGCGTCTCGAGCTTCAGGGTCGAGGGCGACGCTCGCGTCACGCTCGTTCAGAAGCTGATCCTGGGTGATCGCCTGTCCAGCGAGCCCAACGACCCGGGCACCAACGCCTACGCCATCAGCATCACGCCCAGCGGCCGATTCCTCGCAATCAGCCATGCCACGGGCGCGACCGTCTCCGAGCAGATCAGCGTCGTGGAAGTCGCCCCGGATGCCACGCTCACCCTCTTCCAGGCCTTCCAGACCCCCGACAGCCCGCTGAAGCTCCAGTTCCTGCGCGACGACCTGCTCGCCGTCACCCGCACGCAATCGAGCGGCACCAACAGCGTTATCCTCTACCGGTTCGACCCGAACGCACGCACGCTCAACCGCATCGACTCCGTCGATACCGGCGGCTTCACGAGCGACCTCGCCGCCTCGCCCGACGGGCGCTTCGTGCTCTGCAACGACTCCCCGCTCAGCGGAGCCGCCAGCATCCGCGCGTTTGAAATCGTCGCCGATCGCCTCGTGCCCCGGGGCGTGGCCTTCGCCCCGGGAACCTACGCCATCGGCATGGGCCTCACGCCCGAGGGCAACAGGGTCTACACCTGCGGCGGCTCGAGGACACCCTATATTGTCCACGCCTTCGACCTGGACGGCGCCGGCGACTTCCTGCCCCTGGCCGCTTCGCCATTCCCCTCCGGCGGCACCTCGCCCAAGCAGGGCGTCGTCTCGCCCGACGGGGCGTACCTGTTCGTCGGGCACGGCACCGATGGCTCCATCCACACCCACGCGATCGACGCCGCCGGCGCCCTCACCCACCTGGGCCTGGCCTTCGACGTGGGAATCCAGGGCTCCCTGGGCGACATGGCCTGCGCCCGCGTCGACGGTCGCAACCTCCTCTTCTTCACGGACCGGGAGACCTACGACTCGACCCCCCGCGGGCTCTTCTCGGCGGAAATCAACGCCGACGGCTCGCTGCGCATCATCAGCACCCGCGTGGACTCGCTGGGCGTCGCCCCCAATGACATCGTCGTGTGGGCGATCCCCACGCCCTGCGACGCCGATCTCGACGATGGAACGGGCACGGGCACGCGCGACGGCGCGGTGACCATCGACGACCTGCTCTACTTCCTGGGCATGTACGAGGGCGGAGACGTGCGGGCGGACCTGGACGACGGCTCGGGCACGGGCACGCGCGACCAGGCCGTCACCATCGACGACCTGCTGTTCTTCCTGGCGCACTACGAGGGCGGTTGCTGAGGCGGAGTCTTCGCGGCGAGGGCATTACCCCGGGGCTCGCGGATCGATCCGCGGGCCCCGGTGCTTTCAGCGCGAATACGCTTGGCCCGATGCGAAGGTCCCTGTCGTTGCTGGTGCTGATGATGGTTGGGTGTGGCTCGTGGACGCCGGCCCGGCCGCGCGAGCGACAGGCCGCGGAACTGCCGGGGATGCCTCCGGACTTCGCGCTCTCGCTGGCGGTGCTGGTGCCCGGCGGCGTGGGGGCGTCCGTGGAGGTGATGCCGGCCTGGTACCTCGTGGAGGCCGATGGGCACCTCCGGGCCTCGTCGGGCGATCGACATCCCAACTCGCCCCTGCCCCCGTTCCAGCGTCAGCTGTCCCATGACGAGGTGGCCCGGTTGTGGAGCACGATCCGGGCGGCGGGGCTGGCCCCGGGCGATCGCGCGCGCCAGGGCGAATCACCGGCGGTGGTGGCGGGCGTGTCGGACGAGCCGTCGGGACCCCTGGAGCGTCCCACGGCGTCGCTGTACGTGTGCGCCGGCGGGGATCGGCGGGGGTACCAGATCGATCTCACATCGCGGGACGTGGTGGCGGGGCGGGTGCGGGCGCTGGCGGGCGAGCTGGCCCGCCTGAGCGGGCTCGGCGCCGAGTAGCCCCTACATTGCAGCGATGAGCGGTGCGACCAACACGCCCGGCGCGGGCCCGATTGTGGGGATCGACCTGGGCACGACGTTCAGCCTGGTGGCAATCTGCGACGAGCGCGGGCCGCGGGTGATCCGCGATGCCGCCGGGCGGGCGCTGCTCCCCAGCGTGGTGAGGTACGAGGCGGTGGGCGAGTCCGGGGTGGTGCGGGCGGTGGTGGGACACGAGGCCAAGGACCGGGCCATCGAGTTTCCGCGCGAGACGATCTCGAGCGTGAAGCGACTGATGGGGCGGAGCCTGCGGGACGCCGGCGCGGACCTCAAGTACCTGTCGTACGAGGTGGTGGAGGGCGAGCACGACACGGCCCGGGTGCGGATCGAAGGGCTGGGGGGCGCGGGGGCGCGGGTCTTCTCGCCGCAGGAGGTCTCGGCGGCAATCCTGGGCGAGTTGAGGCGGATTGCGGAGGCGGGGCTGGGGGTCGCGGTGGGGCGCGCGGTGGTGACGGTGCCGGCGTACTTCGACGACGCCCAGCGCCAGGCGACGCGCGACGCGGGGCGCCTGGCGGGGCTCGACGTGGTGCGCATCGTCAACGAACCGACGGCGGCGGCGCTGGCGTACGGGATCTCGCTGGATCGGTCGGCGGCGCGGAACGCGGCCCAGGCCAGCGGGTCGGGGGTCATCGCGGTGTTCGACCTGGGCGGAGGGACCTTCGACGTGTCGGTGCTGCGCCTGACCCCCGGGGATGGCCAGGCCCGCGACGCCTTCGAGGTGCTCTCGACCGCGGGCGACACGCACCTGGGCGGGGACGACATCGACCACCTGCTGGTGGAGCTCATCACGCGCGAGATGGCGGCTCGGGTGGGCGGGGCCGCGGGCGAGGCCGGCACGCTCGACCTGCCGCCGCAGACCCGCAGGCAGATGGTGCAGCTGGGAGAGCAGGTGAAGATCCGCCTGAGCGAGCGTGAGAGCGCGGCGGTGCGGATCGACCTGGGGGGCGGTCGGGCGTACGAGCGCACGGTCACGCGCTCCGAGTTGGAAGCCATGATCGCCCCGCTGGTGGAGCGGACCCTGCGCGCGTGCGAGCGGGCCCTGCGGGACGCGAAGCTGCTGCACCCCGACGGGCGGCTCCTGGGCCCGGACGAGGCCAACGAGTCGGGCACGCCGGGCGTGGGGGTGGTGGTGCTGGTGGGCGGGAGCACGCGGATCCCGCTGGTGCGCCGGCGCGTGGGGGAGTATTTCGGGCTCGAGCCCTACACGGCGCTGGACCCCGACCAGGTCGTGGCCCTGGGGGCGAGCGTGCAGGCGGCGGTGCTGGCGGGGCAGAACCGCAGCGCCCTGCTGCTGGACGTGATCCCGCTCTCGCTGGGCGTGGAGACGGTGGGGGGCGCGGTGGCCAAGCTCGTGATGCGCAACAGCGCCGTGCCGGCCCGGGCCACGGAGTTGTTCAGCACCAGCGTCGACGGGCAGACGAGCATCAGGCTCAACATCGTGCAGGGCGAGCGCGAGATGGCGGCGGATTGCCGCAGCCTGGGCGTCTTCCACCTGAGCGGATTGCCCCCCATGCCGGCGGGCGTCCCCAAGCTGGAAGTGGCGTTCCTGGTGGATGCCAACGGCGTTCTCAACGTCTCGGCGGTGGAACAGCGCACGGGCAAGCGGGCCAGCCTCCAGGTCGTGCCCAACCACGGGCTCTCACGCGAGGAGGTCGATCGCCTCGAACGCGAGGGCCTCGTGCACGCCCGCGAGGACATGACGCGCCACCGCGTCGTGGACCTCATCGCCAACGCCAAGCTCGATTTGAAGTGGATCGGGGACCTGCTCGCCAAGCACGGCCCGCGCCTCGATGCCGTGGCGAAAGCGGACCTGGAGGGGAAGATCAACGCCCTGGAGATGCTGGTCCGGACGGCGGAGTTCGATTGGCGTTCGGTGGACCCCAACCAGCTCCACGAGGCCAAGGAGGCCCTGGATCGGGGCAGCGCCCGCCTGCAGGAGTTGGGGATCGCGGCGGCGCTTCGCGAGCAGGGCGGGCCCTCGGGGCGTCAATGAAAAACGGGGTCCACGACGCGAACGCCGAGGGCCCCGAAGAGTGGGGGACGGTTGGAGTCAACTGACTCCTTACCACCAAGAGGCGTTCTTCGCGGGGCGAGATACGGCCTATGCCGGATTTCGCGCATTTCTTGGCGTGGCCGCCCGCTCGGTCGTGGCGTCGAGGATCTGGCGCCGGACCTTCCCGGGCAGGATGCCCTTGCCCAGCCGGTGGCACAGGTCCGTTCCCAGGTCGAGGGCGGCGAAGACGGCCTTGCAGCGGTCGCAGATGAGGTGCTCGACGGGGAAGGGCTGCCCGCGGTCGAGGGCGGATTGCTTGGCGGCCAGGAGGTCCAGGCAGACCTGGCGCGGGTAGGCGGCCCCGGGCAGGTCGCGCTGGGGGAGCTTGTTCTCGATGGCGGCCCGGACCAGGAGGCGTGCCCGGTGGACGCGGGTCTTGGCGGTCTGGGGCTTGATGCCCAGGACGCGGCCCACGTCGTCCAGGGGCAACTCGGCGATTTCCTTGAGCACGAGGGCCAGGCGGAAGGGCTCGGGGAGCTGCGCGATGGCCTCTTCCATGGCCTCGACGGCCTCGCGTTCGATGCGTCGGCGCGCGGGGTCGGCGGCCAGGAGGCGCGGATCGGCGATGGCGCCGCTCTGGAGGGGCATCATGGCGTCGAGGGAGCCGGATCGGGCGCGGGCGACGGAGCGGCGCAGGCGCAGGCGCTTGGCCGTGCGGACCGCGATGGTGTAGAGCCAGGTCGAGGGGAGGGAGGAGCCGCGGAAGCCCTGGCGATAGCGCCAGGCGGCGAGGAAGGTCTCCTGCACGACCTCGTCGGCGAGGTCCTCGCTGCCGGTGAGGCGGATGGCCAGGGCGCGGACCTTGGCGCCGTGGGAGTTGAGCAAGGCCGCGAAATCGCGAGAGGAGAGGGCGGGGCGGCGACGGGCAAGGGTCGCGGTCATGGCGCACGGTAGGGGGCGTGGGTGGTACCGGGGTCAGGATGAGAAGACGCGTCCGGGTTCGAGCCCGACGACCTTGAGGGAGCTGAGGGCAGCGGCAAAGACCATGACGACCAGCACGGTGACGCCGGTAAAGAGGAGCGTGGAGGGGGTGAGGGTGTAGGGCATGGCGGGGCTCTTGACGATCAAGCCCATGAGGGAGGAGGCGCCCACGCCGAGGCAGAAGCCGGCGAGGCCGGCGACGAGGGCCTGCGCGACGACCATCGCGACGACGATGCGGTTCCCCGCGCCCAGGGCCTTGAAGACGGCGTAGTAGCGGGCGTTCTCGTTGGTGAACATGAAGAGGAGGAGCCCGCTGACGCAGGCGCCGACGGCGACGCCGATGCCGACCATGAACCAGATGCGTGCGACCACCCCGCTGACACGGACGAAGTAGTCCTTGGTGGCGAGGGAGAAGTCGTCGCGGGTTCGGGCGCGCAGGCCGGTGGACTCCTGGATGCGTCCGACGAGCTCGTGGTGGTCGAATCCGGCGGCGGCCTTGACGAGGACATAGGAGAGGACGTTGCGCTGACGCGGGATGATGGAGAGGGCGTTGTTGTAGGTGGCGTAGGCGGTGGCGCGGGAGAGGAAGCGCGGGCCCAGGTCGGCCAGGGCGACGACGCGGACGCGATGGTCGTTGAGGAGGAGCTCGTCGCCCGGCGCGAGGGGTCGGGTGGGGCGCGAGAAGTCGGGGAGGTTCCAGCCCGGCCGGCGCGGGGAGAGCTCGACCGGGAACCGCAGGAGGTCGTTGGCGGCGGCGGCGTCCACGAAGACGGCGTCCTCGATGCGCAGAGAGTCGACCCCGGCGCCGACGAGCCTCTGGGGGGCGCCGATGAGCGTGGCATCATCGACGCCGATGATCGACACGGGACGGTACATCCCGTTGGGCAGGCGGCAACGGACGCTGTTGATGAGCAGGGGAACGGCCCACTCGACGCCGGCGACCCCGCGCACGCGCTCGAGGGCGGTGGGGGGGAGCCCGGCGGTCTCGTCGACGTACTCGGTGGCGGGGTCCATGACCCAGAGGTCGGCCTGGGGGATGTCGGAGATGGTCGCGTAGGTGCGCACGAGCATCCCGGAGAACATCGAGAGGAGGTGGGTGATGAGGAACGTGCAGAAGAAGACCCCGAGCACGACGCCCATCCACTTGATGGTGTCGCCCATGAGCATGCGTATGGCGATGCGGATCATCGCGGGCTCTTCTTGGCCAGACGCTTGGCGACGCTGGGGCTGACCAGGTAGAGGACTTCCTTCCCCCGCTTGGTGGTGGTCATGAGACGTTTGACCACGAGGGCCTGCAGATCGGCGCGAGCGGTGACGGGGGTGATCCCGTTGCTGTTCATGTGGGATCGGACGGTGTACTGCGTGTTCGGGTGACGGAGCGAATGTTCGAGCAGCAGCCGTTGCCGGAGATTCAGGTCGGTTGAGAGGCGCACGAGCCGTTCGCTGCGTTGCAGCTTGTCTTCCTCGTGCTTCAGGTAGGCGCCCAACTTGTCGAGCGATTGCTCGATGATGTCGAGTTTGTACAGGATGAAATAGGTGAGATCACCCCCATCCTGCTCGGAGTCCACGTAGGCCTGTGGATATCGGGCATACCCCTTGCGGATCATCTCGGAAATCGCGAGGTACTCGAAGATCGCGTATCGCGATCGCAACGAATGCCAGTAGAAGACGGCGCGAGCCGTGCGGCCATTGCCGTCGCAGAAGGGGTGCTCGTACCCGATCATGAAATGGAGAATGGCCGCCTTGATGACCGGATGGATGAACTCTGCACCGGCGTGAGGCTGGTTGGCAAACGTGCAGATGGCGTCGAGCCTGGCCTCGAGCCCGTGCGCTGATGGCGGGGTGTAGATCGGAGTGTTGTCGCGATCGTCCCAGACCTGCACCGGCTCATCCGAACGTCGGAGTCGTCCGGCCTCCCCCGGCTTGTCCAGGGTTCCGCGAGTCAGGAGGTCCTGCAACTCGATGAGCATCTGCACGGACAGTGGACGATCGAGCCAGTCCTTGATCTGCTGCATCGCGATGTAGTTGTTCACGATCATCCGTTCCGCACGCTTCTTCGGCTCTCGCCCGGAACGGAGCAGTTCGATCGCATCCCTCCGCGTCGAGGCAGCACCCTCGATGATCGACGATTCCGCGGCCTCGTCCATCAGCGTCCGGATGCGGATTCGCCGGTGGTGGACATCGTCACCGAGGATGCCGGTGTTCGGATCGAGCGATGCCGGTCCCCCGCCCCCTGCGGCCCTGTCAATCCGGTGTAGCGGTTCGGTCAGGTGCCCGCCCTGAGAGAAGACAAACGGCTTGCCGTCACCCTGGTGGAGGCCTTCGAGCACGCGCAGTTGGTTCAAGCGGGTCAACGCGACCAGCTTCCACGCGTCCTCTGCCTGAACGCCCGCCTCTCGGGCTACGTGCTTGAACGTGCGCCACGGGTAGTAGCCCCGCGTCAACTTCGGCAGCGCCCGCAAGATGGGAGCCATCGTGGCGGGGTCGGCAGGGACCTGCGTGGCCTTGGCCGCGAAGTCGGCGATGATGGTGGTCACCGAAAGCGGCGGTTTGGACAAGTCCATGTCAGCCTCCCGTTCGGGGGCATCTTGGGCGTCCTGAAAGCAAAAGTCAAGAAATCAAAAATTGTGTTTTCAGGCAATCGGTCGCAAACAAGAAGCGCCGGATGCGCCCCCGCTCACTCCCCCACGCTCAGCACGACCTTGATCCCCTCGCCCGAGATCATCGTCTCGAATCCCTTCTTGAACTGCTCCAGCGGGAACTCGTGGGTGATGATGTCGTCGAGTTCCAGCTTGCCGCCGAGGAGCAGCTCTTCCATCTGGTACCAGGTCTCGAACATCTTGCGTCCGTTGATGCCCAGCACGGTGCAGCCCTTGAAGACCACGAGGCGGTTGAAGTCGAAGGGCTCGGGCTTCTTGAAGAGGCCGAGGAGGGCGGCGGTCCCGCCGTTGCGGAGGGCCTCGAGCCCCTGGTTCAGGGCCGGGGCCGCGCCGCTCATCTCGAGCAGCACGTCGACGCCCTCGCCGCGGCAGCTCGTGCGCACGTCCTTGATCCACTCCGAATCGCGCGGGTCGTAGGCCTCCACCGCGCCCAGCTTCCTGGCCAGGGCCCGGCGCTTGGGGTCCACGTCGGTGGCGAAGATGCGTCCCGCGCCGGCGGCCCTGGCGACGGTGACGGCCATCAGCCCGATGATCCCCGTGCCCGTGATCAGCACGCTCTTGGCGGAGACGCCCGCCGCCATCACCGTGTGCACCGCGTTGCCGATCGGGTCCAGCACCGCCGCCACCTTGTCCGGGATCTTCGGGTGCACCGGCCAGACGTTCTCCTCGGGAATCACCGCGTAGTCGGCGAAGATCCCGTCGCAGTCGATGCCCAGGATCTTCGTGTCGCTGGCGATGTGCGCGTTTCCGGTGCGGCTGTTGTAGTCGAGGCCGGCGGTCATGTGCCCCTCGGCCGACACGCGCAGCCCGGGCTTGTAGCGTGTCACCGCGCTGCCCACCTCCTCGATGATCCCCACGAACTCGTGCCCGGTGACGATGCCCACGGGGATGCGTCCCGCGGCCCACGGGTCCCACTCCCAGATGTGCCGGTCGGTCCCGCAGATGCCCGCCTTCTTGATACGCACCAGCACGTCGCGCGGCCCGGGCGCGGGCTTGGCATGATCGGGGATGAACTTGAGCTCGGGGCCGGCGTGATGCTTGATGAGGGCGCGCATGGTGGTGTTGCTCGGGCGGAAAGAGGAACGGCTGGGGGAGAGGGTGGTCATACGACGCCTCCGCGTGGGTTGTGCTGTGGGGCGGGGTCCCGCCCGCGGGGTATTCTCGGAACGCACCCGGCATAGATCAAACGCGCGGGCCGGGGGTTTGCGCTTTCCGGGCGGCCTACCCCGCAACCGAGTGCACGATGGGCGGTAGACCCTGGGGCAGACCCCCGGGGTGGCGTGGTCGGCGTTCCTAGAGTTGAGAGATGTCGATCACCCGGAGGCACAGCAGTTATCTGTACGTGGCGGCGCGGCCCTCGGGGGGCCGGTCGGTCGGGCTCCGTCAGGCCCGCGACCAGCGTCAATTGGCGGCCCAATTGCGCAAGGACCGGCTCGTGCCCCTGCGGGCGTGGGAATTGCCCGCGTGGGCATCGGTGGGGCCGCGCGAGAAGCTCGGGCTCAAGGACCAGTCGGAGCTCAACACGCAGCTCTCGCAGTTGCTCGGGCGCGGCGTGCCGCTGGTGGAAGCTCTGGACGTGGTGGTGTCCGCGATCGGGTCCAAGAATCGCCCCCTGGTGCGCCGGATGCGAGAGATGGTGGCCAGCGGCACGTCCTTCGCCGACGCCAGCGCCGCGACGGGCGCGTTCGACAAGGTGACCATCGCGGTGTACCGGGCGGCCGAGCGCACCGGCGACCTGGGCGGGGCGGCCAAGCAACTGGCGGGGACGATGCGCCGCCAACTGGCGATCCAGGGCAAGGCGGGGACGCTGATGCTCTACCCGGCAATCGTGCTGGGCATCAGCGTCTGCGTCGTGCTGCTCATGATCACGGTGATCGTCCCCAAGATCGGCGATGCGCTCAAGGGCACGGGCAAGGCGCTGCCCTGGGCCACGCAGCTGGTCATGGACGTGGGCGTCGGGCTGCGGACCCACTGGACCGTCGCGTTGCTGGTGTTCCTGGGGCTGGTGACGGCGTGCGTGTTCGGGCGGAGGTTCCTGGGCGAGCTCATCGGGAGGATGTCCCGCGCCACGCCCTTCCTGCGCGACCTTATCCTGGCCCAGGAGTCCACGCGGTTCTTCACGGTGATGGCCGCCATGACCCGCTGCGGCATCCCCCTCGCCGACGCGCTGGGGACGGCGACGGGCACGCTGGGGCACCCGGTGCTCAAGTCCCAGCTCAGCACCCTCCAGGCCAAGCTGATCGAGGGCGGGGTGCTGCGTGCGTTGATCGACGGGGTGACGGCGCTGCCGCTGCCCACGCGCCGGCTGCTGATCGCGGCCGAGCGGGCCGGGGACCTGACCCCCGCGCTGGAGACGCTGGCGGGGGACATGGCCGAGGAGGTCGAGCGGCGCAGCGCGCGGCTCCTGGCGGTGCTGGAACCGGCCCTCATCGTGATGATGTTCGTGATCATCGGCGGGCTGTTGCTGACGATCATGATCCCGATCCTGAAACTCTCATCGCAGGCGATGTAGCGCACGCCCGGCGCGTGCAGGAGGTGTGTCGTGGTGGATGCGAAGAAGTTGACGCGGGCCTGGGCCCGCGCGTGCCGCGGGTTCTCTCTGCTCGAGCTGACGCTCGTGCTGGCGATCATGGGGATCCTGATGGCGGTGGTGGCGTACAACGTCATGGGCCAGGGCGCCCAGGCCAAGGCCAAGGCCACCAAGGCCAGCATGTCGGTGATCGACGCGGCCCTCAAGAACTACAACCTGAACTACAGCTCCTTCCCGCCCGGGCTGGCGGCGCTCGTGGCGGCCAAGATCCTGGACCCCGCCAAGCCGCTCAAGGACGCGTGGGACACGGACATCTACTACGACCCGCGCGGGACGGACAAGGACCATCCGTACATCCTCAAGTCCGCGGGCGAGGACAAGCAGCTGGGCACCGACGACGACATCGACATCTGGAACATGGGGCACTGAGCGGGCGTGGATCGCGGGTGAGGGGGAGGCGGAGCATCCCATCGTGACGCGCGCGGGACACAAGGCGGGTCGGGGCACGCGGCGCGGGGGCCCGCGCCGGGGGATCACCTTCCTCGAGGTCGTCCTGGCGGCGGCGATCCTGGCCCTGGCGGCCGCGGCGGGGCTGTCGGCCATCTCGTTCGTCACCACCCGGGCCCAGCACGAGCAGCGCCACCTGGCGTGCGCCGAATTGGCGAACCGGCTCATCGTCATCTTCCTCGACGACGAGGTGGAGTTCGGACGCATGGCCAGGACCATCGAGTACCAGGGGTTGCGCTACCGCTGGTCGAGCACGCAGGGCGAGGTGACGATCGTCCCGGCGGTGGAGGGCGACGCGACCTCGTCCATGAAGGCGGGGGAACGCCTGCGCAACCTGGCGGTGGACGTGTGGCTGAGCGAGGAGTCGGGCGGGTCGCCGCAGCCCGAGGTGGGGGTGCCCCACGTGCGGATGGTGCGCCTGGTGGACATCGTCAGCCGCAACCCCGACTCGCTCAACGCCATGATGGGCAGCGACGAGCGCAAGCAGGCGTTCATCGAGCGCATCCAGCGGATCCGGCGCGCGCCCGGCGCCTCACCCGCCGGGGGGGCCAAGCCTCCCGCCAGTCCGTCCGCGACGGGCGGGAGGCGTACCCCGCCGCCCAACGTTCCGCCGCCCGCCGCGGCGCCCCCTCCGGTCCATCCCAGGACCGGCAGCCCCGCCCCGGCGGTCAAGCCGAACCAGCAGCCCATCAAGCGCGGTGGCGGGGGGCGCACGACGCTGAGCCCGGGAGGCCGCCCGTGAGCACACCCCTCCGCCCGAGCACCGGGTTCACGCTGGTGGAGGTGGTGCTGGCGGCGGCCATCGCGTCGATCGTCGGTGTTGCCTGCCTGGGCGTGTTTGCCACGTTCGATCGGGCGGACGCGTCCCTGGCGGCGCGGGCCCGCGAGCACGAGCAGCTCTCGGCCCTGCACCTGGTGGCGGGTCGGGTGGCCCAGTCGCTGGTCGTGGCCGAGCGACCGGCCACGTCCCGCAAGCCCGGGTCGAGCAAGGACACGGGCGACGATCCGGCCTCCGGGATCGACCCCAACGAGCCCCTGCGCGGGCGGGCGGACCCGGAGCTGGAGGCGGCCAAGGCGAAGCTGGCCCCGCGCCTGGAGCTCACGAGCTCGGCGACGGAGCGGCGAGAGCCCCTGGGCATCGAAGAGGCGCTGGCGATGGGCGTGCGGGCCACCAGGTTCACGAGCGCGCCCCAGCGCTTGCAGGTGGTGGTGCAGACCTCGCCGGTGCCTCAGGCGGGGGCCCTGTCGGACGTGGAGGCCCTGCTCAAGCGTGTCGCCCGCCAGCGGGCCAAGGACCGGCGCGAGGAGCGCCTCCGGCGCGCCAAGGCGGATCGTGACCAGCGCGATTCGGCGCTGGTGCCGGAGGAGGACGAGGAACCCCCGTCGTTGCTGGCGGCCCATCGCGGCGATCTGGAGCTGCGTCCGATGCCGGCGCGAGCGCCGGGGCAGCCCTCCCCGGGCTGGGAGATGTGGTGGGTTCCCCAGGCTCCGCCCGACCTGCCGGACTCGGCGCCCGAGGGCGACCCCTACCAGGTCGCCACGGACCTGGCCTACGTGCGTTGGCGGGTCTTCCAGGGGCGCGCGTTCCACGAGGAGTTCGTGACCAAGATTTTGGACGACCTGCCGGCGTACCTGGAACTCGAGGTGCAGACCCTGGGCGGGCTGGAGGCGAGCTGGCTCTTCGAGCTGAACTGGTCGGTGGGATCGGAGCTGGCGGAGAATCGCGCCGCGGATCCCGTGGATGCCTCCGGCGCGAGCAAGGGCACGGAAGGCAAGGGCGACACGCCGGGCGAGAAGGAGGGCAAGTGAACGCCTCTGCGTCCCAACCCCGTTCGCGCCGCGGCTTCGCCCTGCCCCTGGTGGTGCTGGCGTCGCTGGCGATCGCGCTGATGGTGGTGGTGGCGCTGGAGCGGTCCACCGCCCAGTCACGCACGGTGAAGCGCGACGTGGACCGGTACTCGGCGTACCACTTCACGAAGGGGATCACGGGGCTGATCGAGGGTGTGATCCGCTCGGCGGCGGCGCGACAACTGGGCGAGGTGCTGGACGAGTCGGGGATGGCGTTCCGCCTGGAGACCTCGGGGTCGCCGGGGCTGGCGGTGTATTTCTACGACGGGCAGGACTCGCTGCTGGAGAGCGTGGAGGGGCTCGGGCAGGAGGACCGGGCGATGGCCGAGGCCGCCCTGGCCTACGTCGTCGAGCACGTTCCCCCCGAGGCGCTGGGGCGGCACATCCGGCACGCCGGGCCGGTGGCGGTCAGCGCCGGCTCGGCGCCGCGGGTGGTGCTGGCGGGGGCGGTGGACGCGGCCCTGATGGGTGAGAACACGGAGAAGGTGGTGGACGCCATCGTGCGGGCCCGCGACGCGGCGGAGGCGGCGCTGACGCGAGAGGAACTGACCAAGGCCTACGACGACGCGGGGGTCCCGCCCGAGAAGCGGTCACGCCTGGAGCGGATGGTGACGGCGGCGCCCGCGCTCTGGCAGTTCGTGGTCGAGCCGGATGTGGGGGTGCGCGGCGGCTCCCAGCCGATGGAGGGATACGTCGGGGTGGTGGTGAGCGCGCCCCCCAACGCCGACCGGGGGGCCAACGTGCCCAAGGGCACGAGCGTCTTGTCGGTGCGGCGGAGCGAGATCGGGCCGGACCATCGCCCGGTGGACGGGGGCTTCGGGTCATAGGATCGGGCGCACCGGGGTCTGAAAGAGGGAAACGTGGCACGGATCGATCGGAGCAAGGCACGGGGGCTCACGCGCGGGGCGCAGGCGGGATTCGCCGTGCTCCTCCTTGGCGCGGGGGCGGTGGCGTACGTGGGGCTGCCCGCGGTGCGCCAACCGACGCAGGAGGAGCTTGCCCCGCCCGCTCCGCCGTCGCTGGCGACGGGGGACCTCCGGGCCCGGTCCGAGACCGACCCGGCCGGGGTGTCCGCCCGCCTGTTCAAGGTGGCCAATCGCCCGCAGCGTCCCAGCGCCGGCGCCGCGCCCGAGATCAAACCGGACTCAACCCCGGCGCCCGCGGCGGCCCGCAACGATCCCAAGTACCTGGGCATGGCCAACGTGGGATCGGTGCGTCTGGCGCTGCTCTCCACCGACGGCAGGCAGCGGTTCGCCAAGGTGGGGACGAGGATCAACGGGGACGAGGTGGTGGGCGTGGAGGGGGACGCGATCACGCTGCGGGGCGAGGGGGGTGAACGTGAACGGCGCATCGCCCTCGAGGCGCGCTCGGGCGAGAGCGTGACGCGCCTGCGCCCGACGGCGTCCACGCCCGGCGCGGGGGCGGCCCAAACGCCGGGTCTCCAGGCGACGTCCGCGGCCCCGCATCCGCAGGCGGTCATGGCCAAGTTCGAGGGGGGGATCGAGTTGCCCAAGGGGTCGGAGAGCTGGAACCCGGATTACCGGCGCCTGTTCCTGGAAGAGAGCGCCCGCCTCCGATCGCAGGGGGAATTCCCGAATCCCGAGTCCGCCCACGAGAAGGTCCGAGCCATCCTCGAGTCCCAGGGCGTCCTGCCCGACAACGCCGAGAAGCTCGTGAAGGAACGCGAGAACGAGCGGAGGTTGAAGGGCCCCAAGTGAGCGTGCGACTGGCCTATCTCGAACGGTCCCTGCGCGGCGGGCTGGTGCGGGGCGTGCGCGTGTTCGGCGTGAAGGCCGAGCAGCGCTGGCCCGGGTCCGATGCCGCGACCGACGTGGACACCCCCGAGGGCGCCGAGGCGTGGATCGCGCGGGGCGCCGCGTGGTTGGGCGAGCAACTGGCCGGCACGCGATCGGCGGGGCGGTTGGAGATGCTCTGCCTGGACGCCGACGGCGCGACGTGCGGCTGGCTGGCGGCCCGCGGGGCGGATCCATCGGCCCTGGCGGCGCTGGCGCGCCTGGGCCCGGCCTCGCTGGCGGAAGGGCCCGAGGAGGGCGAGGGGGCGGCGGTCGGCTCGCTGGCGTTCTTCGCGGGCGATGCCCGGGACTCGACCGTGCAGGCCCTGGCGCCGGCGCACGAGCCTCCCTCGGAGGCGACGGGCCCGGCGGGCCCGGGCCTGCTGGCCAGGCGGGGCGCCAAGGGTGCGGGCGCCGAGCCGGCGGGTCGCGTGGGGGTGATGGCGGGTTGTGACGTCTCGGCGCGGGTGTTCGTCGACGCGTTGGACGAGCAGGGCGTGAGCGTGTCGCGCGTCACGACCATCTGGCACGTGCTGGCCCAGGCCTGGGACCCCGCTTCGCCCCTGGCGTCGCGCCGGGTCGAGGGCGAGCGCGTGGTGGCCCAGAGCGACGAGGCGTGCGCGGTGGTGATGGTCGAGGCGCCCGGGACCGACGAGCAGCGCGTCCCGCGACTGGTCTGGTGCTGGTCGCGCCGGGGCGAGCCCATCGCGGCGGGGACCCTTCGCCTGGCCATGGCCCGCGACCAGGGCGAGAGCGGGCTGGACCTGGGGCGGTCGCAGGCGGCGCGTCTGGCCGCCGAGTGGCTGGCGTGGTCGCTGCAACTGGGCGCGGCCCCGCGGCGCGTGATCTGCGTGGTGCCCGAGGATCTGGGCGGGCCGGGGCAGGCGTCGGAGTTTGGGAGGGCGCTGGCCGGGGCCTTCCCCGGCGCGGCGGTGGACGCCGCCGCCCATCCCGATCCACTCGGCGCGACGTTCGAACGCCTGGCGGCGGCGTTGGAGGGCACGCCCGACGGGGCGGTCGCGCAGATGGGCTCGCTGGCCGAATTGTCCGCGCGCCCGGGGCACGCCCACCGCACGATGTACGCGTGGGTGGCCCTCATGGTCATCGTCGCTTCGGCGGTGATGGGCGTGGTGGCGTGGCAGGTGCGTCGCACGGCCCTGGACACGCGCTCGGCGGCGGCGGTGTGGCGGGCCCAGGGCTTCGAGGCCGTCAAGCGCGCCCTGCCCAACGAGTTCGACGAGAAGGTCGGCGCGGTGCGCGGGCAAAGCCCGTTGCTCTACCTGGAAGGTGAGATCAGGAAGCGCGAGCGCGATCTGGTCCCGCCCACGTCGGTGGAACCGGCCCGGGCGATCCTCGACGAGATCGAGGCCATCTCCCTGGTGGTCGGGACCGAGGACTTCACGCTCGACGAGTTGACCGTGGACTCGGGCCTGCCGGCGGTGCGCCTGGTGGTGCAGACCAAGGAGCTCACCACGGCCGAGCGGGTGGTCGATTCGCTCCATCGCATCGCCGGGTCTCACGTGGACCATTGGGGGGAGCCCACGTACGTCGAGATCCCCGATCCCAAGGGGGGCAAGCGGTACAAGGCCACGCTCCTGGCCTACTGGCCCAGCGCGAGCGGGGGAGGGACCTGATGCCCCAGACCGCCGAGGCCATGCAGGAACTCCGCGACCACCTCGCCGGCGCCGGGGTGCGGCGCGAGCAGCACAACCGCCCGACGGTGCTGCTCATCGCCGGGGGGCTGGTGTTCGCGGTCACGCTGGTGGTGCTCCTGGTCAGCGTGACGCAGCGCCTGGCGGCGGACCGGGACCTGTCGCGGGAGCGCGCCCAGGCCCAGGACCTTGGCGCCAAGGCCGCCCGGCTCGAGCAGCTCAACGAGGCGGCCTCGCAGAAGGGCCGCTCGGGGATCGGCGCCCCCATCGAGACGATCCGCAGCCGCATCAGCACCGTGGCCCGCGAGTCGGGCGTGAAGGGGGACGTGCCCCTGCCCACGCCCAAGACGGGGGCCAAGAGCGCGAGCGCGGGGGCCCGCCAGCAGCGCCTGCAGTACGAGGTGCGGGACGAGTCGCTGGACAACCTGATCGCGTGGATGCAGAACGCCGCCAAGGACATCCCGGGCCTGGAGGTCTACTCCGTGACGCTCCGTCCCGAGGTGAACGCGTGGTACTGCAAGGTGATCTTCTCCCGCTGGGAGTGGGAGAGCGACAAGTGAACGGACGGGAGCCATGCCCATGACAATCGGACGATTCATCGGCGCGGGGGCCTGCGTGCTGGCCCTGGCGGCGTGCCGGTCGGGAGTGCGCCTGCCCGAGGACAACCGCGAAGCCAACCGGGCCAAGTGCGTCCAGCTCGCCGCCGAGGGCGACCGCCTGCTGGCGGCGGGCAAGGCCGCGCCCGCCGCGGAAAAGTACAAGGACGCGATCCGGGCCAGCGAGGACTACGGCCCGGCGTGGAACAACCTCGGCAAGGCGCTGATGCGAGACCAGAATTTCTACGACGCCCAGCAGGCGTTCGTCCGGGCCGCCGAGCTGCTCCCGCGCGACCCGCGCCCCAGCGAGAACCTGGGCGTGCTGTACGTGAACCGCGACCTCCCCGGTGAGGCGCTCAAGCACTTCGAGGAGTCGCTGGCGCGGGATCCCAACTACCTGCCCTCCATCCGCGGGCTCGTGCGCGCGTCGCAGTTTTCCGAGCGCAACGACCAGGCTAGCAACGAGATGATCCGCGACCACATCCGCCGGGCCCTCCTGCTGGAAACCGATCCCAAGTGGCGCGAGTTCTTCCAGCGCCAGCTGGTTCGCGTGGAGACCGACCTCGCCGACGAGGCCCGCAGCCACGGGAGCACCTGATGTCCCCGCCCGGCGAGGCGACCTTCATGGCCGCGTGGGCGTGGCGCGGGCCCGACGACGATGCCGCGCTGGGCGACCTGATCGCGCGCGAGCGGGCGCTGCTGGGCGAGTGGGCCCGCCGGGGCGTCCTGCTGCACCGCTCCATCGCCGCCGACGAAACCCGCGGGTGGCTGGTGCTGCGCTGCGCCGACGAGCCCGCGGCGTTGGCCCTGCTCGATGCCCTCCCCCTGCGTCGCTGGCTCGAGTTCTCGTTGACGCTGCTCGCGCAATCCTGACCGATCGGGCCAGGCCCGGGGCCTCGCGCGCCGGGATGCGTCCTACCGATCATCCTGCAAACAGATTCCATTGCGAAAGCCGGTGTCAAGGCGCCTGCCGTCCCTTCCGATACCACGGTTGGTTATCACCATTGGGGGACCAGAATGGCCGCCGCACGCCCGCAACTCACCGGTGTCGAACGCACCTTCGGGGACGACGAGATCATCGTGAGCAAGACCGACACGAAGGGTCGGATCACGTACGCCAACCGAGTCTTCCAGAAGGTGGCGGGGTACACGGAAGAGGAGCTGCTGGGCAAGGCGCACAGCATCGTGCGCCATCCGGACATGCCCCGCTGCGTGTTCAAGTTCCTGTGGGACACGATCTCGTCGGGCAACGAGGTCTTCGCGTACGTGCTCAACAAGGCCAAGAACGGGGACCACTACTGGGTCTTCGCCCACGTCACCCCGACCTACGACGACCAGGGGCGGATCATCAGCTACCACTCCAACCGGCGCTCGCCGGCGCGCGGCGCCATCGACAAGGCGCGCGGGGTGTACGACATCCTGCTGGGCGTCGAGCGCAAGCACGCCAACCCCCAGGACCAGTGGAAGGCGTCGCTGCCCGTGTTCGTGGATTTCCTGGCGGGCAAGAAGATCAGCTACGAGGAATTCGTGTTCACGCTGGCGTGAGCACCGGAGGCCGACCATGACCACCTGGCGCAAGACCTGGGCCCCGCCCACCCCCGATTCCGCGACGGGCGCCCAGCCCGACGCGCCCCCCATCGACCACTCCAAGGACTGGATCGGGGAGGCCGTGAACGTCTGCCAGGCGGCAGCCAAGGGCGACATGGAGGCGCGGATCCTGAACATCCACGCCGATCCGCGCACCGAAGAACTGCTCCACGGGATCAACCACCTGCTGGACATGACCGACGCGTTCGTGCGCGAGGCGACGGCGTCGCTCGAGTACGCCAGCAAGGGCAAGTTCTTCCGGCGCGTGCTCCCCAACGGGATGCTGGGCTCGTTCCGCCGGGCGGCCAAGTCCATCAACGCGGCGACGATGGGCATGGACCAGAAGACGCGCGAGCTGACCGTCGCCGAGAAGCGCCGCCTGGAACTCGAGGACGACTTCCGCAAGGCCCGCGAGGTGGTGGACAAGCTGGCCCAGGCGACGCAGCAGATCGCGAGCATGTCCGTGGCCATCGAACGCATCGCCGACCAGACGAACCTGCTGGCCCTGAACGCGACCATCGAGGCCGCCCGCGTGGGCGAGGCCGGACGCGGGTTCGCGGTCGTGGCGGGAGAGGTCAAACGCCTGGCCCAGCAGACGGCCAGCGCGACCGAGCAGATCCACACGAGCCTGTCGGCCATGCGCGAGGCGACGCAGAACACCGTCAAGTCCATCGATCACATCTGGGGGATCATCAAGAGCCAGGGGGAGAGGCCGGGCGAGGGCGCCAAGCCCGCGACGCAGGTCAATCCCCAACCTGCCCCGGCGGCCAAGCCCGCGCTCGCTTCCGCGCGGGCCAAGTAATTCTCGCCCGTTTCCTGGCATTTGGGCCGGCATGGCGCATAGTGGGGGCATGGAGACTCGCTCTCGCCGCGCTCGCGTTGCGCTCGCCTTGCTGGGTTTGGCCTGTGTAAGCATGGCGGCCCCCGCCGCCCGCGCCGACGTCGACCCCCTCACCGGGATCGACTTCGTCCGCATCGGTGCGGTGAATAACCCCGCCTACGCCGGGCCCGACCCCTTCAACCGCGTTCTCGGGCGCGGCTCCGTTGCCTACGAGTACAACATCGGGCGCACCGAGGTCCCCAGCTCGCT
>JBGAOG010000160.1:0-5101 GCA_044221985.1 Phycisphaerales bacterium
CGCCCAGCTGAAGCCGAGCGCGTACTGGATGAGCCGGTTCGGGATGACGAAGTAGGCCACCTGCCCGGCGTTCAGCACCCAGCCGATCACGATGCGGGTGTACACGACCGAGTCGCCGCGCCCGATGATGCCCGGGCTGAGCGCCCCGGGCGCGACCCAAGCGCCCGAGGTCTCCCGAGTCCTGATCACCAAGACCCCGGCGGACATGATCCCCTACTCGCCCAACGGCTGGATCAACGACGGCGCGATGGAGACCCTGGGCAACAACTGCGACGCCCACACGGACTCGGACGGCACCCCCAACACGCCCGACCTGCCCCGCCCCAACGGCGGCGCCGGGCGCGTCTTCGACTTCCCGATCGACCTGACCACCCTGGCCCCGTCGGGATACAAGGACGCGGCGGTCGTGCAGCAGTTCTACCTCGCCAACGACATCCACGATCGCCTCTATGCGCTGGGTTTCAACGAGGCCGCCCGCAATTTCCAGACGATCAACTTCTCCGGCCTGGGCCTGGGAAACGACGCGGTCAAGGACGACTGCCAGGATTCCTCGGGGTTCAACAACGCCAACTTCAGCGGGACGCACACCGACGGCAGCAGCGCGCGGGTCCAGATGTACGTCTTCAGCGGGCCCACGCCCGACCGCGACGGCTGTCTCGATGCCAACGTGGTCTACCACGAGCACGCGCACGGCGTCTCCATCCGCCTCGTCAACGGGCTTTCCGGGGCCCAGCCCTCGGGCATGGGCGAGGGCTGGAGCGACTTCTTCGGGCTGTGCCTGACCTCGAACGACGGGATGGACCCCGACGGGATCTACCCGGCAGGGTCGTACGCCTCCTACATGCTCTCGGGCTTTACCCAGAACTACTACTTCGGCATCCGGCGCTTCCCGTACTGCACCGACCCGCTCAAGAACCCCGAAACCTATCGCACGATCGCCACCGCCGTTTTCACCCCGGGCGTCCCGCGGAGTTCGCTCATCCCCAACTCGACCGCCGATCCCCACAACACGGGCGAGCTGTGGTGCATGGCCCTTTGGGAAGCCCGGGCCGCCCTCCACCACCGCTACGGCTTTGCCGCCAACGACATGATCATGCGCCTGGCCCTGGACGGGATGAAGCTCAGCCCGTCCAACCCCACGATGGTCCAGGCACGCGCCGCCATCATCTCGGGCGAGTTGGCCTTCAGCGGCGGGACCAACGCCAACACCCTGTGGTGGGCCTTCGCCAAACGCGGGCTGGGGCTCTCGGCGAGTTCGGCCAGCACCAGCGTCTCGGCCGCGACCGAGGCCTTTGACGTGCCCAACGGGATCTCGTTCCTGTATCCCTCGGGCACGCCCGCCCAGCTCAACTTGGGCACGTCCACGAGCTTCATCGCCGACATCTCGTCGCGGACGCTCACCGTCACGGGTGGGAGCGGGCAGCTCTTCTACTCGGTCGACTCCGGGGCCTTCACCTCCGCGCCCCTCACGCCCCTCTCGGGCACGCGGTACACCGCGACCATCCCCGCCGCCACGCCCGGCTCCCAGATCAGGTACTACCTCAGCATGGGCTCGAGCGGCGGAACCAAGGTCGATCCCGTCGGCGCGCCCGCCGCGTTCTTCACGGCCACGGCGCCCGCCTGCCCCGCCGACCTCGACGACGGAAGCGCCACGGGCACGCCCGACGGCGGCGTCACGATCAGCGACCTGCTGTACTTCCTTTCCCTCTACGAGCAGGGCCTCATCGCCGCCGATCTCGACGACGGCAGCGGGACGGGCACGCCCGACGGCGGCGTGGGCATCAGCGACCTGCTCTTCTTCCTGGAGCACTACGAGGGCGGCTGCTAGACCCCGGCCCCGCCCCGCGAAGCCCCCCGCCCAACGCCCGCGCCCTTGGCTTCGAGGGTCCGTCCGGGACCTATTCGGGCCCGGTGCGCCCTCCCCGGCCCGCGAACAACGCGGTGCGGGCGTCTATCCTCACGCCGCAAAGGCGGGGCATGACGGACAAACGCGGCTGGCGCATCCCAACCGCGGGCGGCCCGGAAGCCCAATCCGGAGTATCAGGGCAGCAGAGCATCCCGGTCATCGGACCGGGCAGCGTTGGACCAGCGCATGAGCACGACCGAACTCGAATCGCAGATCCAGTCCGCGTCCGCGACGATCGCCAACCTGCTCTCCACGGTCGAGCGGGTGGTCGTGGGTCAACGGGAGATGGTGGAGCGCCTGATCCTGGGGCTGCTGACGGGCGGGCACGTGCTGCTCGAAGGCGTTCCGGGTCTGGCCAAGACGCTGACGGTGAACACGCTGGCCCGGGCCATCCACGCCAGGTTCGCCCGGATCCAGTTCACGCCCGACCTGCTGCCCGCCGACCTGATCGGGACGCTGATCTACAACCCCCGCGACGGGACGTTCACCCCGCGCAAGGGCCCGGTCTTCGCCAACATCGTGCTGGCCGACGAGATCAACCGCGCGCCGGCCAAGGTGCAGTCGGCCCTGCTGGAGGCGATGCAGGAGCGTCGCGTCACCATCGGCGACACGACCTACCCGCTGGACCAGCCGTTCCTGGTGCTGGCGACGCAGAACCCCATCGAGCAGGAGGGGACCTACCCCCTGCCCGAGGCCCAGGTGGATCGGTTCATGCTCAAGCTGAAGGTGGGCTACCCCTCGCGGGGCGAAGAACGGGCGATCGTCGATCGCATGGCGACGACCCGCCCGCCCACCAGCGTCGAGCCTGCGGTGACGCTCGAGGCCATCGACGCCGCCCGCCGGCTGGTGGACCAGGTGCGTCTCGACGATCGGATCAAGGACTACATCGTGAGCCTGGTGCACGCCACGCGTTCGCCCGCGGAATTCGGGCTGGACGTGGGGCGTCTGATCGAGTTTGGCGCCTCGCCCCGGGCGAGCATCAACCTGGCCATCGCGTCCAGGGCGCACGCGCTGATCCAGGGGCGGGCCTTCGCCACGCCGGCGGACGTCAAGAGCGTCGCGATGGACGTGATGCGACACCGCGTGATCACCAGCTATGAGGCCCAGGCCGAGGGGGTCGACGCCGACCAGATCGTGCGGCGCGTGCTCGACCACATCCCGGTCCCGTGACGTGCCGCGGAGCCCATCGCCCATGCTCACCGAGGAACTGATGCGGGAAGTGCGGCGCTTGCAGGTGCGGACGCGCCGTCGCGTGGAGGGCCTGTTCGCGGGCGAGTACCACACGGCATTCAAGGGACGCGGGATCGAGTTCGCCGACGTGCGCGAGTACGAGCCCGGGGATGACGTGCGGGCGATCGACTGGAACGTGACCGCCCGGGCCGGGCACCCCTTCGTCAAGCGCTTCGTCGAGGAGCGCGAGCTGAGCGTGGTGCTGGCGGTGGATCTTTCGGGCTCGGGCGAGTTCTCGTCGGCCCCCGGAGCCGGGGCCCGGCTCAAGCGCCGCGTCGCCATCGAGGCCGCGGCGGTGCTCGCGCTTTCGGCCGGCGCGAACCACGACCGCGTGGGCCTGTGCCTGTTCACGAGCGACGTGGAGCTCTTCCTGCCCCCGAGCAAGGGGCGTTCCAATTCGCTGCGGGTGCTGCGGGAACTGCTCGACTTCGAGCCCCGGGCCCGGGGCACGGACATCGCCCGGACCGCCCTGCGCCTGGGGCAGGTGCTCCGCCGGCGCGGGACGGTCTTCCTGATCTCGGACTTCCTCGCCCCCGGGGGCGCGAAGTCGTTCGAGTCGCCGCTGCGCCTGCTGGCCCGAAGGCAGGAGGTGATCGCGCTGCAGATCGTCGATCCGCGCGAGCGCGAGCTGCCCCGCGTCGGCCTCGTGGAGGTGGTGGACGCGGAGACGGGCGAGCGTCGCCTGGTGGACACGTCGTCGCGGCGTGTGCGCGAGGACTATGCCCGCGCCGCCATGGCCCGCGACACGGAGCTCGGAGCGCTCTTCTCGCGAGCGAAGATCGACCGCGTGGAACTCTCCACGGCCCGGCCGTTCGTCCCCGACCTGGCGCGGTACTTCCAGTTGCGGGAGCGGCGAAGGACGGCATGATCCCCTGGCGCTCCATCGTGGCTGCAACGCTGGCCTGCCTGGCGGGCGCGAGTGGCCCGGCCTGCGCCGACGGGGCCCCCACCGGCATGCAACGAGTCGAGGCGGGGCCCGTGCGATTGGAACTGGCCCTCGACCGCACCACGATGAACGCGGCGCAGTCGCTCCGCGTGACGCTGCGCGTGACCTCGCCGGCGGGCGTGCGGGTGGACTTGCCGCCGGCGGACGGGAAGCTGGGCGGGTTCGCCATCACCTCGACGGACGACCGCGCGCCGCTCGCGTCATCGAACGGTGCGGACCTCGAAACGACGCGCGTCCGGACATTCACCCTCGAACCCTTCCTGCCCGGGGAGTACACACTGCCCACGTTCGAGGTGGGCTGGACGCGGGACGCCTCGCGCGAACACGGCGTGGTCCGCACCGCCCCCGTCGCCGTGCGCGTGGTCTCGCTTCTGCCCGACGGGGCCAAGGACGCCCCGCCCGACCCAGGGACGATCCGCGAGGCGTACGCGGCGCCCGCTCGGACCTCGACCCGAGCCGTCGTCCTGGCGGCGTCGGTGGCGGGCGTCGCGCTGGGGGGGGCGGGCGTGTGGGCGCTGCGGCGTCGGCGGCGCGGGGTGGACCTGCTGGATTCCCTCGAGCATCGCGTTCGGGACCTGCGCCTCGCCCCAGGGCCGGGGCGATCAGGCCTCGACGCCTGCCACGAACTGGCGGGGTACGTGCGCCTCGCCCTGGCGGATCGGGTCCATCCCTCGGCCGCGTCGCTGGCGCCGGGGGAGCTGGCCCAGCGCCTGGGCGCGAACAAGGCATCGGTGCGCCAGGGTGCGGAGCTGCTGGAGCGGCTCGACGCGGCGCGATTCGCGGGCGGCGCCGTGGTGCGTGCGGACCTGGATTCCTGGGCGGACTCGGCCATGGCGCTGATGCGCCTGCTGCGGGCCGGTCCCGGGGACCCGCCCGTGGGGGAGGCCCTCCCATGAACCTGGCGCACCCCGCGCTGCTCGTCGTGCTGGGCAAGCCGCTCGGTGAGTTCATCGCTCGCGTGTATTCGGGCGAGCGCACGTGGCTCGAGCGCGTGCTCGGGCCGGTGGAGCGCGGCATCT
>JBGAOG010000161.1:0-5047 GCA_044221985.1 Phycisphaerales bacterium
GGGGCGGGCGCTGGCGGGGGACCTGGTGGTGGCGCACTCGGCGGGGACGCGGCCCAAGAGGCTCGATCCAAGGGGCGTGGGCGTGATGGCGGAGGCGGACGTCGACATCTCGGGGCATACATCGAAGCGGCCGGGGGAGATCGGCGGCGTGTTCGAAGTGGTGGTGACCGTGTGCGACGGAGCGCGCGAGGCATGCCCGGTCGTTCCCGCGAGACGCGTGGTGCATGCCGGCTTCGACGACCCGCCGCGGCTGGCGGAATCGGCCCGGAGCGAGGACGAGTCGCTGGCGTGCGCCCGGCGCGTGCGTGACGAGATTCGCGAGTTCGTGGAAAGCTGCCTCGGCGCTCCCGCGCCGGGGACAACCCAGGAGGTGCGACGATGACGGGCGAGAAACCCGGGCGTGATTGCGGTTGCGACGACGGATGCTGCGCGGGCGAGGCGCTTCAGGGAACGAAGCGGATCGATCCGGACGCCGTTCGAGAGAAGGTGCGTGAGGGGTACGCGACGATCGCGGAGAAGGGTGGCTGGACCGAGGGCGGTCCGGCACGGGAAGCGGGCTCGGCGGGAGGCTCGGGAGGGGGGTGCTGTGGTGGGGGCGGATGTTGCGGTCCGGCCACGTTTTCGGGCGACCAACTGGCCGCGGCGATCGGGTATAGCGGGGCGGAGCAGGCGAGCGTGCCCGAGGGCGCGAACATGGGGCTGTCGTGCGGGAATCCGACGGCGTTGGCGTCGCTGGCTGAGGGCGAGGTGGTGCTGGATCTGGGGAGCGGGGCGGGGTTCGACTGTTTCATCGCGGGGGCGAAGGTGGGCGCGACGGGGCGGGTGATCGGCGTGGACATGACGCCTGAGATGGTCTCGCGCGCCAGGCGGTTTACGCCGCTGTATCGCGAGAAGAGCGGGCTGGAGAATGTGGAGTTTCGCCTGGGGGAGATCGAGCATCTGCCGGTGGCGGACGCGAGCGTGGACGTGGTGATCTCCAACTGTGTGATCAACCTGTCGCCGGACAAGGCCCAGACATGGCGGGAAATCGCGCGGGTGCTTCGCCCGGGCGGGCGCGTGGCGGTGTCGGACCTGGCGCTGCTCCGGCCGCTGCCCGAGGCGGTGGTGCGGGACGTGGAAGCGCTGGTCGGGTGCGTGGCGGGGGCGGAATTGGTGAGCGTGACGGAGGGGCACGTGCGGGCGGCGGGCCTCACGGGCGCGAGGTTTGCGGCCAAGCCGGCGTATATCGAGGCGATGGAGGACTGGGACGATCCGCTGTACAAGAGGATCGTGGCGGCGCTGCCCGAGGGGAGCAAGCCCAGCGACTACATCACGAGCCTGGACGTGACGGCGAGGAGATGACGGGGCCCGGCGCGTTGGCGCCCGGGCTCGGGATCGAAGGAAACAACGCCGGTCCCGGCGGGGATCGGCGTTGTGGCGGTTCGACGTTGCGGTGATCAGACCTTGGTGCTGGTCGTCCGCGGCGCGGCGTCGCCGGGACGGATCTCGATGACCGCGGGCTTGGCGGGGAGCTCCTTGAGCGGGGTCAGGGCGTCGGGGCGGCGTCCCTCGATGTCGTACTTGGCGCGGTCCTCATAGCTGGAGGTGCTCGACGCGGTGCCCAGGGTCTTGAGGCGTGCGTCCTGGCGGGCGCGGATGTCGGCGAATCGCGACTGGACCTGCTCGAGGCTTCCGGCGCTGTAGCGGCTCTGCTCGCTGATGGTCTTCTCACGCTTCTCCATCATGGAGATCAGCCGGTCGTTGCGCGAGATCGTGTCCACCTGGCGGTCGAGCTGCCAGACCTGGGTCTGGAAGTCGGCGTACTCGCCCTGGATCTGCTCGGCGAGCTTCGAGAGGCGTTCCTCCTGCTGGGCGAGGTAGGACAGGTCGCGCTGGATGTCCTCGACGCGCGTGACGTAGGCGTTGTGGACCTGGCGCACCTGGTTGGCCTTCGCGTACGCGTCCTGCAGGTTCAGCGTCTCGTTGGCAAAGACCACGCGCACGACCTTGGCCCTGCCATCGGCGGCCGAGGAGACCTGCGCGGTCTCGCCCCGGGAGATCAGGTCCTGGATCTGGTCGGCATCGTTGCGGGCGAGGTCCACCACGCGCTCGGAGACCTGCAGCTCGCGTTGGAGCTGGGCCTGCTGGGCCTGGACTTCCGCGAGGTCCTTGCGGACGGCCTCGATGCGCTGGGGATACTCCTGCTCGAGGTCCTTGAGCTGGGAGCGCAGCGCGACCGGGTCGTCGATCTGCGCATCGATGTGGGCGTTGATCTTCTGGCGCGTCTGCGAGAAGAGGGCGCTGAGGCGCTCGGGCCCGGCGATCAGGGCCGCCGCCCCGCCCACGAGCCCGGCGATGACCGCGTAACGGACGATTCCCTTCATGAGGCACATGGCAACACTCCTTCCGACGGTACCCCCGTCCTTCCCGGCTCCCGGCACGCGAGCGAGCGTGCGAAATCTCGGGTTCCGGAGAGTGCTTGGGAAGCCGGCGCGCCGGGTTTCACGCCCGTGCGCCTTTTCCATATTCACCCTCGGCGAGCGCGGAATGTTCCAGCCGCAGGGCCCCTGGGCCGATGTTCGCATACTGTTCCGCGGGAGTGCGACGTTCACCAGGTCGAGGAGCAGGGCAGGGGAATGCTCTCATCGCTGACGACGAATTTCATCGGGCGCCTCAAGGCCAACGACCAGGCCGCCTGGTTTGAATTGTGGGAGACGTTCGGCCCGGTCGTCCGCGCCCAGCTCATGAAGTGGGGACGCGGACGCATCGGGGTGGAAACCGTCCGCGACCTTTCCCAGGAAACGCTGGCGGCCCTGTCGGAATCGCTGGACCGCTACGACCCGGCGCGCGGGGCTCGGTTCTCCACGTGGCTGCTGGCGATCGCTAAGCATGTCCTGGGCGACGAGATGGACCGCCGCAACGCGCAGAAGCGAGGCGGGTCCAAGAAGGCCGTGGAACTCGACGAGTCCTGGATGGTCGCTTCGGCGACGCAGCGCGTGGACGACGCGTACGAGGCGTCGGTGTTCCGGGCGAAGGTGGAGGCGGCGATCCGCCTGGTGGAAAAGCAGTCCGAGTTTGCGGACTTTGCGATCTACCGCATGCGTGTGCTGGAGAACAAGGCCGGGCGCGAGGTGGCGTCGGCGCTGGGCATCAGCGAGCCGACGGTCAGCCGGCGCCTGGCCAAGGTGCGCGAGGCCCTGCGGCAACGGTTGCGCGACGTCATCCGGACGTACAGCTTCACGGACGAGGAGGCCCGCGAGGCGGCGCGAAACGGGCTGGAGTTGACGCCCAACAAGGTTCCTGGGAGCGCCGCGGGCGCTCGCGCCGACGGGGAGATGGCCGACGACGCGTCCTTCGACGACGCCATCGCGGAGATCTACCACCGCCAGATGGAGTTGAGGCGGATGGACCAGGAGCGGCGGCTGGTGTGAGCCGTCGGGGGGCGTTCGGGGGAGCCCGGGCGCCGCGGACGGGAGCGTCGCATGGCACAGGCGGGCGAAATCATCCTGGGGCTGATCGTGGCGGCGCTGGCCATCACCGTGCTCGTGTTCGTGTTCGTGGGGCTGGTGAAGGTGATATGGCGCGTGATCCGGCACGTGGGCACGTTCGTGGGGCGGGAGATCGGGGACGCGTTCCGCCTGGTGGGGGCCGCGATCGTGCTGCTGTTCTACGTCGTGCTGACGGTCGCCAACCTGGTGGTGGGGCGCTGGAGCCGCGCCCAGCACTACGGGCGCGGCGTGCAGCAGGAACTGACGAACATGGGGCATCGGGTGTATCGCCTGGCCATCGGCAACCCGGCCCGCCTGTTCATGATGAGGGGCGTGGTCGAGGGCGTGGAGGACCGCCTGCCCGAGATGCTGCGCCAGGCCCCGCCCGCCGACGCCCCGCCCGGGCGCACGGGCATCTTCGACGGGTACGCCATCACCGGCTCGCTGCCCACGGGGGGCTCGGGCAGCAAGCTCTACGTCGCGCGCCCGGACCCGATCAAGCGGGCGGCCCTGGCGCGCGCCGGGTTCGGCGACGTGGGCGAGGTCGTCGTCAAGAGCTTCTCCCTGGGCGACGGGAGCAGCCTGCCCCAGATCGTGCGTGAGAGCCGCTCGCTCGACGCGGCCAAGAAGCTCGGGCTCATCCTGGACCACGAGCTTTCGTCGGAGCGGTTCTACTACGTGATGCGGTACGTGCCCGGGCAGAGCCTGTCGCTGGTCACCAAGCACCTGCACGCCCAGGGCGCCGGCGCGGGGCTCGAAGTCCCGCAGCTGCGCCTGGCGATGGGCTACATCGCCGACCTGCTGCGCACGCTCGAACGCTACCACCAGGGCGGGTTGTGGCACAAGGACGTCAAGCCCGACAACATCATCGTCGACGGGGAGCGGGCGCGTCTCGTGGACTTCGGGCTCGTCACGCCCCTCCACAGCGCCATGACCCTCACCACCCACGGGACCGAGTACTTCCGCGATCCCGAGATGGTGCGCATGGCGCTCAAGGGTGTGAAGGTCCACGAGGTCGACGGCACGCGCTTCGACCTCTACGGCGCCGGCGCGGTCTTCTACGCCGTGCTCGAGGATTCGTTCCCGGCCCACGGCGTGCTCTCCCCGTTCGCCAAGCCCAGCCCCGAGGCGCTGCGCTGGATCATCCGGCGCGCCATGACGGACTACGACAAGCGCTACGCGACGGCGGGCCAGATGCTCGACGACCTCGAGTTCGTCCGGCGGGCCGGCGACCCCTTCGCCCTCAAGCCCGTCGAGCTGCCCTCGATGCGAGGCGCGGCCCCGCCCGTGGGCGCGCCGAACGAGCCCGAGCCGGTATTCGTCCGTGCCGCGGCGACGCCCCCGCCCATCCCGGAGCCGGCGGCGGGGGGCTCGTCGAACGCGGCGGCGGCGCGCGAGGCGGGCGCCGCGGGCCCCAGCCGTCCGCGCCTGGTGGTCGAGGACTGGTTCACGGGGCGTGCGCGCGTGGAGGGCGTGGAGCCGGCGCGGGATCCGCTCGAGTCCGCGGTCCAGGCCATGGGGGCGGCGGGCGAGAAGCTGCGGCGCGCGGGCGTGCAGTTCAGGGCCGGGCGCGAGATGTG
>JBGAOG010000162.1:0-4481 GCA_044221985.1 Phycisphaerales bacterium
GCGAGATCTTTTTTTCGATCTCCTCGACGGGCTTGGCGATGAGGTCGTAGCCGTCGCTGGCGACGATCGTGCAGCGGACGACTTCGCCCGGGGAGAGCGTGTCCTTGGACTGGACGAAGGTCATGGCGTCGATCTGCGGGGCCTGGAAGTAGGTCCGCCCGGCGTAGAGCTTGCCGCCCTTGCCCACGCCGGGGGTGGCGATGGCCCCGGCACGCATGGGGGCGTCGATCAGGACGTCGAGCTGGGTGCCGCCGGCGGTCGGGCTGCGTTCGTTGAAGGCGCTGGCGAGGTCGGCGGCGCGGGCGTATGCGACCTCCTGCTGGGCCTGCATCACCTCGTCGCGCCGGCGGGTCTTCTCCGCGCCGGGCACGGCGAGGGCGGCGTCCTTCTCCATCGTGCCCGCGGGCGTGCCCGGTTCGGGGGAATACTCGAACACCCCTACCGCCTCGAACTTCATGCGCCGGATGAACTCGAGCAACTCCTGGTGGTCCCCGGGTGTTTCGCCGGGGAAGCCGGAGATGAAGGTGGTGCGGATGGCGATGCCCGGCACGCGCTGACGGAGCTCGCAGATCAGGTCTTCCTGCCGGCGTGCGGTGACGTGGCGCCGCATGGCCTTGAGCATGCGGTCGGAGGCGTGCTGGAGGGGGATGTCGAGATAGGGCAGGAGGCGCCCGCGCTGGGAGAGTTGGGCGAAGGCGTCGATGCAGGCCTCGGAGAAGGTGGTGGGATAGGCGTACATGAGGCGCAGCCAGCCCTTGCAGCCTTCGGCGTCCATGGCGTCGGAGAGGGAACGGAGGAGGAGCGGCAGACCACCCCCGGTTCGAAGGCTCGCCGCTCCCTCCGCGGGCGCGGAGGCGGTTGAGGACAGGCCCGTGCCGATGTCATCGCCGTAGCTGGTGGTGTCTTGCCCGATGAGGAGGAGTTCGAAGGCGCCGTCGCGGATGAGCTCTCGGGCCTCGGCGACGATGCGGTCGAGGGGCTTGCTGCGCATCTTGCCGCGGATGGAGGGGATGGTGCAGAAGGCGCAGTTCTGGTTGCACCCTTCGGAGACGCGGAGATAGGCGTAGTGGCGCGGGGTGAGGCGGAGGCGGGCGGAGTCGTCCTCGAAATAGCCGACGCCCTTGGCGTCCTTGCCCTGGACGGTGAGGCCGGTCGTTTCGATCCCGCGCTCCCTGGCGGCGGTGAGGGCGTTGGCGTTGATCCAGTACCTTGGGGCGTCGGGGTCGTGGGGCGAGCGAGCGCGGGTGGGGGTCGCGGGGTTCTGCGGACCCTTGACGGCCTCGACGATGCGGTCGCGGTCGAAGACGCCGACCATGGCGTCGATGCCCGGGGCCCATTCGAGCATTTTGGCGCGGTGGCGCTGGACGAGGCACCCGGCGACGACCACGCGCTGGACCTCGCCGCGCTCCTTGGCGGCGATGGCCTCCTTGATGACACCGAGGGATTCGTCCTTGGAGGCTTCGAGGAAGCCGCAGGTGTTGACGACGACGGCGTCGGCGCCGGCGAAGCCGGCCTCGGGGTCGTAGGAGACGGGCAGGAGGCCGCTCTCGGCGAGCAGCCCGAGCATCTTCTCGGAATCCACGAGGTTCTTGGGACAGCCGAGGCTGACGAAGGAGACGGAGCGCACGCCGCGATTGCGGGCTGGCCTAACCCCTTTGCTGGTCGATCGTTGCGTCACGGGCGGAGGGTAGGGCCCCCGGCCCGTCCCATCACACCGCGATGCCGGTCCCGATGATGACCTCGGGGCCCATCCCGGGCATGGGGTAGTGGTTCTGCATGGCCTCGGCCAGATGGACGGGGTCGGCCAGGACGAATTGGCAGGCGTGGTGGAGCTTCCAACCCGCGAACTTGAGGGCGCGGGGCAGGTGCAGTTGAGTGGTGCAGGCGACGAGCCCCTCGCGGTTGAGTTCCAGGGGCAGGATGCGGAACTGCCAGGCCTGGCGGCGCTCGACCAGCCCGAGGACCTCGGGGTTGACGTGGTAGGCGCGTGGGTCGATGGGGACGCTGAGGGCGGCGAACTGCTCGGCCCAGGCCTTCTCGACCTGGTCGGGGTCGACGCCGAAGAGCTCCTCGGCCAGGGCGCCAAAGGGCTTGGCGCGGAGTTTCTGGGCGTTGAGGACGTGGTCGCGTTGCTTCTCGGTGAGGACGCCGTGCTTGACGAGAAGATCGCCGAGACGAATGGTGCGCATGGGCTCTCTCTCCCTCCGGTCGCCACGCTCGCCGGGAGGCTCGACGCCGC
The DNA here is from genome assembly GCA_044221985.1 of Phycisphaerales bacterium. Taxonomy (GTDB): domain Bacteria; phylum Planctomycetota; class Phycisphaerae; order Phycisphaerales; family UBA1924. Next base: position 2,240 of record JBGAOG010000162.1, read on the forward strand.
CCCTGACGGTGGTGCGTACCCGGGGTGCCGGGGACGAACCGCGACGAGGAAGGGATCGGCGTGGTCGGGGCGGGGCTTGGCCCGCGTGAGGAATGCGGACGTCGCGGATCGCTCGGGGCGAGGCGTGTGCCGCGGAGAGGGCGCGCGGCGCGGGCGAGGAAGCTGCGGGCTCGCCGGGTGCCGAGAACTCGAATGGGCGGGAAATCGCCTTGACGGGGCGGGCGGGGTATTCGAGGCGGCCAGTCCGGGCCGCCCGGCACACGCGGGCTACTCGGCCGGCTCGATCGTGACGGTGAGGCTCTTGCTGGCGAACTGCTCCTGGATCAGCTCGGCCCGCTCCTTGTGGGTGACGAGGACGAGGGCGACGCCCTGGGTGTGGGCCTCGAGCATCACGAGCACGGCCTTCTGCTTCTCCAGCGAGGCCAGCTCGATGAGCGTCCCCACGACGTGGACCATGTCGTTCTTATCGTCGTTGTGAAGGAGGACGCGGAACTGGGGGAGTTGGCGGGGCGGCGTGCGCGCGGGGCGCTCGGCGACGGCGGCCTGGGGCTTGTCGGGGGGCGCGGGAGGAATGTGCTCGTCGGTGGACATGAGGGCGGCCTCCCCGTGCGGGATGGGGTTGTGGTATCTTTGCCTTCGGATCCGCGCGGGGGTAGGGAAATCCGACGGGGTCTGCGCCCCGAGCCCCGTCATTTCCAACCCCCCAGACCCGAACCGAACGTTCTCGGGCGTCGCGGTGGACGGGCAGGAGGCGCGATGCCGCGGGAGCTGGCGCTCATCGTGACGGGCAGCACGTTGGCGGCGGAGCGGGAGGATCGCCCGCTGGCGTATGGGCTGCGCGAGCGGATGCTGGCGAGCAAGGGCTCGGCCCGCGGTGACATCGTGGTCTGCGGCGACCTGTGGTACCTCAACCACGACGAGCTGCGGGCGATTCCCACCATCTCCATGGGCGCGCCCGAGCGCAACGCCCTGGCGGCGTACTGGGGGGACAAGCTGCCCAGCCTGCTGGCCGTGCAAGGGCGGTACGTGGTGCAGGGCGAGCCCGATTTCGATCCCCCGCTGGCCTCGCTGTGGGGACGCGGGGCGGAGGAGACGAGCCACGCGGTGGGCGTGTTCGCGGAGCGTTACATGGACGCGTTCCTCCGCGCGGCGGGTCGCGGGTGAGGCTGGGGCGCCTATCGGCTCCCAGTCGCCCCCGGGAGCACGCGCAGGAAGTAGGCGACCCAGGCGGTCTCGTCGGCCTGGATCACCACGGGGACCCAGGTGGTGGTGGACTCGCTGTAGGTGACGGTGCGTCGGCGGCCGTCGACATCGTCGCGGAAGTAGTCGGCTCCGGAGGTGTACGTCCAGACGGGTTCGCGGGTCACGGTGGTGACCTTGCCCAGCCCGCGGCGCGTCCAGATCACGCGGTTGGCGCCGATCCTGGCGGCCCAGCCAACGAGGTCTCCCCCGTTGGGCTTGACGTGCTCGGTGCTCTTGAAATCGCTGCGGCCGAGGATCTCGACGTTGGCGGCGGGCTCGGAGACCTGGAGCCCGCGGAGGAGCGTGGCCTTGAACTGTTCGCGCTGCGGGGCGGTCCACTCATCGGGGTGGATGTCGCTCTTGACGATGGACTGTTCGAGCTCGGCGCGGGTGTTGGCCAGGCGCTCCCAGGGGACCTCGCGGACGGTGACGTCGGCCGGTTGGGCGGTGGGGCCCAGGCGCACGCCGTCGTAGTTCTTTTCCCAGGGCGAGGTGGACTGGCAGCCGGGCAGGAACGCGAGCAACGCGACGGCGAGGATGGCGAGCGATCGGTTCATGTTCGATAGTATCGGCGGTGCGGGGCGCGGGTTCTTGCGGCGCGGGCGATGCCGACCCCTCGGGTCCGGGGGACTCCCGAACAGGGCAAGGGCAGCATGCGATCGGAACCCGATCAGGTGCCCGCCGAGGACATGTGCTGGATGAAGCTGTTGGCTTCGTCGATGGAGGCCTGCATTTCCTGGATCAGGCGCCCCACGTCGCCCTGGATCTGGGTGGCGGTGTTCTGGAGCGAGGCGACGGCCTGGGCGTTGAGGTTGTGCTTGAGGAAGAGGACCTGGTCCTTGAACTTGCCGAGCACGGGGTCCATCTTGCTGGATGCGGCCCGCATGGCCCCGATGAGCTGCGCGTAGCGGGCCTTGGTGTCGTTCATCTGGCTTTCGCTGCCGGCGCGGAGGTTGGGGTCGGAGTACTGGCCGAGCTCGGTCTGCCACTCGGCAAAAAG
>JBGAOG010000162.1:4491-4860 GCA_044221985.1 Phycisphaerales bacterium
GGTTCGCATGGAGTCCATGAGCTTGTCGAACTTCTCGTGGGTCTGCTGCATGAGGCGTTCGCTGCTGGCGCGGAGGTTGGCGTCGGTGTACTGGTCGAGTTCGGCACGCCACTCCTTGAAGAGGGCCACGCCCACGGCGTCCACGGACTTGATGCGATCGCGCACGGCTCCGGCCTTGCCCTCGGCGGCGTCGTAGGACTTGCTGAGCTTGCGGTACCTGGCCTCGAGGTCGCCCCCGGAGGCGCCGGTGACGGCGAGGAACTCGTCGAGGGCGGAAGCGAACTGCTTCTTGGCGTCCTGCTGCCCGTCGCGGGCGTCCTTGACGCGGTCGACGACCTGCTCGCGCTTGGGGATGCCCATCTTCTCGCG
>JBGAOG010000163.1:0-4802 GCA_044221985.1 Phycisphaerales bacterium
TACCACGATCCGGCCAACAACTGGGCGGAGTGGGCAATCCCGCTGGGCTCGTACCCGCAGTCGACCTCGCCGTGGGGGCTCTACGACACGAGCGGCGGAGCGAGGGAGTGGTGCGAGGACGTTTTCAACGATTTCGTCACAGGCGTGCCCATGTACCGAACGACGGAGGGCTCTGCTGCGGGCGACTCCTCGACGCTCGCGGCAGATTTCCTGCACACGGCGATCGGAACGTACACACCCACGGAGCGAGTGAGTATTCAAGGGCTCCGAATCGCGGCCGCGGTGCCTTCACCCTGCACACTTGGCGTATTCCCCATAGCCATGATGTCCCTGTTCTTGCGGAGTCGTCGGTAGACGAGCGCCTTTGGTGTCATTTTTTCACGGAGGTTCACATGAGGACGGAGCTTCTCGTCGTCGCTGCCACCGCTTTGGCACTTCCCTGCATGGTCGCGGAGGCGACGACGTACAGGGTTGAGCAGTTCGTGGGCTCAACGTCGGTGCGTGTGGACACACCCAACTCGGGTGCGAGCTTCACGATCCCCTTGTACAGCACTTCGGTCAACCGCATCGTGGTCACCGCCGCGTCCGACGTGGACATCGGGGCGCTCTCCTTCTCAGGAACCGCGCCATCGGGCACCATCGACTTCCTCCTCGGCGTCTCGGAGTCGCAGTCTGACTGCAGCCAGGCCGTTACGGGCAGCGCTGGGCGCGACTGGGCCGGGGTCAACGTCGACGCCGCGGGGAGCCCGAAGATCGCGATCTACGGACGGATCGGACGCCACTTGACGGGGTCGGTTGGCAAGCGCGACCACAGGGTAGAGGCGATCTATCGCCTCGAAGTCGCGGGAACGGTCGATCACGAGGGCGGCTATGCGGGGCAAGTCGCTGCGAACTACGGCGCCGGGGCGGTCGAGCCATTCACCGTAGTGTGCGGGTCCATCTCGGCCAACTCCGCGGTCGTCCTTTTCAACGGCAAGCTCTCGAAGGTAAGAACCACGAGCGGAGATCTTGGTGGAGAAGTTCGCGCCGTGGCCGGCAACATTGGCGATGTCGTCGTCGATTCCGGCAACCTCACCGCGAGGGTCCTGGCGGTAGCCGGTTCCATCAACAGCATCGACGTCTCGGGCAACATCACATCCGCCCATTGGGACGCCGCGAACGATGACCCGAACAGTGGGTTGCAGAACGCGATGAACCTCTTTCCGATCCGTGCCAAGGATGGGCTCTTCTCGACGGTCGCCAACGCGATCTCGGCCGATTTCACGGTGAGCGGCAGCAGCCTGCCGGACACTGGCGAAGGAGACGGGATCGTTCACCTGTTCAAGACGCGAACCGGCGACTTCTCCGGCCGCCTGATGTTCGGTGCCATCCAGCCATTCTCGAATCCCCTGCAAGAGTGCGGCATCCTTATCGCGGGGGACCTCAACAGCGGGGTCAGCACGGAGTACGCGACCATTCGGGCGTTCTGCAGGCCCGTCGCCTCGACCACCTTGATTCGGATCGGTGGCAACCTGGGGCCATACGGCTCCATCACCTTCGACGAGGGCGCGGGGCTGAACACGCAGGTGATCGTCAACGGGTCGGCCGGCACGGGCTCCTCGGCGGGCGCGTGGTCGGGCAACGTGAACACATACCCGTACGACACCGCAAGCACGCCCTGCCACGCGGGCGCCCCGACCATCACTCTCTCGCCCTCCTCCAGCGGTTCGTATCAAGCGCCGTATTACCCCCAGGTATCGTCAGGTCTTGGCGGCGGCGCGGTCGGGCTCGTGCCGTACCACCTTCACGCGGAGGATTGCGCCCCCGAGCACGCGGACGACTGGGGCTCGGACACGCCGCCCAGCAGCCCGCTGCTCAACAGCCTGTTCAGCCAGGGGACGCAGAGCGTACGGCTGCGCTTCTATGGGCCGGTGTACACCAACGCCGCGGGTGGACTGGGCGGCGAGGGCGTCACCCTGTGGTACTGGATCACGCGCTCGCTGCAATGGCAGGACGTGACCGACGCGGCGACGGTGACGCTGCCACGCTCTGCCGGCGCGGCGTGGTCGCGCGACATCACGCTGACGGGCAACGGCGCGCATCTGCCGCCCGGCTTCTACGCGGTGGTAGCTCGAACCGACCTCGCCGACTCGTTGCGTCTGATCTGCAACGGAACCACCGGCGCGACGCCGCCGTCTCCCGGGGCCAACATGGGCGGCCTGGTGCAGTACAACTTCCGCCTTTGGGCGGACTGCGACAACGACGGCGTGATCGACACGGGAGGCCTTGGCGCGCGAACGTTCTGCCACGGGGATGGATGTGCCGCGGACGTGGACGATGGCTCGGGCCTGGGGATCCCCGACGGTGGCGTGGACATCAACGACCTGCTGTTCTATCTGAGCATCTACGAGGCGTCGGCGCCGGGCGCGGACGTGGACGATGGCTCGGGCACGGGCACGCTCGACGACGGGGTGGACATCAACGACCTGCTGTTCTTCCTGGATCGGTACGAGGGAGGGTGCTGACGGCTGGTCGGGCCCAAGCTCGTGATTCCCGAGTCCCGGCCTCGTGGCCGGGGCTTTGGGCTGCGCGGGCACCCGACGAAAAAGGCGGCCACACGTTTCCATGCGGCCGCCCGGAGGGAGAAAGAGAGAGTTCGTAACGCCGACACAAGGTTCTCACCCCGGCGGCGTGGTTGGTCTGAGTTTCTTATCGGGAGGTGAGCGCTCCGGGTATTGAGGTTTTTGGAAGATCGGGCGCGTGAAAACGCCCGACCCCGGGGTGGGGGTCGGGCGATGGTTGGTGCTTTGTGGCGGCAATTGCGCGGAGGCGCAGGAAGGGCCTCGGGCGGCGCGGGAGTTGCCGATCAGCCCAGGAGCCCGGTGAGGTCCTTGAGGTTGGCGTTGAGCTGGTCGCGCGTGTCGGTGAGTCGCTCGGTGGTGAGCTTGAGGTGCTCCATGACGGCCGGGTCCTGCTGCGTGCTGGTGAGGTCGAGGCGGTAGCCGGCGGTGACGTCGCCGGCGACGCGGTCGGCGACGTGGATGAGGCAGGTGAGCGTGCGGTTCTCGAAGGGGAGTTCCATGGGTCGGTGGTGGAAGCCGGTGACGCGCCGATGTCGTGGATGAGCCCGCCCAGGAAGGCCTCGTCGGAGAGTCCGAGCTTGAGGGCGCTGGCGAGCATCTTGGCGGCGGCGGCGGTGACGTTGCAGTGCGACCAGATGTCGCGGGCGGAGAAGTTGTGCGTCAGCTCGCCCCCACGGAAGAGCTTGGCGAGGCTGGCGGCGATGGCGATGTTCTTGACGGCGTTGAGCCCGAGCATGACGATGGCGCGGTTGATCGAGCCGATCTGCCCGGGGAGCCCGTAGAACGAGCTGTTCACGACCTTGAGGATGCGCGAGCAGAGGGCCGGGTCGTTGCTGATGACCTTGTGCAGGTCCTGGGCGGTGGACTTGGGATCCTCCACCAATTCCACGATCTTCATCGTGATCTCGGGGAGCGTGGCGATGTGGCTGATCTCACGGATCGCGTTGGTAACGGCCTGTTCTTTGTCTTGCGCCAGAACGCTCATGCCATGCTCCGTCGTGAGAGTCGACTTCGCGCTAGCGGGCGCCATGCCCGTCACGCCGCGTTGCCTTGGATCGGCGCTCGGCGGGTCGGACTTTCGCGGCGGCGAAATGGGGGAAGCAGATGGGCCGGGAGGGCGGCGCGGCGGGCGGTTCTCGGACGCTGCGGGCCAGGGCCTCAATACGTGCAGAGCTTGCGGCGCAATCGCGCGTCGCCCGGATCGGTCGAGGCGAGCAGGTCGGCGATCCGTTCCCCGGCTCGCCCGTCGCCGTACGGGTGCGAGAGCTGGGAGCGATCGAGGGCCCGGGCGGCGGCCAGGGCCTCGCGCACGCCCGAGGCCGATTCCACGCTGTGGACCGCGTTGCCCGCCCGTTCGCGTCCGTTCTGTCGCGGGCCCACGTCGACGGCGGGCAGGCGCAGGGCGGCGGCCTCGATCAGGCCGGCGGAGGAATTGCCCACGAGAACGCCCGATGCCTCGCACAGCGCCAGGCGCTTGAGGAGCCCGACGAAGTGCTCGCGGGGCAGGTGGGTCCGCGAGGGGACGTCGGCATGCTCGATGGCGCGGACGATCCCGTCGCGCCCGGGGTCGTGGTTGGGGTGCAGGGCCAGCACCCGCTCGCCCGAGAGCGCGTCGAGCACTTGTCCTGCCGCCGCCTCCTCCTGCTCGGCGTGACGCCCGATGGGGTGCATCAGGAACACGACGCGCGGGGACCCCAGCTCCGCGTAGATCGCGTCGGGCAGGGGTCCGATGGCGCCGAGGGCGTCGATCGCGGGCGAGCCGACCACGTGCACGAACTCGGGCTTCTCACCCATGCGGATGACGCGCTCGGCGGATTGCGGCGTGGCGGGGAAGTGCAGGTGTGACAGCTTCGTGATGGCGTGGCGCATGGCCTCGTCGGCGACGCCCTCGGCCCGGTCGCCGCCGTGCACGTGGGCGATGGCCAGGCCCATGACGGCGGCGGCGGCGGCGGCCGCGAAGGGCTCGATGCGATCGCCCAGCAGGACGATCCAGTCCGGGCGAAGGCGATCGAAGCCGCGCGCGAAGCGCCCGACTCCCTTGGCGAGCGCCTCCGCGTCCTCGTAACGCCCCGAGCGTCCCGCGACCTGCATGGGGATCGAGTCGGCCACGTCGAAGTGGGCCTTGACCTCGCGGAACGTGTCGGCCGGCTGGATGAGATGGGCGCCGGCGGCGATCACCAGGAGGTCGAGCCGCGGGTGGGCCTCGACCGCGTTCATGACCGGACGAAGCAGCCCGAACTC
>JBGAOG010000164.1:0-4746 GCA_044221985.1 Phycisphaerales bacterium
TACGTGCCGGACAAACGCTCGCGATCAAAAACTCCGACCCCGTCTCCCACAACGTCCATCCCAATCCCAAAAACAATCGCGACTGGAACCAGCAGCAATCCCCCGGCGACCCCGCCCTCGAGCGACGCTTCGCCCGCCCCGTCCGCCTCGAGATCGAGCCCAACCCCCCCGCCACCCTCGTCCGCTGGCTCCTCGACAAGCTCCGCCTCGACCCCCAGGACCTCTACGAGCAGGCCGGCGACGCCGAGTACGCCGCCCTCAACGAGCTCCTCGACCTCGACCGCCCCGACCTCAAGTTCAAGCCCTGGAGGGCCATCGCCCCCCCGAGGCTCGCCGAGGGCTCCATCGCCGATCGAACCCCCGCCAACTTCTTCGCCGCCATCCGCAAGCAGGACATCCTCGTCCACCACCCCTACGAGAGCTTCCACGACAGCGTCGAGCGCTTCATCGCCCACGCCGCCAACGACCCCGACGTCGTCACCATCAAGCAGACCCTCTACCGCACCAGCCCCGACTCCCCCTTCATCCAGTCCCTCATCCACGCCGCCGAGAACGGCAAGCAGGTCGCCTGCCTCGTCGAGCTCCGCGCCCGCTTCGACGAAGGCCGAAACGTCCGCTTCGCACGCCAGCTCGAACGCGCCGGCGTCCACGTGGCCTACGGCGTCGTCGGGCTCAAAACCCACTGCAAGACCAGCCTCGTCGTCCGCCGCGAAAAGCACGCCCTCCGCTGCTACGCCCACCTCGGCACCGGGAACTACCACCCCAAGACCGCCCAGCTCTACACCGACCTGGGACTCCTCACCTGCGAGGCCGGCGTCACCAGCGACCTCGTCCAGCTCTTCAACTACCTCACCGGGCTGTCCGCGGCCCAGAACTACGCCCACCTCCTCGTCGCCCCCTTCACCATGCGCCATCGCTTCGCCCAGATGATCGACCGCGAGATCGAGAACGCCAGGCGCGGCCGCCCCGCACGCATCCTCGCCAAGATGAACTCCATGGAAGACCGCGAGATGTCCGAGAAGCTCTACGAGGCTTCCCAGGCCGGCGTCCCCATCACCCTCGTCGTCCGCGGCTTCTGCTGCCTGCGCCCGGGCGTCAAGGGACTCAGCGACAACATCCGCGTCGTCAGCGTCGTCGGGCGCTTCCTCGAACACTCCCGCGTCTTCCACTTCGCCGCTGGGCAGGACGACCCCGCCGACGGCGACTGGTTCATCTCCTCCGCCGACTGGATGTACCGCAACCTCTCCAACCGCGTCGAGGTCGCCGTCCCCGTCCGCGACTCCCAGGCCCGCCTGCGCCTCCAGCATATCTTCGACGTCATGCTCGCCGACCACCGCCAGGCCTGGGACCTCAACAACGACGGCACCTACACCCGCCGCACCATCCACCCCGAGGCCGACCCCGCCTCCCCCGCCGCCCTGGGGACCTTCGAGTCCCTCATGCTCGATGCCCAGAACGCGAGCCCGTAAGCCCCTGGGCCTGGCCTCCGCGATTCCCTGTTCCCCTGCGCGCCCCCCAGCGATCGCCCACCTCGAGAGTCGCGGTGTGGAATCACTTCCTCGGCGGAAAGCCCTCCGCCATCCACCCTTCCAACCCCTTCACGCTCTCCCGCGCCGCCGCGCTCGTCGTCACGCCCCACGCCTCGAAAAACGGCCCCAGGTTCCGCCCCGTCGCGCGGCTCATCCGCACCATCCACTCGTCCCGCTTCTCCTCGTCGCTCCTGGGACGCTCGTCCTTGCCCAGCGCCCGGTACTCCGCGAACACCTTCTGGTACACCTCCCACCCGAACGCCTCGCGCATCTGGCGGTACATCACCAGGGCCGTGAATGGGTCGGCGTGCCAGCGCTCCAGGCTCGCCGGCTTCTCGAAGTACCTCGCGATCCGCTCGCTCGTCTTGTCATTCGCCTCGTGCGCCTGCGCCGGCGCGCGCCCGCACACCGTCTCCATGATGTACAGTGAGAACAGGTTGCACGTCACCTCCCCCGTCCCCGCGAACGTCCAGTCTCCCTCCTGGTGGTTGTGCCCCAATTCGTGGAACAGCCCCCACTGCCCCGCCAGCATCTTCTCGCGACTCGCCATCGCCTCTGCCGCGTCCAGGTGCGTCATGATCGGGTACCCCGAGTGCATGTACCCCGCCGAGATCTGCACGTCCGCCACGTACCGCTGCGGCCTCTCCCGCTCGCGGGGGATCGCCGCCAGGTCCGCCGCCGCGTCCAGCACCTTGTCCCACACGCCCATCAGCGCCGCCGGATCCTCCAGATCGCGCACCAGCCGCGACGGCACCGTCACGATCACCTTGTCCGTCGCCAACTCCGCCCAGGGACCCGGCGCCTGTCGAATCCGCTCCAGCCATTCCTTCCCATCCGTCTTCCCCAGCACGAACCGCGGCGCCTCCACCACGTTCCCGATCCGCACCTTCACGCGCCCCGCCCCCTTCCGCGGGACCTCCACGTACACCAGCCCGCCAAAGGCGCTGGCCGCCCGCGTCACACCCGCGCCGATCTTCCAATCCCGCACGATCCGCGGCACGCGCTTCCACGCGTCGTGATGCCACAGTTCGTCCGTGTGCAATCCGATCTGCAGCGTCCACCCCGCCGCGTCTCCCTCCAGCACCTCCACGCCCACCACCTCGCCCGGCGCGGCGTACAGCCCCGTCGAGTGCCAGCCCCGAACCGCCGCGTCAATCTCCACCTCCCGCGTCACGCGCGCCGCATCCGCGGGAACCTCCCCGGGAAACACCCGCGCCGCCGGATGGGCCCGCACCTCGTCCGCGGGCGCTTCCATCAACCGCTCCACCTGCATCGCCAGCAGCGCCCGCGACAACGCGTCCGTCGATCGGATCGGTGCCTTCTCCGTGGGTTCCAGATCGCGCCCTTTGGCCGCAAGCAACTCGTCGAGGCGCGGGCGCAACAGGCGATCCTCTTTCGGCAGCGATCGCGCCACCGAAGACAGCGCCGCCTCCGCCTGGCGCAGTTCCTCCTTGTGCAGCGTCCGGGTCTTGTCGCCCTGCGCCACGATCGCGTCCAGCGCCTGCGATGCGTTCACCAGTTCCAGTCCCTCCCCGGTCACGCCGTACCGCCCGCCCTTCGCATCCGGCGTCCCATCGCCAAAGGCCATCCCCGCCGCGCTCATGATCCGGTTGATCGCGTTCTCGCGCAGCGGCTTCCCGGCGTGGATCTGCCGCCACCCCCACCCCGTCTGGGCCGTCACCAGCCCGCCACCGGCGCGGATGAACTCCGTCACCGCCGCGACCTGCGCCTCGCTCAGGTCTTCGCGGAAGAGGCACAGCACGCGGTCACGCCCCACGGCGCGGGCCAGGTCGCCCTTCTCGATGAGCTCGACCGCCAGCCCTTCCTTCCCCAGCACCTCGCCGATGCTCCCGCCCAGGGTGGCCACCCGCTCCTTCGTCAGGTCGTGCTCGCCCCCCGCCCAGCGCACCGCGTTGAGCATCAGGCGCTTGGTATCCGCGACGTCCATCGCCCCCGCGTCGCCATACCCCGTGTGCCCGAAGGCGACGATGCGCCCCCGGCCCAGTGTTCCAACCCCCACCACGCACTCGCGTCCGGCACGGGCGCCGCCGCAGACCACGACCTCCGCCCCGGGCCCCCAGAGCAGCACGTTCCCGGGTGTTCCCGGCGCGGCGATCTCCTTCACGCCTTGGCGGATCGCGTCCCCGGCCGCGCCGGGGGCGGCGCACGCCACCGCGATCTGCATTCCCGCCGCCACGCTCACGCCCATCCAGGTTGCGTTCTTCATGGCACCAGCATACCGGCGCGCGCCGTCCAAAAGCACACCACCCCGCGTTGCCGCGGGGTGGGTGCATGGCACCACTGAATGTCCCGATTCGCTCAGCGCCGACGCCGCGCGAGCAGCCCCAGCCCCACGCCCGCCAGTGCCAGCGCTCCCGGCGCCGGCACCGCGTTGGTCGCCACGCTGACGTTGTCCAACCCCCAGCTCTCGTCGTTGATGTCCTGCAGCCCCATCGCGTGGAACCACAGCGACAGCGACGGATCGCTGTGCGTGAACGTGAATTCCATGTGGTACACCGAGCTCTCGCTGAATCCCGAGAACGTGTACCCCAGCGAGTTGATCTCCATCGCCCCCGCGTACATCGCGTGGTCCGTCAGCTCCGTCACGCCCGGGAACGCCTCGCCCGTCGCGCTGGGGTACGCCTGCGGACGATCCCAGATCGACTCCTGCGGCTGGTTCGCGAACGTCGTGTGGATCAGGGTGTTCTTGGACGTCTCGGAGTTGTTGTACCCCGCCGCCCACACGTCCGGGCCCACGCCGGGGTACGAGTAGTTCCCGTCCCAGCTGCGGATCAGGTACAGGTCGAACGTCAGCGTCACCTGGGTGTGCGCGCCCAGGCCGTGCAGGTTCAGCGTCGGTTCCTCGTTGCCGAACTCCCCGAGGAACCCGCGCTCCGTCGGGGTCATGCTCGTCCGGTTGATCGACCAGCCGCTCGTCGCGCCCGACTCGAAGTCGTTCTCGTACACGACGTCGACGGCCAGCGCCGATCCGGCTGCTCCCGCCATCACGAGCGCGCACGACAGCATTGGCGCCACGCGCCGGGGATTCCTCCCGTTCATACCCGATCTCCCTTTGTTCGATCCGTCCCGGGGACCCACCGTCCCCCGTTTCAAGATGACCCATGAATGGGCGCGCGGCAACCAAAAGCGCAAGAAAAAACGGCGATAGGCAAAATTGCCCTCGCCGCTCTGCTCAAACCAGAACCCCCAGCGTCAA
>JBGAOG010000165.1:0-4559 GCA_044221985.1 Phycisphaerales bacterium
GTCGGCGATCCAGCTCAAGGGCGCGCTCGCCGCTGGCGACGAACAGGCGCTGCGCAACCAGTCGCCGGCGATGATCGAGCAGCTGCTCGCCGACACCGCCGCGACCGCGCGCCGCACGAGTTCCGCGCCCCGGGCGGGGAACTGGTCGGCCGCCTGGGGGCCAAGGGCCGACAGCAGCAGCAAGCCCAGGATGGCGAAGAGCGTGAGCAGGAAGGCGAGCGTCTGGTTGCTGGTCAGCGAGGAGGCCAGCAGCCCGATGGCCAGGTAGAGCATCCCCTGGAGCACGAGGCTGAGGTAACCCGACAGCACCGGCCCCACGTCGGGGCGCGGGTCCGCCAGCATCCAAAGCGCGATGGGGAAGACCGCCGTCGGAGCCAGCATCGCCACTAGGAACCCGCAGCCGCCCAGGTACTTGCCCAGCACGAGCGACCAGTCGTCCACCGGGGCGGTCATCAGCGGCTCGATGGTCCCCGACCTGTACTCCTCGGAAAACAGGCGCATCGCGATGGCCGGGATCACCGGCATCAGCAGCCACCCCGAGAGCGCAAAGAAGGCCCTCAGCGACGCCGGTTGCCCGGGGATCAGGATCGCCCCGGCAAACACGATCCCGCTCAGCAGCAGGTAGAGGGCCATGATGATCCAGCCCGCGGGAAGGCGGAACATCGATCCCATCTCGCGGCCCGCGATGACCGGGAGGGCGCTCATATCGGGCGGGCCTCCGCCGACGACTCGCCGACTCGCGGGGCGTCGCCCTCGACCAGTTCCAGGTAGATCCGCTCGAGCGAGGGCACTTCCCGGCGCAGCTCGCGCACGCCCAGGCCCCCGGCCTGCACCGCCCGCCCGATGGCCTCGCGAAGGTCCGGCGCCCCGCGCTGGGGCACCAGGCGCCACGAGGTCCAGCCCTGGGTTGTCCCTTCGCTCTCGATGACCTGCGCCTCGGCGACCTTGGGCACGGACATCCACAGCACGCGGGTCTTCTCGTCCTCGCTGCCCACCCCGCGCCGCACCTGCACCACGTACGACGTGCCCTGCCTGGCGGCTACCAGGTCGCGGGGCACGCCGTCGGCCCGCACCCGCCCGCTCACCACGATCACCACGCGGTCGGCGATCTGCTCCACCTCCGTCAGCACGTGGCTGCTGATGAGCAGCGTCCGGTCCTTGCCCAGATCCCGGATCATCTGGCGCGTCTCGCGGATCTGCGACGGGTCCAGCCCGTTGCTCGGCTCATCGAGCACCAGCACGGGCGGCTCGTGGACGAGGGCGGCGGCCAAACCCACGCGCTGGCGATAGCCCTTGCTCAGCGTCCCGATCCGGCGCGCACGCATCTCGCGCAGCCAGCAACGCTCGATCGCCCCGTCCACCGCCCGGCGGCGTGCCCGCCGGTCCATCCCGAACAGCCTGGCCCGGTAGTGCAGGTAATCCTGGGCCTTCATCTCCGGGTACAACGGCGCCGATTCGGGCAGGTACCCGATGCGCCGCCGGGCTTCCTGCGAATCCGTCAGCGTGTCCGACCCCCCCACCAACACCCGTCCCGAGTCCGGCGGCAGGTACCCGGTGATCATCCGAATCGTCGTGCTCTTGCCCGCTCCATTGGGCCCCAGAAGGCCCACCACCTGCCCAGGGACCATCTCGATCGAGATGCCCCGAACGGCGTTGACCGAGCCGTAGGACTTGTGGACATCTCGGACGCTGATCATGCGACCCCTATTATCGGCTGATCGATGGGCCGCCTTCGAGGAACTTCGAATTCCGTTAGTTGATTGTTCGGATAATGGCCATTCCTCGGGTGAGTTCCCGCCGTTGGGGCGCGTCCCGGGCCGATACTCCTGGCGGGGGACATGGTCGTCCGGCGAATCAACGGCCCGGCGGGTCGAGGAAGATCTTGCGGGCGAACCCGGCGAGCGCGATGGCGGGGCGCGAGCGTGGTACCGTTGCCGACCCCCGCCATGGCCGGCGCGGGTGAATCGGGAACGCCGGTGACGAGGTCGATGTTGTCCAGCACAGGTGGAGTGGGATCGGAAGTGACCCCCGGCGGCGAGCCGGCGCCGTGGTCCATCTCCCTTCTCAACGCCATCGGGGAGGGCGTGTGCCTGGTCACTCCCGCGGGGGAGCTGGTCTGGGCCAACGACCTGGTGCGCGCCTGGGGGGCCCGGTTCCTGGAGCGAGCCAGCGAGGCCGCGCGACTGGCGGCGGCCCACCCGGCGAGCGCGGCGGGGGCGCCGGCGAGCGAGCCTGGGCGCCCGGCGATGCCGCTCATCTCGCAGGCCTCGGTGGATGGGCGGGAGCTGGAGCTGACGACGAGCCTGGTGCTGGTGGCGGGCCTGGGCGATCCCGGCGGGGGTCCGGGCGGCCCGAGGCTGTGCGTGGCCGTTGCCGCGCGAGATATCACGGCGTCGTGGCAGTTCCGTCGCCGCATCGACGCGATCGACCGCGCGGGCGCGGAGCTGGTGAACCTGGACGCGGACAGCATCCGCAAGCTCAACGCGCACGAGCGACTGAAATTCCTCGAGCAGAAGATCGTGCGCTTCGCGCGGGACTTGCTGCGGTTCGATCACTTCGCGATCCGCCTGCTCGACGAGCGCAGCGGCAAGCTCGAGCTGGTGATGGGCTACGGGATCACCCCCGAGTACGACGTGTTCGACATCTTCGCCCGCCCCACGGGCTGCGGGATCAGCGGGCACGTGGCGGCCACGGGACGCTCGTACATCTGCCGCGACGTCGCCCGCGACGATCTCTTCCTCCCGGGCGTCTCGGGGGCCAAGAGCAGCCTGACCGTCCCGCTCAAGCTGCAGGACAAGGTGATCGGGATCATGAACGTGGAGAGCGTGCAGCCCGCGGCCTTCGGGGGCGAGGACCTGCAGCTGGCCGAGATCTTCGCTCGCTACGTCGCCGTCGCGGTCCACACGCTCGACCTGCTCGTCGTCGAGCGATCCACCACCAACCAGAACGTGAGCGGGCGCGTGGCCGGTCAGCTCGACGAGCCCCTGCGCGACATCACGATGGTCGTCGAGGCCCTGTCGCGCCAGGCGCTGGGCGACGCGGCGGCCACGAGCGCGGTGCAGCGCATTCGCGCCGACGTGCAGGCGATCCGCGAGCGCCTGAGCGAGTGCGCCCAGGGCCCGGGCACGCTGCTGGGCGTGGAGAAGGCCCTGGCCGACAGGACCGCCGACCCGCTCCTGGTGGGCAAGCAGGTGCTGGTATCCGACGACGAGCCGCGCATCCGCCAGATCATCGGCGAGGTGCTGCGCCACCGCGGGTGCGAGGTCGTGCTGTGCGACAACGGGGCGTCGGCCATCGAGCAGATCGAGGCGGCCGCGGCCAAGGGACGACGCTTCGACCTTGTCGTCAGCGACATCCGCATGCCGGATCGCAACGGGTACGAGGTGTTCGCCGCCGCGCGACGCTGCAGCACGGGCGTTCCCGTCATCCTGATGACCGGCTTCGGCTACGACCCGCACCATTCGATCGTGCGGGCCTCGCAGGAGGGCCTGCAGGCCGTCCTGTTCAAGCCCTTCGAGGTCGAGAAGCTGCTGATCGAGGTGCGTCAGGCCCTGGCCTCGGGCAAGCCGGGAGCGTAACGGCTAGCGCCTGCGCGCCACGATGACCCGGGCCAGGCCCTCGAAATCCCTGAGCATCCGGACCTCCTCCAGGTCGTCACGCTGGCGCGTCAGGTCCAGGGCGGCCTGCACGCGTGAGTCGGCGACCTCGATGAGGAGCAGGCCTCCGGGCTTGAGCAGGCGCGGGGCGCCGCCCCCCCCGGGCGTTCCCAGCAAGCGACGCACGAGGTCCAGCCCGTCGGCCCCGCCACGCAGGGCCAGGTGCGGCTCGTGGTTCTTCACGTTGGGTTCCACGGCGTCCCACTCGTCATCGGGGATGTAGGGCGGGTTGCTGACGAGGTAGTCAAAGCTGGCCACGCCCCGCGAGAGCGGGTGGCTCGCCAGCGGCTCCAGCAGGTCGCCCACGAGGAGGTCGAGGCGGTCGGACACGCCGTGCTCCACGGCGTTCTCTCGGGCCAGGGCGGCGGCGTCCTGGGAGATCTCGACGCCCACGGCGCGGGCGCCGCTGAGGTGCTTGAGCAGCGCGATGGCGATGCAGCCCGTGCCGGCGCAGACGTCGGCCAGGAGCAGGCCTTCGCCCCTGGTGGCCTTGCCCGCGCTGGCCCGCGCGTGCTGCAGCACGTGCTCGACGATGGTCTCCGTGGCCGGGCGGGGGATCAGGGCGCGCCGGTCCACCTTCAGCTTGAGCCCGAAGAACCAGGCGTGCCCCACGAGGTACTGCACGGGCTCGTGCTCCATCGCCCGCCGCACCAGGTCGCGGAGGCGGTCACGTTCCAGAGGGCTGGCGGGACGGTCCGGGTTCGTGTAGAGCTGCAGGCGGTCGCAGCCCACGACGTGGGCCATCAGCATCTCCGCCAGCAGGCGTGGGGAGTCCAGCCGCGTCCGCTTGAACGCGTCGAGCATCCACGTCAGCAGCTTGCGCGTGGTCCACGTCTGCTCGCCCATGCCGGTGGTGGACATGGCGCATGGTAGTGGCCGTGCCATCGGAGGGCGTTCGTGGAT
>JBGAOG010000166.1:0-4497 GCA_044221985.1 Phycisphaerales bacterium
AAGGCCTGCACACCGGATACCGCCAAGGACGAAGCGACGCGGCCCGCGAGGCCGCACGCGAGGAGGCCCCGACCAACCCCCGCAACCCCGAACTGCCGACCACCTGAAGCCCGCGAAATGCGGGCTTCGTTCTTCAAGGGACGAGCAAATCGCATAGGAGCATGAACATGAACGCACGCAAGCACAACCGCAAGCCCGAACCCACCGCCGCCGAGGCCTACGCCGCCCGCCGCAACGACATCGCCCGCCTGATGGATGTCCTGCAGATGGAACTCGACAAGCACGCGGAGGGCGCGAAGGCCGACCCGCGCAACTGGGGTCGCACGGGTGACCTCGGAAAGGTCCGCAGCGACCTGATCGACTTGGTCGGGTTCATGAGCGGGATGGACCGCGAGCACGTCGAGGCCTTCCTGAACGACGCCGAGTAACCCCCGCCACGGAGACACGCCATGAAGATCAAGCACATCGTCATCGAGGGCAGCGAGGAAGACATCACGGTGCGAGCCACGGCCGACGGCGCAACCGCCAGCGTGGTCCGCATGAGCCGCGCCCAAGGCCGCTTCGACAAGGTCATCGCCGAGTTCCGCCGCGACGAGAGCCGCGACGCCCGCTACGCGAAGGCCGTTGAGGTGGCCAAGCACGTCTACGGGCGGGACCGCCGGGGACATGCGGCCGCCACCAACTCGATGGTCCACGACGTCCTCAACGAGATCGAACGCGTCGCGGGCTGCTGACCACGCGGCGTCGCGGGGAACCGCGACGGCCACGCTTCCCCGCCGCAATGTGCGACGGGAGTTCCAACCCCCAGTTCGGAGATGACCATGAGCACGAAGACGAAGAAGCCCGCCAAGCCCCGCACCCCCCGCACCCCGAAGATGTCCAAGAGCGCCGCCCGCGCCGAGGGCGCTGCCCGCACCAAGCGGAATCTGGCCAACGCGAAGGCGACCGCCGGTTCGAAGCACGCCGCCGACAAGCGGCTCAGCGCCATCAGCGCCGCCGCCAAGGTGCTGGCCGACGCGGGCAAGCCGATGCGGGCCAAGGAAATGATCGAGGCGGCGAGCGCGAAGGGCCTTTGGTCGAGCCCCAAGGGCAAGACGCCCGAGGCCACGCTCTACGCCGCCATCATCCGCGAGATCGCCGCCAAGGGCACCGCCGCCCGGTTCAAGAAGCACGAACGCGGCGTCTTCGTCGCGGGGAAGGGAGCCTGAGCCATGAGCGCCACCCCCGCCCCGCAGCCCGCGCCGACCCAAGCGCAACTCGAGGCCGTGCTCCAGGCCGCGCTCTACCTCCTCGGCGCGCGGCAGGACCGGATGCTCACCATCGAGGAGTGGACGGACCTCGCCCGGGCCGTCGCGGCCTGCCAAGAGCGCAAGACGGCCGACTACCTCACCGAGCACGACCTCGAGGACATCGCCGAGCGCTACGCCCTCGAATGGGACGAAGCGACCGACGGGGCTCTGCCCACGCTCGACGACGAGTGAGGCGTTCATCACGCCTTGCTCCCAGCCGCGACGCTCGTCGCGGCTTTCTCTTCGGCCACACCCTTTGCAGGCAGTCGCTCCGCCTTGCGGCCCGTGAACTTCTCCCAGCGCTGCACGATGACATCGCAGTAGAGCGCGTCGAGCTCCATGAGGAACGCTCGCCGCCCGGTCATCTCCGCGCCGATGAGCGTGCTCCCGCTCCCGCCGAAGAGATCGAGCACGTTCTCGCCGGGGCGCGACGAGAAATCAATGGCACGCCTCGCCAACTCGACGGGCTTCGCCGTGAGGTGGACCATGCTCTGCGGGTTCACCTTCTTGATCGACCACACGTCCGGCACGTTGGCGGGGCCGAAGAAGCGGTGCGCTGCGCCTTCCTTCCAGCCGTAGAAGCACCATTCGTGGTTGCCCATGAAGTCCTTGCGAGTGAGCACCGGGTGCTCTTTCACCCAGATGACTGCTTGCGCGAAGTAGAGTTAATGTCGCTTCAGCACGGGCGGGTAGTTGCCGCAGTTGGCGTACCCGCCCCAGATGTAGAAGCCGCCGCCGGGAATGAGAACGCGGGCGATGTTGCCGAACCAGGCGTCGAGCAACTTGTCGAACGCATCGTCGGTCATGAAGTCGTTCATGAGCGGGCGGTCCTTCGCGCGGAGTTTCTTGTGCGTGGCCCTGCTCTTCTCGGGGTAGCAGTTGAGGTCGGCGCTCTGCTGGTCGTGCTGGTCGGCCTTGCCGGGAAGCGCGAATGAACTCAGGCCCGCGACGATGGCGTTGTTGGAGCGGGGCTCGACCTTGACGTTGTACGGCGGGTCCGTGTTGACGAGATGGATCTGCTGGCCGCCGAGCAGACGATCGAGGTCCGCGGGCTTGCTGCTGTCGCCGCACATCAGCCGGTGGTTGCCGAGCACCCAGATGTCGCCGGGCACGGTCGTCGCGGCGTCGGGCGGGCCGGGAACATCGTCGGGATCGGTGAGCCCATCGTTCCCGGCTGGGGCCATGAGGGCGCTCAGGTCCTCTTCGCTGAACCCCAGGAGCGACAGATCAAAGTCGGCGCTCTGAAGGTCGCCCAGTTCGATCGGCAGCAACTCCATGTCCCACGACGAGAGTTCGTGGAGTTTGTTGTCGGCGATGCGCAGCGCCCGCACCTTGTCGGGGCTGAGTTCCCGCGCGACATGCACGGGCACCTTCTCCAAGCCGAGTTTCTCCGCCGCCTTGAGCCGGGTATGTCCGGCGATGACAACACCGTCGCCATCGACGCCGATCGGGACGCGGAACCCGAACTCCTGAATGCTCTTGGCGACCGCATCGATCGCGCCCTCGTTCTTGCGCGGGTTCTTCTCGTACGGCTTCACCTTGGCCAGCGGCCACATCTCCGCCGTGAAGCCCACTCCCGCCGATGGCGCAACGCTAGGTTTTCTGCGCATGTGTGAATACTCATTTGCGACGCCCCAGCACGCGAAAAACGCGACCGGCAAGCCTGCGAAAAAAATACCCTAATGAGGACCCAACCCGGGGGGGTCGTGCCCACCGGCGCACCTCCACCACCACCACCCTCGCCCACACGATACAGCCGCATCCGGGCGTCCCCATCCAGCGCCCATCTCGTTGTGCCATAGCCCGCCACACACGCTGCGGCCAAGGCAGGCCTACCCACCACATGCCCACCCATCTCACCCGCCCTCTGACATCCCACCGACCCCTCGGGCACGGCGTCCCTCGCACGTGGAGCACCACCATGCGGCCACTGTAGCTGCACACTCCGTGCCCCGCCAACTCCGGGCACCCCCAGCACACGGCGGCCCTAGTCCTCGCGTGGGACCCGCCCGAACACCCGCAGCTCACGACGCCCCCAACGCGATAGCGCGGAGCAACTCACGCGCCGCCGACTCGTGCCGTGGAACGGCGCGCTGGGTAACCGCGGCGGGCCCTGCGCACGGGTGCTCGATGCAGGGCTGGAGCGCCACGCCCGACCACGCGACGGTGACCGTGGCCGTGATCGTGGCGCGGACGCCGACGTCCGACTGCTGTCCGTTGCATGATCCCGTGCAGCTGTCGGCCATGCAGTACGCCTCCCAGATCAACCCGATGTCCGACAAAAACTCCTTGGTGGACGTCCCGCCCTGGCAGTCCACCGTCATCCCCCAGGTCGTCGTGCAATACCTCCACTCACCCGTTGGGACGGTCGACCGCTTGGTCCACGAGCCCCGACATCCGTCCCCGGTGGATACGAACGAGGACTGGTCGCCCACGAGGCATCGCCAGTTGTCGTCGATGAATCCCAGGGGCAACAGGCCTATGTACCCGGCCTCGGCGTTCGGCGACACGCCGCACCCGTCCAGCCCGGCATGGAGCACCCACGGCCCCTCGCCATTGGTGACGACAGGAGGCGCGAGCGCGACGGTCTCGAAATTGTTGCATCCGATGGTGTACGCCAGGGGCGCGCTGGACTTGGTCCACGACCAATGCCCGGTGAACCAGGTGGGGACACCGCACGCGGCCTCAACGGCGGCCTGCCCAGAGGCGGTATAGCGGTACACGCGCAACGCAACTGGCCAGACGACCTCCACGCCAGCGTCGAGCCAGACGGGCCGCACGTCGATGGTGAGCTCGTGCATGGCGGTAACGGTGAGGCGGGACGTCTCCCCACACTCGCAGCAATGCTCGGGCCCGCAGACGTGGTCCACGTCCTGTACCACGGCCCGGCAACACGACGTGCACGTGGGGCACTCGGGATCACCGCAGCCGGCCTCGGCAATGGACGGCATGTCCGTGCCGGCCGACCCTATCGGTGGGTAGACCAGGGCTTGCAGTTCCGGCGCCAGCGCCGCGAACGGCACGATCGACGCGGGGTCGCTGAGCCAGCACGCCAGGACGCGGCCGCCGTCGCCGACCTCCGCCACCGCGCGTCGACGGATCCGCTGACGGGCCTCGGGCATCGTGGGGCCTTCGGCGACGCCCTCGGGGCCTCGCACCGGCGGCCGATCGCCACGGCCGTCGCCCTGTGCGACATCGACAACTTCAA
>JBGAOG010000167.1:0-4410 GCA_044221985.1 Phycisphaerales bacterium
GACCTGGCTCCGCGTCGGCACCGCCTTGCCCCCGCACCATCCAGCCCCCGACCTGCTCGACGCTACTGCTCGCTTCCGAGCCGCTTGACCCCTTCGATCAGCGGGTGCCAGCCGAACACGACCGACGCCCGGAACCCGTCCATCTGCAGGTCGCCTGGTTCGCTGTCGTTGATCGTGGACATGTAGCCGACCGTCGCCTGGATGTTGTCGTTGACCGTGTATCCGAGCGTGTATCCAAGGCCGAGGTTGTCCAGCGCGCTTCCCTCCACGCCGTCGACTTTCGGCACGCCGCCCGTGTACCAGGTGCCATCCAGTGACACCCACAGCCCCTTCGTCAAGTCGCGGGTCAGGTGGCCCTCGAGCTGGAACAGCGGCTCGGTTTCGAGTGTCTGGCCCAGGTAGTCGCTGTTGTCGCCGAACAGCCAGAGCGAGGGCAGGAACTCAAGCGTCGTGCGCTTGCCCGGCACCCACGGGCCGAGTTGCCATACGATGGGCGCGCCCACGCGACCGTACCAGCGGTTCTGGCCGAGATTCAGGGCCTGCTCGTCGTTGTACTCGCCGACCGGCAGGGCGACGTCCACCAGCAGGTCCAGGGAGAAGCCGGGCTCGTATCGAAGGAGGTCGGGGAGGGACCGAATCGGTTTCTTGCCGATCACATTGACGTCGAGCTCGAGCAGGGGATCACCGAACCCGCTCGCCGTTTCGTGCACGGTATTGCCGAACGCGGTCACATCGCCCGAGATCCGGCCCATCGGCACCAGCGCCGCCGCCATGGCCGCGCGATCGAACAGGACGAAGGTGCGCGCGTAGCCGACCGGCGCGACGGTCGCCTCGACGGCGGCCCCTGGCAGCGCGATGTGCGCGGGGTCAAGCGGGTTGGAGTTGCCGTTGAGGGAAAGGAAGATGAGCGGCACGGCGCTCGACCCGGAGAGCGTCTTCCAATAGAAGCGGGCCGGCACCTGGGCGCGCGCCGAGGCGGGCGCGGACACGCCGAGGGCCACGACGACCCCGGCCAGGATCCAGGCCGACGACCGGCGTGGCGATCGCGTCCGATTCAGTTGCATCTGCTTCTCAGCGCGGGTGGATCGGGTCGAGGTCGTCATGGCTTCGGCTCCGCCATCATGCTGTCGGGAGGCACGAACTGACGCCTGTACAGCAGCGGTGGATAGCCGGGCTCGACCGGGAATCGCTCCGGCATCGATTGCTCGAGTCCTTCCCAGGGGGACCTGCTCGGCAGGATGACGTTGTTGGCGGCGGCGTACTCGTCCCAGAGTGCCGAGAGCGCCTTCACCCGGTCGGGCTGCTGGGCGGCCAGGTTGTGACGCTCCCCCGGGTCCGAGGCCAGGTCGAACAACTCCCACGACTCCGTCCCGAAGGGCTTGTATTCCCACCGGATCTTCCACGCGCCCTGCCGGAGGGCGCGCTCTCCGAACAACTCCCACGCCAGGTAGTCCTGCGCCGTGCGTGGCGATTCCTCCCCGCCGGCGAGGTACCGGACCCAGGACTTCCCGATGAGGGGAGGCGGATCATTAGGCGCCCCGGTGCGCGGATAGGACGCGCCCGCGACCTCCAGCAGCGTGGGCATGATGTCGGCCACCGACATCAACCCACGCCCGATGCCGCCCGGAGGGCGCTTGACGATCGGCCCGCTGACGATGAGGGCGTTCCGGATGCCGCCCTCGCCGAGATGGCCCTTGAACTGGCTGAAGGGGGTCATGGACACCTGGGCCCACCCCGGTCCGTAGCTGACATAGGAGCCGGGGTCGCCCCAGGCCTTGGGGTCCGTCTGCGACCAGCGCGTCGCCGCGAACAGGTAGTCCCGCGTCCCGGGCGTCCCCGCGATCACGGCGAGCAGATCGCTGCCCTCGGCGCCGTTGTCCCCGAAGACGATGAAGATCGTGTTGTCGTACTCGCCGATGTCCTTGAGGTGCTGGATCAGCCGGCCGGCGTGGAAGTCCATGTTCTCCACCAGGCCGGCGTACAGCTCCATCTTGCGGCCGAGCAGCGCTCGCGTGACCGGGGCGAGAGTGGTCGGATCCGGCAGGAACCACATCCGCTCCGCCAGCATGGTGCCCGCGGGCATGATCCCCAGCTCCACCTGGCGAGCGAGGCGCCGGGCACGCACGACGTCCCATCCGGCGTCGTACGCCGCCACGTTCCGGTTGCGCCAGCTGTCCGGGAGGTGGTAGGGGTCGTGGGGCGCCTGGTGGGACACATAGGCGAAAAACGGCTTGCCGTCGCCATGGTTGGCGTCGATGTACCCGATCAACTTGTCGGTGTAGGTCTTGGTGGCGTAGTACCCGTTGGGGAGGTTCGTCAGGTAGCGCCCGTCTTCCGTGAACGTGGACCGGGGGGTGGCGGCCGTGAGGTTCCACATGTCCCAGTAGCTGCCGGCCCCGTCGAGCAGGCTGAAGTCCCGCTCGAATCCGCGAGCCGCTGGGATCTGATTCGGGGCCTTGCCCATGTGCCACTTGCCGACCATGTAGGTGTGATAGCCCGAGCGCTGCAGCAGCTGCGGCAGGGTGACGACCCGGTCGTTCAGGTAGCCCTCGTAGCCCGGCTGGCCCACCTGGTTGGGGGCCGTCCACTCGTCCATGTTGCCCAGCCCGTTCAGGTGGGTGTCGGTGCCGGTCAGCAGCATGGAGCGCGTCGGCGAGCAGGTGGCGTGGGTGTAGAAGTTCGTGAACCGGAGCCCGTCGCGGGCAAGCGCGTCGAAGTTCGGCGTCGCGATTTCGCTGCCGAACATGCCCAGGTCGGCAAAACCGAGGTCGTCACCCAGGATGATGATGATGTTGGGGCGGCGAGACCCGGTCGATTGCGCATGGATCGGTACGGTCGAGTACAGGGCGAGTGCAAGGCAAAGCGACCAGCAGACGGCTCTCATGGCATGCTCCGTTGGGGTCGTCCGTGTCGGGCGGAGTCCTGAGCACGTTGCATCCAGTATGGACTGACTGGGTGAAAATGTAATGAAGGCCTCCTGGACGGTCGAGGGTGGAGGGCCGGCAGGGCATGCTCGACCCAAGCCCCCCCCGCTGACACCCCGCGACGTCCTTCGCGTAGGGGTGATATCCTCCCGACCCAGTCTCCGACCAGGACCGGCCCGCCATGTCGCCTACTGCCCTCCGCGCGAGCGTCATCCTGCGCGCCACCATCGGCCTCCTCCTCACCATTCACGGCGTCTATCGTGTTTACGACGGCGGCGTGACCGGGTTTGGGGTCTTCCTCGATGCGCAGCACGTTCCGCTGGGTCCGGCGGTGGCCTGGCTCATCACGATCGTGGAGATCGTCGGCGGGCCCGCGCTCATCCTCGGCTTCCTGGTGCGCCCGCTCTGCGCCTGGTTCGCCGTGGAACTCACCATGGGGATCCTGCTGGTCCACGCGTCCGACGGGTGGTTCGTCGTCGGCGGGGGCAGGAACGGTATGGAGTTTTCGGTCTTGCTGATCATCTGTCTTGCCGTCATCGCCATGCTCGATTCGGCGCGCCGCGAGGCGACAACGTCGTGACATGAGAAGGCCCACCGCGTTGCGATGGGCCCGTGTGCGCCTGCAGGACGAGCGGGTCTCGACTCAGGAGGCCCCGTCCGACCCCACGATGATGTAGGTGAGCGACCCGCCCGCCGAAATGAACGGCATGTTCCGCCCGAGAATCTGCTCCAGCTTGGTCATCAGCTTCGGGTTGGGCGTCGTCACGGTCACCCCGACGATGTACCCGCCGGGCCCCGATCCCGAGATCGGGAAATAGTCGTAATCGAGCGTGTAGAGGTCGCGGACGAAAGTATATCCGCTGGCCAGGATCGGGACGAGTTCCGGCGGAATGACGCCGGCGCTCACCTCGGCGGGCCACTGGTAGTCGTCGGTGTAATAGGCGTACGTCGCGATCTTGATCGCGTTGAAGTCCGCGGCCACCCGCGCCGCCTGGGCGCTCATGCGGAGGTCGATGTACTTGAGGATGGCGATGGACGAGAGGATCCCCAGCACCACGAACACCACCAGGAGTTCGATCAGGGTGAATCCCCTGCGGGACCACGACGGCCGCCTCATTGCTGGGCCTGCCGGCGCGAGAGCACCTCGAACGAGTTCTTCAGGAAGGGCGCCGGATCGTCCGTCGAGGCGAAGGTCAATTGCACGCTGCCCGTCTGCCCCTGGAGCCGGAAGGTGCCGTCCGGCAAGACGGTGTAGGTCACGCCCTCCGGCACCGCCCCCACGTCCGCGAGCGAGGCCGGCAGCACGCCGTGCGCCTGGCGGTAATTCTCGATGCGGCGCGACTCCATGTACAGCAGCATCCGGAGGCTCGCGTCCTGGAATTCCGTGGTGTGCGGTACCGGTGGCTTCGGAAAAATCCAGTCCGGCCGGGTGATCCCGATCCAGGCACCGACGCAGGCAAGCACAACCAGGGAGCCCCACATCAGC
>JBGAOG010000168.1:0-4399 GCA_044221985.1 Phycisphaerales bacterium
GGCCCGGAGGACCTCATCGACCGTCGTCAGCCCCTGGGCCGCCTTCAAGAGCCCGTCGCGACGCATCGTCACAAAGTCGGTCCCCAGGACCGGGATCACCTCGTGCGCGCCGGCCCGACGCATGATCGCCTGGCGCAGCGGCGCGTTCATGAGGATCAGCTCGAAAAACCCGATGCGCCCGCGCAGACCCGCGCCGTCGCACTTGTCGCACCCGGCGCCCCGCCACGCCCGGCCCCCTTCGAAGAGCGCGAGCTCCGACTCCCCAAGGCGATGACGCAGGTGCTCGGGCATCGCCACGGGCGCCTTGCACGCCTGGCAGATCTTCCGCCCCAGCCGCTGCGCCAGGATCCCCTCCAGCACGCTCGCCAGCAGGAACGGCTCCACGCCCATGTCCAGCAGACGACCCGCCGCGCTCACCGCGTTGTTGGTGTGCAGCGTCGAAAAAATCAGGTGCCCCGTCAGCGCCGCTCGAACCGCGATCTCCGCCGTCTCCCCGTCGCGGATCTCCCCCACCATCACCACGTCGGGATCCTGCCGCAGGATGCTCCGCAGCCCGTTGGCGAACGTCAGCCCGCGCTTGGGGTTCACGGGGATCTGGTTCACCCCCGCCAGCTCGTACTCCACGGGGTCCTCGATCGTGATGATCTTCAGGCTCGGGTCGTACAGCTTCGTCAGCGCCGCGTACAGCGTCGTCGTCTTCCCGCTGCCCGTCGGGCCCGTCACCAGCACCATCCCATGGGGCAGGTCGATCAGCTTCTGCATCCCCGCCCGATCGTGCTCGCGCATCCCCAGCGTCGCCAGGTCGAGCTGGATGCTCTCCTTGTCCAGGATGCGCATCACCACGCTCTCCCCGTACAGCGTCGGCACCGTGCTCACCCGGATGTCGATCTTCCGCCCCTCGAACCGCAGCGTGATGTGCCCGTCCTGAGGCGCGTACCGCTCCGCGATGTTCATCCCCGCCATGATCTTGATCCGGCTCGTGATCGCCGGCTGCAACGCCTTGGGAGGGCTGGGCCGCTCCACCAGCGAGCCGTCCACCCGGTACTTCACCGCCAGCCTCTTCTCGAACGGCTCCACGTGCACGTCGCTGGCCCGCGATCGGATCGCCTCCAGGATGACCAGGTTCACCAGGTTGATCAGCGAGGGCTGCTCCGCCATCCGGTGCAGGTCCGCCGCCTCGATCGCCTCCAGGTTCGACACCAGGTCGTCGCCCCCGCCCTCCCCGCCCAGCCGAGCCGCCATCTGCGCCGCCGTGATCCCGTACGTCGCCCGTAGCAGCTCCTCGAACGCCTCCTTCGCGATCCCCACCGCCGACACCGGCCGCGACATCAGCACGCTCAGCTCGTCCGTCCCGCTCACATCTCCAGGGTCCAGCATCGCCACCACCACCCGCCGCCCGCGGAAGGCGTACGGCACCGCGCCCAGACGGATCGCCTGGTCGGCGCTGAGCAGCCTCGACGCCTCCGAATCCACCTCCGGCTTTTGCTCCAGCAGCGCGGGCGCCGCCCGCGCTCGCGCCTGGGCACCTCGCTCGGCCGCGCTTTCGATCGTCGCCATCGGACCCTGCCCCCACCCTCTCGGGCTCCGTACCGCCACGCCCACGACCCGCTTGCCCAGTCTAACGCTCTTCCCGCCCTCGCAATGCCCCGTTCCCGAACTTCTGGCTACCGGACCTACTTCTTCTCCTTCCGGTCGCCTTCGTCCTCGCCCTCGTGCTCGCTGGTGGATACCGCCTGCACGCTGATGGACATCGCCCCGCGCCCCTCCTCGTCGTCATCAAAGAACGGCGAGCCGGGTTTCTCAGGACGCTTCTGGGGCAGGCGAGAGCGCTGGTCCTCGCGCAACAGGCCCCCGAGCCGCTTTTCGAAGGTCTCATCCAGGTTCGTCCGGGCCTTGCGGGCCTCGTCGATCGGAGCCTCGCCGTCGGGCCCCGCCACGCCCCCGTCGCTCACCACCACGCGCATGACGCCCCCGCCACGGTTCGCCTCGATGGCCTTGGCCCACGCGTCGTTCAACGGGGCCGCCTCGCGCTGGTACTGGGCCTTGAGGTCCTGCAGCGACTGCCTCTGCGACGATTCCAGGTCCGAGAAGGCCAGCGCCGCCTCGATCGCCTTCGCCAGGTACGGGTCCTTGTACACCCGCGGGAACTCGCGCCTCCGGAACGCGGCCTCAAACTCTCCCTTGCGACCCGTCGGCACCAGCTCCGCGATCCTCTTGGCGCTCTGCCGCGTCAGCTCGCGGGTGGCGGCCTCGTTCTCACGCATGGGCTTCTGGGCGGCCTCGATCCCCTCCGGATCAAACTCCCTCATGCGCTTGCGGAGCTCGCCCTCCTGATCCCGCCTCAGACGCTCCCGATCCACCAGGAGCCGGTCAACTTCCGTCTCGTACCGCGCCACCGCCTCGCCCAGCTCGCCCTTCGAGCAGTCGATCTTGAGCGTGTCGAGAAGGTCTACCAGGTCCGGGCTGCCGCCCGCCATCGGTCCCCCGCGCAGGCCCGTCTCACGCCGCCGATGACGCTCCACCCCGGGGAACTTGGCCGCCTGCTGCGCCGTGAGCAGCCCCCGCAGGTCGTCGAAAAACTGCTTCTCCAGCGCGTTCCGCTGCGACGAGTACTTCTCCGTGATCGCGGGCATGTCCTCCGAGAGCATCTTCTGAATCGCCTCGAACCCGTCCTTCTTCGCCTCGCCCATCTTCTCGCTCATCGCCTTCATCGACGTGCGAAGCTCGTCGGTGGCCGTCCGGTTGGCCGCCGCCGCCCCGTCCATCAGTTCACGCGCCGCCGCCCGCTGGGCGTCGTCCAGCCCCAGCATGCGGCAATAGGCCTCGAAACCCCGCGTCGAGATCAGCCCTCGCTCGCCCACCGAGTCGCCCACGCTGACCATGACCTGCGCCAGGCCACGCCGCACCCCGCCCAGGGTGCCCAACAACCCCAGAACCACCAGGACCAGGGTCAACAACGATCGATGCGCACGAGCCATGGCCGGCCTCCTTCGTTCAGCGGGCCGGGGCCCGACGCCCCTTAGTCCTCCGCGCCCGCCTCGCTGAAGTCCCAGCCGAAGTCGGCGAACAGGCCCATGCCGTCCCATCCCGTGCCGGTCTTCTCCGGGCGCTTCTGGGGCAAGCGCGCTCGCTGATCCTCCTTCAGGATGCTCTCGAGCTTCTTTTCCGCCGCCTCGTCAATCGCGGTCCTCGCCTTCTTTGCCTTGGAGACCTCGTCGTCCTGATTGCTGAACTCCCACATGTTCATGATCATCTTCATCCGACCGCCCGCCTTTTCCTCCCGGTCTTCCAGCGCGTGGGCCCATTTGTCGTTGGCGGCCGCGCTGTCACGCGTGTACTGGTCCTTCAGCAGGCCCAGGGAATCCTTCTGGGAGGGTTCCAGGTCCTTGAGCTTGGCGGCCTCGCCCATCGCCTTCTCGACGTACGCCTCCTTGTACACCCGCGGGAAGTCGCGACGCTTCACCTCGTACTCGAAGTTCGAGCGGGCGCCCTCGGGCAGAAGTTGCGCGATGCGCCGCGAGGACTGGCGGTTGAGCTCGCGGATCTGGCGGGCCGTGTCGCTCAAGGCCTTCGTCGCGTCCTCCATCTTGCCCTGATCCCACATGTTGCCCTGCATCATCTTGTCCTGGGCCTCCTTGCTCTGACGCTCGTTCTGCTGGAGCAGGCGGTCCAGGTCCGTCTCGTACTGCTCCAACGCCTGCCTGATCTCCGAGCCCTTCTCCGCGTCCGCCTTGGTCGTGTGCGCGATCTCGATCAGGTCCGTCGCCGCCCCGATGGCCATCCCGAACCGCATCTGCATCTCGCGCCGCCGGTGGCGCTCGACCCCCGCGAACTTGCCAATCTGGTCGGAGGTCAGCAACCCCTTGAGATCATCGAAGAACTGCTTCTCGTAGGTGTCCTTCTTCGCCGCGTAGTCCTTGGCGATCTTGGGCATCTCGTCCTGCCAGACGCTCCAGTTCTGCGTTTCCCGCGCCTTCTCACCCAGCTGCCGCATCTTCGCCTGCATGTCCTCGCGCATCGTCTTGAACGCGGACTTGTTGCCGTCCAGCAGGTCGCGCACCGCGTCCTTCTGCGCGTCGTCGAGCCCGAGGATTCGCACGTAGGCGTCGTAGCCCTTGCGGGTGATCGACTCGTCGATTCCCATCTGCCCGCCCACCATGCCCCACTGCGCGTACGCCGAGCCGCCCAGCCCCGCCACGATCGCGCCCGCAACGCCCGCCACACCCGCTCGGTTCCACACCATGGCTCATCCCCTGTGCTCTGCTCGTCCCGGACCCCGGTCCGCGCCGGCCCCGGGCCAGACGCCGCCCACGACGCCCCGGCGACAAGAATCACCGACTCCCAACTCCTCATTGGGATGCACCGCCGCGGGTTTCCCGTCCCCACCCCCGCCCCCACC
>JBGAOG010000169.1:0-4177 GCA_044221985.1 Phycisphaerales bacterium
GGGGTCCACGTACCCCGCGCTCGTCTGGCCCACGCCGGGCGGGCCCGCGATCCCCGTCGTGTCGCGCATGTTCTTGTTGAGCCAATACCCGCCCTGACCCGGGCCATACCGGTTCGGGTCGTAGTGGAACGCCTTGACTTGCTCATCAAGGGTCGGGATCCAGAACTGCGCCCCGGGCAGGTGCGTCAGCGCATCAGTGAACGAGCCCTGCGGGCCCGGACCCCAGGTTGAAACGTCGTTCGCCCCGGTCAACAAGGACGCGGGGTCGGACGATTGGCCCCCTTGGAGCCAGTTGCAGTAGAGGGCACACTCCCGCCACGAGATGCCGTACACGGGCAGCATCCCCGCGTTGGGTTTGCTCGCGGGGAGCGCGTACCGGAAGCCCGGACCGCCGTACGTCGGGTCGGGAGCCGCGCCCCAATGGAAGGGCCCCGCCCAGTGGAAGAACGGCGGGGCATTCGCCGCCGTGGTTCCGTTGAACGTGTTGACGAAGGCCATCCACTGCGCGGTGGTGATCTCCGTCCGCCCGATGCGGTACTCGTATGACACGCTGCCGCTGCCATTGATCGGCCAGCGGTTGCCGGGGGGCGTCGTCGAGGTGAATGCCGGGTTGTTCACGGCCCCGACCGTCACGAAGTCGATGCCGTAATCCTGTTGCCCCCGGGCTTGCACTGGGGCAACCGCGCCAAGTGCCGCAGCGGCCAGAACGATCGACGCGACGGGGCCGAAGCGATTCAGCACCATTAGGGCTCCTTGGCGGAAGGCCGTCCCCATGAAGATGCCACAGGATTTCCAAAAGACCAGCCAAGTTCCGAGAATAACTGCTCGGCGAAGCGGCAGGCGCCGCTCCTTGGCCGGGCCCATTTTTCCCGCCTATCCTCTCCTCCTTGCGGCGGGTCCGGGTGGGTCTGGGTCGGCCGCGTCGTGTTCAAGCACTTTCCCGGTCGGAGGTTTGGGTGATGGCTCTCGACGTCTCGTCCTTCAAGCCCGGCGCCACGCTCGCGTGCTCGGTCACCAAGGCGCCCCGCACGCCCGACCAGGCGGCGACGATCGCCCGCCTTATGCGCCTCGACCCGGCCAACAAGAAGGCTCTCCGTCGCGCCCAGCGCATGCGCCGCCAGCGTGTGATCATCTATAACCGCGGCAACCGCGACTGGGTGAAGCGCGAGAAGACGGCGAAGGTGGTTCGAGTCGCCGTGGGCGAGAAGTGGTCGATGGCGTTCACCAACGACAAGGCCGCCGACCTGGCCATTATCGCCCAGTTCATCGACGCCAAGCCCAGCAAGTAATCCGCGCCCCCGCGCGAGCACCCCGGGGAGCACGCCGGCGCCCGGAGTTGCCCCATGCGCTCCGCGTGCCCGTCGGGCCGCGGGTTATCGCGGGCGGCCCAGGTTTTCCAGGAAGAACGCGGCGATGCGGGAGTAGAGCGATCGCGTCACGACGGGATCGGGCACCATGTGCGTGAAGCCCGGGAGGACGAGGAACTCATAGTCCTTCCCGTTCTTGAAGAGCGCGTCGGCCATCTTGAGGCTGTGCATGAAGTAGACGTTGTCGTCGGCCGTCCCGTGAACGATGAGGAGCGGGACCTTGAGGTCCTTGCAGTAGGTGAGGACGCTCGACTTGTCGTAGGCCTCGGGGTGCTGCTGGGGCAGGCCCAGGTACCGCTCGGTGTAGCAGGTGTCGTAGTCGCGCCAGTCGCAGACGGGGGCTCCGGCGCAGGCGGCCTTGAAGACGTCGGGGCGCTGCATGGCGGCCATGGCGGAGAAGTACCCGCCGAAGGACCAGCCGTAGACCCCCACGCGGGTGAGGTCCATCTCCGGGAAGCGGGCGCCCAGGGCCCTCAGTCCCTCGACCTGGTCGGCGAGGGGGATGGAGATGAGGTCGCCCTTGATGGCGCGTTCCCACTCGCGTCCGCGCCGCGGCGTGCCGCGCCCATCGAGCATCGCCACGATGAAGCCCTGGTCGGCGAACCACTGGTTCAGCAGGTGGGGCCAGGAGGAGGCGGCCACGACGGTGGTGTGGGGGCCGGCGTAGACGCTCAGGATCACGGGGTACCGCTTCTTGGGATCGAAGTCCCTGGGGCGGAGGACGGCCGCGCGGTAGTTCTTCTCGCCAACGGTGACGAGATCGACCGCCGGGGCGATGGTGGGCTTCTCGGCGTCGCTCCTGAGGGCTCCGGCACGGGCGCCGTCGGCGCGGTGCACGGTCCACGAGCGTGCGCCCGCGAGGTCGGACGAGGCGACGACGTAGGCGGCAAGCCCCTTGCCGGCGGCGAGGGAGTTCGAGCCGTTGCCGCGGGTGATGCGGACGGGCCCGCCCTCGGGTTGGCGCACGTCGAGGCGGGCGACGTGGGTCTGGGCGGGGTCGTCGGAGGCGGCGAGGTGGGCGATGCCCGACGCCGGGTCGAAATGGGTCAGCGCCAGCAGGCCACTCTCCTTGCCGGCGAGCGTGCGCACCAGCCTGCCCGTGGCGTCGCGGAGCTGGAGCGTGGGGAATCCGGAGGACTCGTTGACCCACAGGAAGCCGCTGGCGTCGTCGAGCCATCGTGGGGCGGCCTGGCTGAGGTTGATCCAGGCGTCGTCGTGCTCGTCGAGGAGGGGGACGGAGAACCCGCTGGCGGTGTCGACGCCCAGCACGCGCAGGTCGTTCTGCGTGCGATCGAGGAGGACGAGGGTCAGGGGGCCGCCCTTGTCCCAGCGGACGTTGGCGAGGTACTCGTACTTGGCGTGGTCCCACTCGATCCACCGGGTGTCGCCGCCGGAGACGGGGACGACGCCGAGCTTCACGCCGGCGTTGGCCTTTCCCGGTCGCGGGTAGGGCCAGGTCTGGGCGGGGCGGTCGGGATTGACGGGGTCGGCGATGGTGAAGGTCTCGAGGGCGCTGGTATCGGCCTGTTCGTAGGCGATGTGGGTGCCGTCGGGCGACCACCAGAATCCGGCGAAGCGGTCCATCTCCTCCTGGGCCGCGAACTCGGCGAGCCCGTTGGTGATGGAGTCCTTGTCGTGGGACGTGAGCTTGCGTTCCTCACCCGTGCCCACGTCGATGACGACCAGGTCGCCGTCGCAGACGCAGGCGATCCGGGTCGCGTCGGGGTTGAACCTGGGGTCGATGGGAAAACCGGCCTTGGGCGTGCGCTCGGTGGTGGTGTGGCGGAGGCGGTCGACGACGAAGAGGCGCCCCGAGAGGGGGACGAGGAGCTTCTGCCCGTCGTCGGAGAGTTGGAAGCTGGAGATGCCGCGCGAGATCTGGCGCATGCGCTCGCGCCGGGCGAGTTCCTCCGCGGTCAGGCGTTCCTCGCCGCCGCCGAGGATGAGCTCGGCGGTGAGGACGACGCGTTCCTGCCCGGTGGCGACGTCGAACTCGTAGAGGTCCTGGACGCGCGAGCGCGGGCCCGAGCGCAGGAAGAGCACGGCCTTGCCGTCGGGCGTGGGCGTGATCGAGGTCGGCGTGCCCGCGCGGAAGCGGAAGGTGGAGGCGTACTGCTCGAGGAAGGCGAGGTCGCGCACTTCCGGGGCGGCGCGCGAGGGCGTAGGGGCGGCGACGGGCACGACTTCTCTCGACGCCGGCCCGGGCGCCGCGGGCCTGTCGGCGCAGGCGGTCAGACAGGCGAGCGCGGCCAAGGGGGCGACGAGTTGGATGCGGACCGATGGGCGCATGGGAGCCTCCGCGAGCCCGGCGGATCGACCGCGGGCCGGGGACAGATTAGCCGAAGACACGGGGCGGCGTCGGTCGACCCGCGGAGCGGACCCGGATTCCTACACTCCGCTCCATGCCCACCCCCGGAAACAAACCGCGCATCCTGACGGGCGATACGCCCACGTCCAGCGGCCTGCACCTGGGGCACTACGTCGGCTCGCTCGAGAATCGGCTGGCGCTGCAGGACCAGTACGACTGCTACTTCCTGATCGCCAACGTGCACGCGTTCACCACGCTGGCCGACAAGCCGGCGGACATTCGGGCCAACACCTTGGGCATCGTGAAGGACTGGTTGGCCGTGGGCCTGGACCCCGAGCGTTCGACGTTCGTGCTGCAAAGCGAGATCCCCGCGATCGCCGAGCTCACGTTTCTCTTCGCGATGCTCATCCCCTTCAACAAGGTGATGCGCAACCCGACGCTGAAGACGGAGATCGAAAGCAAGGGTTTGGGCGACACGTACCCGTTTGGCTTTCCGATGTAC
>JBGAOG010000016.1:0-39307 GCA_044221985.1 Phycisphaerales bacterium
AGGCGCCCGTTCGCGCCAAGGCCGCGCCCGCCCCCGCCCGCCGGCCCAGCGCCCTCGACGACAAGGACGACCTCCTGGCGGACCTGCGCTCCTCCGTCGCCGCGGATGCCGAAGCCGAGGCCCAGCGCCTCGAGGCCCAGCGCCGCGCCAAGCGTGACGCCGTCGTCGCGCTCGGGCTCCATCCCTACGGCGTGGGCACTGCGGGCCTGGAGAGCTGCGAGGCGGCGAAGAAGCGGCACAGCCCGGAGGCCGACGCCGCCCTGGCCGCCGCGGGCAAGACGCCGCCGGCGGGGTTCGTGGACTCGCGTCCTCGGGCGCGGGTGGCGGGGCGGGTGGTGCTGCACCGGGACAACGGCAAGCTGATCTGGATGAACATCCGCGACGAGACGGGCGACCTGCAACTGGCGGTGAGCCAGCGGGACGTGGACCCTCGGAGCTTCGAGGTGGCCAAGCTCACGGACCTGGGCGACATCGTGGTGGCGAGCGGTCGCCTGATGAAGACCCGCACCGGCGAGACGACGCTGTGGCTCGACGCGCTCGAGCCGGGGAGCAAGTGCCTGGTCCCGCCGCCGGAGAAGCACGCGGGGCTGTCGGACGTCGAGCTGCGCTACCGCCAGCGGTACGTGGACCTGTGGGTGAATCCCGAGACGCTGCGGGTCTTCCGCCTGCGCGGGCGGATGGTCGCGGGGATGCGTGCCCTGCTGCACGTGCGCGGCTTTGGCGAGGTCGAGACGCCGATGCTGCAGGCGCTGGCGGGTGGGGCGGCGGCGCGTCCGTTCGTGACGCACATGAACGCGCTGGACATCAAGTTGTTCATGCGGATCGCGCCCGAGCTGTACCTCAAGCGGCTGCTGGTGGGCGGGATGCCCCGGGTGTTCGAGGTCAACCGCAACTTCCGCAACGAGGGGCTGGACAAGCAGCACAACCCGGAGTTCACGATGCTGGAGGCGTACGAGGCCTTCGGGGACGTGGGCACGGTGATGGAGCTGACGGAGAGCCTGGTCCGCGACGCGGCCAGGGGGGTTTCGGAGGATCCGGACTACCACGCGTTGCTGGCGGCCCAGCGCGGGACGACGCCGGAGGACGAGGCGAAGAAGCTGCGCGAGCAGGGCGGGCTGAGGCTCCCATTCGGCGACCTGACCATCGACTACGCCCCCGCGTTCCTGCGGGTGTCGTACGCGGCGCTGTTCGAGAAGGCGTACGGCTTCCCCTTGAGCGACGGCGCGCGGGCGAAGGGCGAGCTCGCCAGGCGACGCCCCAACCTCGCGAAGGCCATCGACGCCATGGACGACATCCTCGTCGTCAACGAGCTGTTCGAGGACAAGGAGCACGGCGGCGAGGCCCGGCTCGACCACGCCCGCCCGACATTCATCACGGATTACCCGGCGGCCATCAGCCCATTGACGCGTCCCAAGCGGGACAATCCGGTGCTGGCCGACCGCGCGGACCTGTTCATCGCGGGCATGGAGATCGCGCCGCACTACACCGAGCTGAACGATCCGGACGTGCAGGAGGCGAAGTTCCGCGAGCAGCTCAGGGGGCTGGACGCGGACAAGAGCGCGGAGGAGAACACCTTCCGCACCATGGACCACGACTTCCTGCGGGCGCTGAAGGTGGGCATGCCCCCGGCGGGCGGGATGGGGCTGGGGATCGACCGCCTGGCGATGCTGTTGACGAACCAGCGGACGATCCGCGACGTGGTGCTGTTCCCGTTGATGAGGCCGGAGGAGTAGCAATCCAGCTCGTCCTGAAGCGTATGGGGTGGTGCGTCGCAGCCGGCTTCGCTAGACTGCTCCCATGAGTGCCGTTTCGCGCGTGAGCACCAGTCTCGATACGCCAGATTCCCTGCTGGCCGAATACGCCGGCACGGGCAATCTCGACGACATCATTCCAACGCTCTCCAAGGACCTGCGGGCGATGCGCCGAATCGAGGGCGTCGCCCAGAATCGCCCCACATCGCACGAGATCGTCTTGGGCGATTGTCGCAGCGCCAGCGCCCTGTCGCCACACTCCGTGCAACTGGTCGTCACCTCTCCGCCCTACTGGAATCTGAAGCGTTACAACGATCACAAGGCACAGCTCGGGCACTTCGACGACTACGAGGAGTTCCTTGAGGGTCTGGACACGGTATGGCGGAACTGCTACGACGCCCTCGTTCCAGGCGGTCGGCTCGTGATCAACGTTGGCGACGTCTGCCTCTCGCGCCGGAAGAACAACGGTCGTCACACGGTTGTCCCGTTGCACGCGTCCATTCAGGAGCGCTGCAAGGCAATCGGCTTTGACAACCTGGCCCCGATCATCTGGCACAAGATCGCGAATGCCAACTACGAGGCGGAGGGCGGCGGCGGGGGCTTCCTGGGGAAGCCCTACGAGCCCAACGCCGTCATCAAGAACGACATCGAGTTCGTCCTGATGCAACGCAAGCCCGGAGGGTACCGCAGTCCTTCCAGGGAGGAACGCCTCCTGAGCGTGATTCCCGCGGATTGCTACCAGTTGTGGTTCCGGCAGATCTGGTCGGACCTGACCGGCGCTTCCACCGTGAAGCACCCCGCGCCGTATCCCGTGGAATTGGCCGAACGGTTGATCCGGATGTTCTCGTTTGTCGGGGACACCGTGGTAGACCCATTCATGGGAACGGCATCCACGAACATCGCGGCCGCACGTTGGGGGCGAAACAGCATCGGGATTGAAGTGGATCCCAAGTACTTCCAGATGGCGCGTTTGCGCCTGGAGGGGCTCGGGGCGGATCTGTACTTCAACACGCGCCTGACGGTTCGGGAACCCAAGCGGTGAACGCGCACGAAGACCAGGTGCGAGAGGCGGTACGCCGGTTCTGGGCGACTCGCGGCCGCCAGGCGTCAACGCAGGGACAGAGGACAAACAAGGACCGCGGCGCACGCTCGGCCGTGACGGGCGGGCGCCAGATGAACGGGTTCGTCGAGCTTGTTCAGCACCTGCTGGCCGAGGCTGGTGTTCCGGCGACCGCGATGTACTCGACCGCGAAACTCGAGTTGCCGGGGTGGTTCCGCGCGGAAAAGAAGTGGGACTTGCTGGTCCTTCACGAAGACCGGTTGCTCGCATCCATCGAGTTCAAGTCCCAGGTGGGGCCGTCCTTCGGCAACAATTTCAACAACCGTTCCGAAGAGGCCATCGGCAGTGCAACAGACATTTGGGCGGCGTATCGTGAGGGCGCGTTCACGCCGTCCAGTCGGCCATGGTTGGGGTATCTGATGCTCCTGGAGGACTGCCCGGCATCTCGGACGCCCGTGAAGGTTCAGCGGCCCCATTTCCCGGTCTTTCGAGAGTTCGAGGGTGCTTCGTACGTGAAACGGTACGAGTTGCTCATTCAGAAACTCCTCCGTGATCGACTCTACGACGGAGCCTGCCTGCTCTTGTCCCAATCCGGTGGAGGACGCCGGGGCGAGTATTCCGAGCCACACCCTGAGTTGGCATTCACTCGCTTTGTCACGCCCTTAGTGGCGCACGCTACCGCCCTATTGCGTCCGCAAACCGGGCGGTAGGTCGAACGGGAATGCGCCGTGTCACGCATGCACAAAGGCAGGGTCAAAGTCCGGGTCCGCGGTGTCCCACGCCTGCCGGCCGCGGCGGCTCGTGATCTGCTCCTGCGCGGGCTGGGCCTGATCGGCGAGCGCCGCGACCCGCCCGGGGCGCCTGCCGACCTCGAACACGCGGCCCTCTCCGTCGTTTCCTCCCTCGGCTTCGTCCAACTCGACTCCATCAACGTCGTCGAGCGGGCCCACCACCACATCCTGTGGACGCGGCTCCCCCACTATCGCCCGGGCATGCTCGACGTGCTGCAGCGGGGCGGGCGGGTGTTCGAGCAATGGACGCACGATGCTTCGGTGATTCCGACCCAGTGGTTCGGGCACTGGCGGCATCGGTTCGAGCGGCCGGCGTGGGGGACGTGGATCCGCCAGAAGCTGGGCAAGGATGGGGCGAGGGTCCTGGCGGAAGTGCGGCGGCGCATCGAGCGCGAGGGGCCGCTGATGTCGAAGGACTTCGAGAACGACGGGCACAAGGCGGGCGCGTGGTGGGACTGGAAGCCCGCCCGGGCCGCCCTCGAGCACCTCTGGCGCACCGGCGAGCTCGCCATCGCCGCCCGCGTGAACTTCCAGAAGGTCTACGACCTGACCGACCGCGTGCTCCCCGGCGTGCGGGGCCTGCCCACGCCCAGCGCCGAGGAGCACGAGGCGTGGGCCTGCCGCACGGCGATGGAGCGGCTGGGCGCGGCGACGGCGAGGGAGGTGTCGCAGTTCTGGAACGCGATCGACCCGAAGCGGGCGGGGGCGTGGTGTGAGCGGGCCGCGGACGAGGGCGAGATCGAGCGGGTTCTCATCGAGGCGTGTGACGGGAGCGAGCCTCGAGCGGGCTTTGGCGTGCGAGGCTGGCGGGAGCGGGCGCGCGAGGCGGACGAGTCGAGCGACGGAGTGATGCGCCTGCTCAGCCCGTTCGATCCGCTGGTGCGAGATCGCGCCCGCTGCCGCAGGCTCTTCGGATTCGACTACGCCTTTGAGGCCTTCGTGCCCGAGAAGAAGCGGAAGTTCGGGTACTACGTGCTGCCGATCCTGGAGGGAGCCCGCCTGCTGGGGCGGCTGGACCCCAAGCTCGACCGCGATGAATCGCACCTGGCCGTCCGCGGGGTGTGGTGGGAGCCGGGGATCAAGCCCACGCGGGCCCGCCGGCGCGCCCTCGACGAGGCCCTCGCCCGCTACGCCGCCTTCCTGGGCGCGGCCCGCGTGGGATGACGCCGATACGATTCCCCGTGGTCTCTATCACGTCCATCCGCGAGCGCGTGGAACAGTTCGGGGGCGGCTTCGCCCACACCATCGGCGTGACCGCCTCGCGCCCGTCGCTGCTGGCCCGCGTGGCGTGGGGCCTGGCCCTGCTGCTGGGCGGCGTGCTGATCGTCGTGGTCGTCGTGCCGCTGGCGATCTTCGGGCTCATCCTCACGGGCGGCATCTTCGCGTACGGGCTCTTTCGCGCGTGGCTGGGCGGGGCGCGCTCGCCCAACGGCGTGCTCGACGGGCGGCGCAACGTGCGCGTGGTGGCGCCCGAAGGGGCGCGGGATGGGGCGTGAACCCGGGCGCACGCCCAGGGTTCCCGCGTATCGAGGTTCGCCAAGGCCGCCTACGCCCTGTACTTCCGCACGCACACGGTGTCGTTCTGCCCGCCGAAGCCCGCGGAGTTGTTGAGGCAGGCGTCGACGCCCCCGTCCCCGGCAGTCCGCTCGCGCAGGTCGCGGGCGGTGTTGGGCACGTAGTCGAGGTCGCAGTTGGGGTCGGGGTTGGCGTAGTTGATGGTCGGGGGGATCAGCCCGGTGCGGATGGCCTGGACGCACGCGATCGTTCCCGCCGCCCCCGCGGCCTGGATCAGGTGTCCCATCATGCTCTTGATGCTCGACACCAGGACGCGCGGGGCCAGCGGGCCGAAGACGGCCTTGAGCGCCGCGGTCTCGAGCTTGTCGTTCTCCTGCGTTCCCGTCCCGTGGGCGCAGAACCACTGGATGGGCGGGCGTCCGCCTGGGCCGGGCGTGGCGGGATCGATGCCCGCCTGCTTCATGGCGTGGCGCATGGCCGCCTGGGCGCCGCGATGCTCGGGGGCGATGTCGGTGATGCGGAAGGCGTCGGCGGACGAGCCGTAGCCCGCCAGCTCGGCCAGGGGCGCGGCGCCGCGTGCCAGGGCGTGCTCGAGCTCCTCGAGCACGACGATGGCCGCACCCTCGCCCATGACGAAGCCGTCGCGGGACTGGTCGAAAGGGCGGCTGGCGCGCGTCGGCTCGCTCCGGCGCGTGCTCATCGCGGTGAGGCGGATGAAGCCGGTCATGCCCAGGGCGTGGATCATGCTGTGCGCGCCGCCGGCGAACATCAGGTCCGCGTCACCATGCCGGATGATCTCGCTGGCCTCGCCGATGGCCTGGGTGCTGGCGGCGCAGGCGGTCATGCAGTTCATCGCCGGCCCGCGGCAGCCGAACTCGCCGGCGACGTGGGCGAGGGTCATGTTCGGTTCCTGCTCGATCTCCGTCACGGCGCTCATGCGTTGGTACGCGGCCTTGGCCCAGGCGACGGCGTCCACGCTGCGGGACTCGGGGCGCCAGCCCGTGAGGTTGGCGGCCACGAAATTCTCGAAGTCGAGGGAACCCTCGCCCGCACCCAGGTACACGCCCATCCGCCGCCCGTCGAACCGCCCGCCCTCGCGCGCCGCGTCCAGCCCGGCGTGCGTCCAGGCCCGAGCGGCCGCGGCCAGGGCGAACTGCGTCGACGGACCCGTGCTGGCGTGGGACGAGGTGTCGCGGAGGAAGCCGGCGAGGTTGAAGCCCTTGACCTCGGCGGCGAAGTTGGTCTTGAAGGTGCGGGCGTCGAAGCGCGAGACGGGCCCCACGCCGCTCTCGCCCTTGATCAGGCGCGCCCAGACGCTGTCGACGTCATGCCCCAGGGGGGTTACCCAGCCCATACCCGTGATGACGACGCGGCGGGACATGTGTCAAGTCGGCGTGTACGCCGACGGGCAAACGAGCCGGTGAAGAGAAGCAGCAACGGGTCCGAGGCGTGGATCCGTCCGCGGGTGATTGGCGACCTGCAACTTGCTCATTCCTTTAGTGCTGATCGAAGTCGTGCGCTCCGCCGCCCCCGCCCCCGGGACCCTCGCCGTGGTCGTCGTCCTCGCCGCCCAGGATGCCGCGCTCGGCGTTGAGCTTGTCGATGTTCAGGACCCGGACCAGACCGTCCTTCAGCCGCCGCTCGCCGAAGTTGATGATGAGACCGAGGTCGAGGTTGGCGGCCTTGAGCTTGGCGCGAAGGCCCAGGCGGTCGAAGGTGCTCACGTCACCGGGGCGGGCCATGACCTCGACGAGGAAGCGACCCTCGACAAAGAGGTCGGCGACGGCCTCGCCCACCTTGGCGTCCTTGTACCGGACTTCGAGGGCGTGCCCGGGCTTGTAGTTCAGGGCGAGGGCGTCCATCTCCTTGCGGAGGGCGGCGAGGTAGGTGGCCTTGTCGTACCCGGGCCCGAGGGCCTTGTGGACCTCGATGGCCCCGCCGATGACGCGCTTCGAGAAGTCGGTGAGGGTGGGATCGAGCTCGGAGAGGGGAATCCCGCGGCGTTCGCCCCCGCCCCGATGTCCGCCCCCGCCCGGCCCGCGTCCGCCGCCGGGGCCGCGGCCGCCGTAGCCGCCGCGAGACTCGCCCGAGTAGTCGCCTCGATAGTCTGATCCCATGATGGTGCTCCAGGTAGAAAACGAGAACTCACGAAAGGCCCGCGGCCCGTCCGCGCGGACGGTCACACCGCTTCCAGGACGAGCGCGGCGCTCTGCCCGCCCATGCCCGTGCTGCACACGAGAATACGCCGCATCCGGCACGGGCCCCCGGGCAAGGGTGATCCGTCCAGTCGCCGCGTCGCTCCCGCGGGGAGTTCCTGGCGCTTGACGCACATCGCGCCCACGCCCGCCTGCAACCCGCCTGCGCCCGCGGCACAATCCCCGACAAAGGGAGCGAGAAGGACCAGCGGCACGTGATCCGCGCCAGACCCAAACACAGTGCGAATGGAGGAAGCCTCCGCCTGATCCAGCCGCGGTGTGCCCGCGCCCTGCGGGACGATCGCGTCGATTTCCTCGGGCGCGGCCCCCGCGTCCTTGAGCGCGGCTCGAATCGCCAGCTCCAGGCCGTCGGGCGAGACGCACTTCCCCTGCAAGGGCGGGATCGCCGGTGTTCCGTGGGCGGCGCCAAAGCCCGCGGCACGGGCGTACACCGTCGCGCCGCGGGTCGCCGCGGTCTGCGCTTCTTCCAGAACCAGGATGCCGCCGGCCTCGCCCAGCACGCCGCCCTTGCTGTCGGGCACGAAGGGCCGGACCACCTCGAACGGATCCGGCTCCGCGCCGGTGTGCGCCAGGCGACCGGCCAGGTCCATCCTCAGCAACCCCATCAGGCTGACCTTGCTCTCGGCGCTGCCGGCAAACCCGACGTCCGCGGCGTCGCGCTGGATCACCCGCATGGACTCGCCGATGGAGAGCAGCCCGCTGGCTTCGGCGTTGAGCAGGGTGTTGCTGGGCCCCTCCGTGCCGTGGATGATGGTGACGTGGCAGGCGAGCATGTTGGGGAGGTACTTGAGCATCCAGAGGGGCTGGAGATTCTCCATCCCTCCGCCGCCGCCGTCGCCCGAGCCCCACGTCGTCAGCGAGAACCGCCCGTCGACCGTGGACGTCGCCAGCGCGCCGGTGAGCTCGTCGGTCTCGGCGGCGATCAGCCCCGCGCCGATGTGGCAGCCCATGCGCGGGCCGGGGTAGTCCGGCGCGCCCTGGCCTTCGGGCAGCGTGCCGCGGGTGGTCAGGCGGGCGTCGTCGACGGCCAACTTGGCGGCGGCAACGGCGAGCTCGATATCCCGTGCCATCACCTTGATCGACTTGCGGTAGCTCTTGGGGACGTAGTCCCTGGCCGAGAAGTCCCTGGGCGATCCGCCCGGGGCCGCCCGGACCTCGCCCCCGAGCTGGCAAGGGAAGCCGGAAGGGTCGAAGGCGGCGATGCGGGCCAGCCCGCTCCGCCCGGAGTTCAGGGCGTCCCACAGCGCCGCGGGTGAGAGCCCGCACGCCGAAACCACCCCGATTCCCGTGATGACCACCCTCCGTGACACGGGTCTAGTTTACGGCCCATGGACGGGGCGGGACCTCCCAACAATCCCCCATGCGAATCCTCGCCCTGATCGTGCTGCTCTCCCTCGCCGCGCGGGCGGTCGCCCAGGAGCCCGCCCGCCCCACGCCCGACCCGGGCGCGCCGGCGATCGACGTGATGGACGCGCCGGCGATCGCGCTGCCCGATACCCCGGCCGGACGCCAGCTCGACTGGGCCCTCCGGGTGCTCAACGGCGAGGACATGGGCGACCTCTCGGCTCGTTTCTCCAAGCGATTCCTGGAGCAGGTTCCCGCGGACAAGCTCCGGGCCGCCCTGGCCGACCTGCGCGAGCGCGTCTTCAAGAACGAACCCGTGCGCCCCATCGAGATCGACGGGACGCCCAGCGACCACACCCTGTCCGCGTTCGTGGTGGGCGCGAGGCGCAGGATGTCGGCGTTCGTGGCCGTGGACGACACGACGGGGCAGATCAGCGGGCTGCTGTTCCGCCCGGCCTTCGTGCGGGGCGGGGGCCCGGAGGGGGGATGGAAGGGCTTCGCGCTCCAGCTCCTGGAGTCCGCGCCCGACGTCTCGATGGGCGCGTTCGAGGTGATCTTCGACCCACCGGCGGATCCCGACGCGCCCGCGGCACCGCGGCTCATCACCCTGCACGAGATCCGGGCCGATCGCGCCCTGGCCATCGGGTCGGCGTTCAAGCTCTTCGTCCTGGGCGCCCTGGCCGAGCAGGTCGAGCACGCCAAGGCCTCGTGGGACGAGAAGTTGCCCATTCGCGACGAGTTGAAGAGCCTGCCCAGCGGGGTGATGCAGGCGTTCAAGGCCGGGGGCGAGTTCTCCCTCACCTTCTACGCCGAGCGGATGATCGGGATCTCGGACAACACGGCGGCGGACCATCTGGCGGCCCGGGTCGGGCGCGAGGACGTGGAGGCGTACTTCACCCGGTTCTCCGCCCGCCCCGAGCGCACGCTGCCGTTCCTTCGGACGATGGAGTTCTTCCGCCTCAAGCTGGGCGACCGGACCCGCCTGGGCACCTACGCGGACGCGGGCGTGGACGAACGCCGCGCCATGCTGGGCGAGCTGGGCGACGCCAGGCCCACGCTGGGCGATGCCAAGGCCTGGGAGACGCCCCGCGCCGTCGATGGCGTCGAGTGGTTCGCCTCGGCCCGCGAGTTGGCATCGGTGATGGCGGACCTTCGCCTGCGAAGCACGCGCCCGGGCAACGCGCCGGCGTGGGCCGCGCTCACCAAGAACCCGGGGCTGAAGTTCGATCGCCGGGTCTGGGCGCAGGTGGCCTTCAAGGGCGGGAGCGAGCCGGGCGTGCTGAACCTCACGTGGCTGCTCGAGCGCGACGACCATCGCTGGTTCGCGCTGGTGATCACGTGGAACGACCGGTTCGAGGCGCTCGAAGAGGCGGGGATGATCCAGCTGGCCGAGCAGGGCGTCGAGCTGTTGGCCGCCCACGAGCACGCGGCCCCCTCGGGGGAGCCCCCGATGGAGCGAGCTCCCCCCGCCGGTCCGTGAACGGATGGGCCCTCAGGCGATGATCGCGAGGATCCTGGCCGCCGCGGCGACGGAGACGGAGACGGGCGGGAAGCCGTCGGCCTGGAGTTCGAGGGTGTCGGACGCGCGGTCGACGCGGCGAACGCTGCCCCGCGCGCCGGGGCGAAGCCCGTGCTGTCCCGCGAAGCGGAGGAAGGCGGGCGAGTCGTCGGAGATCTGCGCGATGCGGAACCGGGCCGGCGCCCGGGCCACGCCCAGCGGGACCAGGTCGCGCTCGCGGACGCGTCCGCCCGAGTCGGGGATCGGTTCGCCGTGCGGGTCCACGCGCGGTCGCCCGAGGAAACGATCCAGCGCCTCGATGACCACGGGCGAGAGGGCGTGCTC
This sequence comes from Phycisphaerales bacterium, assembly GCA_044221985.1. Taxonomy (GTDB): domain Bacteria; phylum Planctomycetota; class Phycisphaerae; order Phycisphaerales; family UBA1924. The sequence goes on from JBGAOG010000016.1 coordinate 10,521, forward strand.
GAGGCGCTCGGCCTCGGCGTGCACCTCGGCCCAGTCCAGCCCCAGGGTCTCGACCAGGAACGTCTCGATGAGCCGGTGGCGCCGGACGACGGAAAGGGCGGCCTTCTTGCCCGCGGGGGTCAGCCCGGCGCCGGCGTACTTCTCGTAGCGGGCCAGCCCATCGCGCGTGAGGCGCCGGACCATCGTGGTGACCGTGCCCGGGGTCACGCCCAGCGCGGAGGCCAGGGCGCCCATGGGGGCCATCCCCGAGGCCCGCGAGAGCGCGTAGATGGCCTTGAGGTAGTTCTCGACGGTGGGCGTGGGAATGGGTGGGTCGGGCCTGGGCATGGAGGGAGCGGGGATTATTGGCCGCCGCGGGCGAGCGGAGTTTTCGGTTCATCCCGATCCATGAGTTTGACCGATCAAAGATCAGGTTCTAGGATCGTTCAAGGACGCCCGGGCCCGGAATGCCCTGGGCGCGAGGCCAACGCGTGCTCGACGATTCGACAAAACTCGCGGGGGCCTGGCGGCGCGTGCCCGCGCACGCCAGCCTGGCCGAGGCCCACCGCTCGGTGAAGGTCGTGCCCGGCGCGGGGTTCGTGCGCAAGCTGCTCGCGTACTCGGGCCCGGGGTACATGGTGGCGGTGGGGTACATGGACCCGGGCAACTGGGCCACCGACATCGCCGGCGGCGCGCGCTTCGGCTACACGCTGCTCAGCGTGATCATGATCTCCAACCTGATGGCGATCCTGCTGCAGGCGCTCGCCGCCAGGCTCGGCATCGTGACCGGACGCGACCTCGCGCAGGCCTGCCGCGACCACTACTCGCGCCCCGTGGCCATCGCCCTGTGGCTGCTGTGCGAGGTGGCCATCGCGGCCTGCGACCTGGCCGAAGTGATCGGGTCGGCCATCGCCCTGAACCTGCTGTTCGGGATCCCGCTGCCCGCGGGCGTGTGCATCACGGCGGCGGACGTGCTGCTGCTGCTGGCCCTGCAGCGGTTCGGGTTCCGGTTGCTCGAGGCCATCATCGTCACGCTGATCCTCACGATCGCCGGCTGCTTCGCCGTCGAGCTCTGGATGGCCCGCCCGGCCCTGGGAGAGGTGGCCCGAGGGCTGGTCCCCACGGCGCGGATCGTGACCGACCCGGGGATGCTGTACGTGGCCATCGGCATCCTGGGCGCCACGGTCATGCCCCACAACCTCTACCTGCACTCGTCGGTGGTGCAAACCCGGGCCCACGGGACGGACGACGCGGGCAAGCGCGAGGCGGTGCGCTTCGGGACGATCGACTCGACCGTCGCGCTGATGGGCGCGCTGTTCATCAACGGGTCCATCCTGGTCCTTGCGGCGGCCGCCTTCCACGCCAAGGGCAACCACGACGTGGCGGAGATCCAGGACGCGTACCGCCTGCTGACCCCGGCCCTGGGAGCGGGCGCGGCCAGCGTCCTCTTCGCCGTGGCGCTGCTGGCCTCGGGACAGAACTCCACCATCACCGGCACGCTCGCGGGCCAGATCGTGATGGAGGGGTTCTTGAACCTGCGCCTCCGGCCCTGGGTAAGGCGCCTGATCACGAGGCTGATCGCGATCGTCCCCGCGGTCATTGTGTCGACGCTCTATGGCTCCAAGGGGACCAACTCCCTGCTCATCCTCAGCCAGGTGATCCTGAGCATGCAGCTCCCCTTCGCCGTCGTGCCCCTCATCGTGTTCGTTTCCGATCGCCGCAAGATGGGTGCGTTCCGCCCCGGGTTGGTCATCCGCGCCCTGGCCTGGGCCACGGCCGGGATCATCATCGCGCTGAACGCGTATCTGTTGTATCGAACGGCGGCCGAGGTGATGGGGTAGACGCAACCGCCGCATGGACCCGCGGGCGCCGGGAAGCCGAGCCAGAGCGGTGGTCCGGGCAGCGCGTGGCGATGACGCCAGGCCCCTGGTCGCCGGCGCGCTCTCGCCCTTGCACCCCTGAGCATGGGCGGCTACTTCACCCTGGTCGGCATCCATGCCGGGCACAACGCGACGAGCGCGAGCAGGACCTTGCCCGTGGTCGCGTTCGCCTGGATCGCATCGAAGGGCACGAGGAACACCATCCCCAGCAGCGCGAAGGCCGGGCCCGCGCCGTACGTCCCCAGCTCGTCGCGCGAGAGATTCGCCACGCACGACCGCCCCACGCCCAGCAGGACCAGGCCCGTCAGCCCCAGCCCGATCAGCCCCCCGCACGCCCAGGCGTGCAGCACCGCGTTGTGCCCATGCCCGTGCCCGGCCCGGACGAACTCGTCGTATGGGCGGCCCTCACCCTGCTTGGTGTCGCGCACGTACCCGCTGTAGCCCCCCGCGCCCATGCCCAGCACGGGACGCTCGGCGATGGCATCCAGGGCCCAGCGGGCCATGGCCAGGCGTGTCGCGTCGTCGCCCTCGTAGCGGTGCTCGACGAAAGCGGCGTGCAGCTCGCGCCTGGCCTGGGACAGCCGGGCCCCGATGCTCTCCCCCGCCACCGCCCACGCCCCGCCCAGCACCAGGGCGAACACGCCCACGCCAACCACCACGATGCGCCCGCGCCGTGCCCCCGCCCGCCAGGCCGCGACCGCGAGAACGCACAGCCCGAGCATAAGGGCAGCGAACCAGGCGGCGCGCGTGCCCGTGGCCAGCATTCCCGCCAGCGTGACCAGCGCGCCGACAATGCCCAGCACGCGCGTCCACCCGCGTCCCATCGCGGCCACGGGCAGGTGCAGGCCCAGGGCCGCCACGAGGAGTTCGCCGCCATAGGCCGGGCCCCACCAGCCGCCGTTGCGTTGCTCGAACTGGCGGAGGACGAGCCAGGGGATCTGCCACCGCTCGCCGATCCACTGGGTGACCTGGGAGGCGTTGCCCGCGAGGAACCCCAGGGCGAGGGCGGCAATGAAGACGCCGCGGCGTTCGAGGGCGGGGAAGATCAGCACGATCCCCAGCCCGAACCTGAGCACTCCGACCTGCTCGAGCCCGATCCGCAGGTCGCGAGTCCACAGCAGCGAGATCGCGTGGTAGATCCCCCAGAGGAGCAAGAGCAGGAACGAGGGGAGCCGGAAGCCCAGGAGCATCGCGCGGGGCGCATAGAAGCAGCGCGCAAACCAGACGACCGCCAGCGGGATCATGGAGAACTCGGCCACGCTGATCGGGGCGACGATGAGGGCGGCCCAGAGGGCGCCCAGCAGCACGTGCCACGGATCGCCGCGAGCGTCGCGCTCGTGCATGGCAAGCAGGTCCTGCCGGGCCGAGGGGATGTCCAGCAGCCCGCGGGAAAGGAACGCGCCCCCTCGTGCCCAAGTTGAACCTGTTGGGGAGACCGCGACCATGCCGCGGATCGTCGGGGATCACGAGCGAACAAGCAAACGCGGTCCAGGCCCGCGTCGAACCAAACGCCTCCCTAATGTTGCGCCCGCGTTGCGGAACTTCGCGGCATCTGGGCCGTACACAGTTGTGGCCATCGCGTCGGATGGGCGATACTGCGCTGCCGAGATGGAGCGGGCGCGGCGGGAGGTGCGTGTGGATCAGGTCTACCAGGCAATCCGGCGGGCAGGGGCGCGGCTGTGGCTTCAGGACGTCCTGGGCACACTCACCGTGGTCAGCACGTGCGCTTTGCTGGCGCTGATCCTCGCGCGCCTGGTCGAGCGCCTCTTCGGGCTGGACCACGCCTTCGCCCCGCTCTGGACGCCCATCGCGTACGGCGCGGGCGGAGCGACCGTGGCCATGACGCTGGCGTGGACGTTGATCCGCAAGCGCCGGGCCCTGGCCGTGGCGGCGGAACTCGACGAGCGCGCGGGGCTGAAGGAATCCCTCTCCACCGCGTTGTACATGGAGAAGGTCGACGACCCGTGGGCCCGCGCGATGCTGGAGACGGCGGCGGAGAAGGCGCGCCGGGTCGACGTGCGCGGGGCGATCCCGTATCGGGCGCCGCGCCTGTGGCCCGTGCCGTTCGGGGCGGCGGCGGCGCTGCTGATCGTCTGGGTTGCCGTGCCGCGATTCGACGTGCTGGGCCTGTTCGCCAGGAAGGAGCAGGAGGCCAGGAAGCAGCAGGAAGTGCTGGAGGTCAAGCAGGAGCGCCAGGCCGACGAGAAGAAGCTCGAGGACCTGCTCGAGCGCGCCAAGGTGGACTTCAAGGACGAGCCGGGCAAGGACGGCCCGGAGGGCGAGCAGGCCAAGGAGCTCGACCCCGAGGCCATCCGGCGCGCCGCCGTCCGCGACCTGACCAGCCTCTCCGAGAAGCTGCAGGAGGCCAGGGAGGGCGACAAGGCGGCCCAGCTCCAGGCGCTGAAGGACGAGATGCAGAAGCTCCGCCAGCCCGGGCAGGGCGCGCTCTCCGAACTCTCGCGAGAGCTATCCAAGGGCGACTTCGGCAAGGCCAAGCAGGCCCTCGACAAGCTCCAGCAGCAGTTGACCAACGACGCGACCATGTCCAACGAGCAGAAGCAGCAGCTCAAGGATCAGATGAACAACCTGGCCCAGCAGCTCCAGAAGGTCGGGGAGAGCCAGGAGCAGGTCGCCAAGCAGCTCGAGCAGCAGGGATTGGACAAGAAGACCGCCGAGCAACTGGCCAGGAAGGCGGCCGACCCCGAGGCCCTCAAGAAGGCCCTCGAAGAGCTCAAGAACATGACGCCCGAGCAGAAGGAGCAGCTGCGCAAGCTGGCCGAATCGGCGTGCAAGGCGTGCCAGAACGCGTCGAACCTGGGCGACGCGATGTCGAAGATGGGCCAGGCGATGTCACAGGAGGGGATGAGCCCCGAGGGCCAGCAGGCGATGCAGGAATTGGCCGAGCAACTCTCGCAGATGGAGCAGATGGACCAGGAGATGAAGGACCTCGAAGCGGCCATGAGCGAGTGCAAGGGCCAACTCGCCAAGCTCGGGCAGGGCATGGGCGGCAAGTGCCAGGGCAAGAACCCGCTCGAGGGCGAGGGGGGCCAGGGCGAATGGTCCGAGGGCGATAGCAGCGCGAGGGGCAGCGGCAGCGGCGGGCCCGGGCAGGGCAGCGGGCCCAGCCCGGATGAATTCGCCGCCGATTACCAGATCGAGAGGAAAAAAGAAAACACCCAGGACCGCGGCGGGCAGACGATCTCCAGCCGCCTGGTCTACGGCGAGCAGGTGCGCGGCGAGGCCAAGGCCCAGTTCGCGGAAGCGGTCACGGCGGCCAGCGGCGCCGCGGCCGAGAGCATCAACAACGGGCAAGTCCCCCGAGAACTCCAGGGTGCGGTGAAGCACTACTTCGGGACCCTGCGCAAGAAGGCCAACGACGCCAAGCCGGGGGACTCGGGAGCCAAGAAGTAGCCCCGCCCGCCGGACTCGCGCCCGGGCAGCGCGACGATCGAACGGCACCTCACGAACCCGCCCCCGAAACCCGGGGCGCTCGGGCAAGTGCCGTTGGCCCATGCTCGGCGCCATGAACTCGGCCTTGCCCGGAAGGACGCTCCTTCTCGGCGGTTCCCCCTTCGCCTCGCCGGCGCCGGGATCGCTCGCCCCGGAGCAGCTGGGGCGTGCGATCGCTGTTGGGCACCGGCGCTGAACCACCCCTGGACATGTGTTTGTCCTGGCACGATGGGGCGGTGCGCCCGGTCCTCGTGGCTCCCGCGCGCGGAATGTGCGGTGGAGCAAGAAATGAACGCGCGATGCTGCAAGGTCCGGCGCGGCGCGGGCAAGTCATGGCGTCACGAGTTTCCGAACCCTTTGAGAGAGGAACAAGACATGAACCGCACCAACTCCCGCTCGTTCCCCGTCCGCACCTGCCTGCTGGCCCTGGCCGCCGCCGCCTCGCCCGCGATGGCCTACCTGGGCAGCTTCCGCCCCGCCGACGGGTACACGCTCAGCGTGCCCAGCGGCGGGCCCGCCAGCTGGTGCGACGTTTCCTATTACAACGCCGGGCAGTGGGGGGCCAACGCCGGCGGCGCGCCCAATCCCTTCAACGTCACGCCCAACGCCGGGCTGTGGAAGCTCGACGCCACCAGCCAGGTCGGCGCCTTCTTCACGACCTCCGCCGCACGCAACGCCAGCACGCCCCCGACGCTCACGAACTATCCCACGACGGTGCCGAGCAACACCGCGCCCGTGTACATCGTGGGCGACCACTCGCCCGGCCGCTTCTTCGACGGGGGCGCCCTCGCCGTCCGCAACGACACCCCCGCCGGCACCGGCGCCATGAGCTACTCCTACAACCTGGACACCTACGACACCGGCGGGCCCGTGCCCAGCAGCGTCACCAGCGGGAACGTGGGCGTCAAGTTCTACTACCAGGCCAGCCCCGAGCAGCCGCCCATCGCCGGCACGCGGGCCCCCGACAAGTTCACCATGTCCTTCCGCGACAGCGTCGGCAACACCGGGCTGCAGTGGGGCTACACCCGCGACAACGAGGTCGTCTGGCGCAACAGCGCGATCTGGAACTACACCGGCATCTACGCCGGGAACTACCCCACCAACTGGGACGGCGTCAGCGCCAGCATCGACCTGACCTCCGGCACCTTCAAGCTCGAGTACTACATCGACGCCTCCAGCACCTGGGTCACCCTCGCCGCCGCCGGCACACCCCTGGCCAACCCCATGGGCAACTTCACGAACCTGGGTTGGAAAATGGAGGACGCCGTCAACCTGGGCCTGGGCGGCAAGAACTTCTTCGACGATTTCAGCTTCAGCATCCCCGCCCCCGGGCCCATGGCCCTGCTGGGCCTGGGCGGGCTGATCGCCGGCACCCGTCGCCGCCGCTGACCCTCGCGGACTTCCCTCGATACCCCTCCGGCGCGGGCGGGCCCGACGGCCTGCTCGCGCCCTTTCCAGGACCACGCCAGGCACGCGTACGCTTGGGCATGCCCACGTACGTGTACGAGATCCTCGACCAGAAGGGCCTTCCCACCGGCCAGACCTTCGAGACGGTGCAGCCCATGAAGGACCCGCCGCTCACCAAGCACCCGCAGACCGGCGCGCCGGTCCGGCGCGCCATCGTCGCCCCCAACATCGCCGGCAAGTGGTCCGACATCAAGGGCAAGGGCGCGCTCTCCAACAAGAACCTCGAACGCCTCGGCTTCACCAAGTACGAGCGCAAGGGCAAGGGCTACATGGAGAAGACCGCGGGCAAACAGGGCCCGCGGAGCATCTCGGCGGATTAGGCCCGACGTACCCTTGGTCATGAGAACCGCCCTGCTCGCCTGCGTGCTCCTCGTGCCGGCCGCCCACGCCCAGAACATCGCCCAGCTCTGGAACGCCAACTGCGCCGCCTGCCACGGCGCCAAGGCCACCGGCGCCGAACCCGGCGCGCCCGCCCACGCCACCTCCAGGTCCATGCTCGACCCCGCCCTGCGCAACGCGGACGATCGTGACCTGTACGACAGCGTCGCGGGCGGCAAGTCGCACGCGGCGCTCGAGGGCTACCCCAAGCTCCCCAACCCCCAGGCCTGGGCCCTCGTCGTCCACCTGCGCGAGCTCCAGGCCCGCGACGCCCGCAAGCGCGAGCCCGGCCCCAGGCCCGTCGACGGCGTGTACGCCTCCCGGCTCCATCGCTACACGCTCGAGACGGTCGTGGGCAGCGGCCTCGAAGTGCCCTGGGCCATCGAGTTCTTGCCCGACGGCGCGCTCCTGATCACCGAGCGCCCCGGACGACTGCGGATCTTCCAGGACGGCAAGCTCTCCGAGCCCGTCGCCGGCGTGCCCGGCGTCCGCAATCGCGGGCAGGGCGGGCTGATGGACGTGACCCTCCACCCCAGGTTCAATGAGAACGCCTGGGTGTACCTGGCCTACTCGGACAAGCTCGGCGCGGACGATGCCCCCCCGGGCATGACCAAGGTCGTCCGCGGGCGCATCACCAAGGGCGCCGGCGGCACGCCGGCCTGGACCGACCAGCTGACCATCTTCGAAGCACGCCACGAGCACTATGTCAAGACCGACCACCACTTCGGCTCGCGCGTCGTCTTCGATCCCAAGGACCCTTCGACGCTGTTCTTCTGCATCGGCGATCGGGGCCACGGGCCGCACGCGCAGGACGTGACGCGCCCCAACGGGAAGGTCCACCGCGTCAAGGACGATGGGAGCATCCCCGCCGACAACCCCTTCGCAAGCCAGAACGAGAAGAACTACGCGTCGATCTGGTCGACCGGGCATCGCAATCCCCAGGGCCTGGCCTTCGACGAGGCGGGCAACCTCTGGGAAACCGAGCACGCACCCCGAGGCGGGGACGAGCTCAACCTCATCGAGCGCGGCAAGAACTACGGCTGGCCCGTGGTCTCCTTCGGCATCAACTACTCCGGCGAGGCGCTCAGCGTGCCCTGGTCCGAGCTGCTGCCCGCGCCCGGGAAGGGCGAGTCGCGCCCGGACTTCGCCATGCCGCGCGACCGCTGGCTGCCTTCCATCGCGGCGTGCGGCCTGGCGTGCGTTCGGGGCGGGGCCTTCCCGAACTGGAAGGGCGACCTGCTGGCCGGGGGGCTGGCCGGGGCGACCTTGCAGCGCGTGCACGTCGAGGGCGGGCGCGTCGTGGAGCGCGAGGAACTGCTCTTCGGGCTGGGACGAGTGCGCGACGTGGCCGTGGCCCCCGACGGGAGCGTCTACCTCGCGATCAACGGGCCCGACAGGATCGTCCGCCTCTACCCTTCCCCGTGATCTCCCTCGACCACAACGCCACCACCAGGCCCAGCCCCGGCGTGTGCGCGGCCATGCAGCGGGCATGCCTCGACCTCTGGGAGAATCCCTCGAGCGTGCACCGCGCCGGGCAGGCCGTGCGGCGCGAGGTGGAGCTGGCTCGCCAGGCCCTGGCCGACCTCATCGGGGCCCGGGCTCGGGAGGTCCTGCTCACCAGCGGCGGGACCGAGTCCATCGACCTGGCGATCCGGGGCTCGCTGGATGCTCAGGGCCCAGGCCGCGGGCTCGTCACCACGCGCGTGGAGCACGCCGCCATCCGCGACATCGCGCAACCGCTGGCTGAACGTGGGTCCGAGCGGACTCGTGGACCTCACGGATCTCGGATCGGCGCTCGACGCCTCCACGGGGCTGGTCAGCATCCAGTGGGCCAACAATGAGACGGGCGTGGTGCAGCCCGTGCGCGAGATCGCCGATGCCTGCCGCCGTCGCGGCGTGCTCTTCCACTGCGACGCCACCCAGTGGGTGGGCAAGGAGCCCACCCCCGCCCCCGCGGGCGACCTGCTGACCTTCGCCCCGCACAAGTTCCACGGGCCCAAGGGCGTGGGCGTGCTCTGGACGCGCCCGGGCGTGCCCCTGCGACCGCGCCTGCTGGGCACGCAGGAGCTCGGGCGCCGCGGCGGGACGGAGAACGTGCCGGGCATCCTCGGCGCGGGCGTGGCGGCCCGCGAGGCGCTGGAGTGGCTGCGCGACGGTGACGAACGAGCGCGACTTTCCGCGCTCCGCGACGAATTCGAGCGATCCGTCCTGAAGGGCGTGCCCGACGCCGTCGTCAACGCCGCCGCCGCGCCGCGCCTCTGGAACACGACCAACATCGCCTTTCCTCGCCTCGCCGCCGAGGCCCTGCTCATGCTGCTCTCCGAGCAGGGGCTGTGCGCCAGCGCCGGGGCGGCGTGCTCCTCGGGCTCGCTCGAGCCCAGCCCGGTGCTGCTGGCCATGGGCATTCCCGAGCCCCTGGCCCACGGCTCGCTCCGCTTCAGCCTGTCGCGCCACACCACGCGCGAGGAGCTCGATTCCGCCGCCGCCATCATCGCGCGGAGCGTGGCCCGCCTTCGCGGCTCATCCTCGGCTGCGTTGGGGCGTTAGAACCCGGCCGCGCCCCGTGCGCCATCCGCTACGACCTCGTCACGATCCACATCATCGCGACGTTGGCGGCGTTGAAGAGCATGTGCATGGTCATGGGCACCCCGATCCGCCCCGTGCGCTCGTACGCCGCCCCCATCGCGATCCCCAGCACGAGCAGCGTGGGCAGGCTGGTCCAGTCCACCCGCCCCCCCGTCGGGCCCACCACGTGCATGCCCGCGAACACGGTCGCCGTCAGGAGCACCGCCACCCACCCGCGCCGAGTCAGGCGCAGCAGCCCGGACTGCACGAAGGCGCGGTAGATGAACTCCTCCATGATCGGCGCCAGCACGACCGCCCCGCCCAGCTTGGCCCACACCCACGCGTCCCCAGGCGCCCCCTGCAGCTCCTTGAGCAGCGGGTGGGCCGCCCGGGGGGGCTCGGCGTGGTTGATCCACAGGTACGCCAACCCCGTCAGCAGCGTCGCGCCGTGCACGATCGGCGCCGCCAGCGCGAACGCCAGCACGCCCCGGGGCAGATCGCTCCACCGGGGCGTGAGCCCCGCCCCCGCGGCCCCCGCGCCGCTCGCCAGGTGCGCGACGATCCAACCGGCGACCACCCCGCCCAGCCCCGACGCCAGCGCGACGAGGGCCAGCGAACGAGCGCTCTGTGGCGCCTGGCTCACCGCCGGGACCTGGTGTGCCAGCGAGCCCGCGATCACCACCCCGGAGAACCCGATCACGGCACACGCCAGCCACATCCACGCGGGGTGCCCCGACACGTCCCGCTTCCTCACGTCCAGCCCGCCGGGGCGAATCACGCCCGTCCAATACAGCACCGCGAGCATCGCACACGCCAGCGCCAGCGTGCCCCACTCCAACGGGTGCCCCCGCAGCGACATGGAGAGCTGCTCGAGCAGGCTCGGGCGCGCGGCGACCCGCGGATCCGCCAGTGCCAGCCCGGCAAGGGCCTGCAGCTCATGGGCCACGGTTGGGATCGCGGAAGGCAAACGTCAGGGTCCTTACGCTCGGGCGGTCCGGGCCGGGCGTTCCAGCCCGCAACCGCGAGAACGACCCAACGGTATCAACGCCAGGAGCGAGCGGGGTGCGGCCGCAGCGCCGCGGGCTGCCGGCGGCATGACGACCGAGGCTCGCCCCCGGCTCCCGACTTCCTAGCCTTGGGTGGTCCGGTACCTTCTGGCGGAGGCCGCATGTCCACGCGATGGCCCATCCTGATCGTCCCCGTCCTGCTCGTGGGCGCGACTGCCCGGGCCCAGGACTCTGTCCAACCGGGCAAGGCCACCCAGCCCAAGCTGGCCGAGCCGACCAGCGCCCCCGCGCCCGAGCAGGACCCGGCCGCCCGCCGGGCGATGGATCGGTCCACGGAGGCCCTCGGCGCCGCGCGAGCCATCACGTACGACGCGGTGTACAGCGTGAGCGGAGCCCTGGGCAGCGCCGGTCCTTTCAAGAGCGCGCGCGGGAGCGCGACGATGGTGCGCGTCGGTCCCCAGGGCGCCCCCGAACCCGGGGGACGCTGGGCCATTCGCGTCCACGGCAAGGGGGACACCAGCCGGGACAAGGACGTCGCCTTCGATGCCTCGTTCATCAATGGCCAGACCGAGTGGCTCGACGCCGACAAGAAGAAGTTGATGGAGCGCGCCGACTCGGAGGCCCGCGGGCCGGCCGTCATGATGCCCAAGACCACCATGCGCATCGAGGGGATGCTCACCGATCCTCCCTTCCGCGTGGACCTCGACCACGCTGTGCTCACGCTCGAAGGCCAGGACGAGGTCGCCGGCGTGCGCTGCGACGTGGTCCTGCTGACGCGCGGGAGCGGCGGACGCCAGAAGCGCTGGTACATCGCCATCGACGACGGGATCCCCCGGCGCGCGGTGGAGATCTCCTCGGGCTCCATGGCGGGCGAGCTGGACATCACGCTCAGCAACGTGCGCGTGGACGTGGGGGACCCGCCGGGCGTGGACGTGGCCTCCCTGCGCGTGCCGGTGCCCGAGGGATACACCGAGGACCGCGCCAAGGCCGCCCCCAGGACGCCCCCCACGCCACCCCCCTCCACCTCCGTGACACCGCCGCCCGAGCCGGCCCAGCCTCCCACTCCCGAGCCCCCCAAGCCCGCGTCCCCGGCCCCGCCGCCACCCCCCAAGATGTTCCCCGACGTGGAACTCGACCAGGCCGGCGGGGGCAAGCTCAAGTTCGCCGACCTGCGCGGGAGCGTCTTCGTCGTGGACTTCTACGGGAGCTGGTGCATCCCCGCGCCCGCCTGGCACGCCCACCTCAACACCCTCGCCAGACAGTTCGCCCCCACGGGCGTCAGGTTCTTCGGCGTGGGCGTGCGCGAACGCGACAACGCCAACCTCGTCAACGACACGCACGAGACCACCAGGGAGTTCACCCTCCTGCTCAACGGCGACGCCCTGGCCCGCGAGCTGGGCGCGCGCGTCTTCCCCGCCTGCGTCGTCGTCGACAAGGACGGGCACGTCGCGGCGCTGATCCAGGGCGCGCGAGGAGAGGACTCGGCCAAGGAGGTCTCCGACGCGCTCCAGAAGGCCCTGGGCCTGGGCTCGCCCGCAGAGAAGGGTGGGGGCAAGCCTGGAGAAGGGATCGCCGTCCCGGGCGAGCGGGCGGGCGAAGCGCCGCCCAAGGACGACAGGCCCGAGGACCAGCCCAAGTAGCCGCCCCGCCTACTCCTCTCCCAACGTCTTCTTCCGGCGCAGGACGTGGTGGTAGTGCTGCGCGAAGCGGTGCGCCTCGTCGCGGATCGCCTGGCAGAGGCGCAGCCCCGGGTTCTCCCGCCCCAGCCGGATCGGCTCGCTCCGGCGTTGCACGTAGATCAGCTCTTCCTTCTTGGCCAGGGAGATCACCATGGGGGGCTTGGCGTCGAGTGCCTCGAAGGCCTCCAGGGCCGCGTGCAACTGCCCCAGCCCGCCGTCGATCAGGATCACGTCGGGGTACAGCTCGTGCCCCTCGCCCGCCTCGCGGTAGCGCCGGCTCACCACCTCGCGGATGCTCGCGTAGTCGTCGTTGATCGTCGCCGGGCCGGGGATCGCGCCCTGGATGCGATACCGGCGGTACTCGCTCCTGAGCGGGCGGGCGTCGACAAAGCAGACCTTGCTCCCCACTGTCTCGCCCCCGTGCAGGTGCGCGATGTCGATCCCCTCGACGCAGCGGATGGGCTCGTCCATCCCCAGCGCCTTCTGCAGGCTGCGCAGCGACTTCTCCGGCTCGATGATGTAGCTCTCGCTCTCGGGCTGCCAGCCCTCGCCCAGCTTGCCCCGTTCCTCCAGCTTCTCCAGGGCCCGGATCCGGTCGCGCAGCACGCCCGCCCGCTCGAAACGCAGCTCCGCCGCCGCCTTCTCCATCTCCGCGCGCATCTCGCGCAGCATCACGCTCCGCTTGCTGTTGAGGAACCGGACGAACGCGTCGATGTCGGCCTGGTACGCCTCGCGAGAGACCTTCGCGCCGCACGGGGCCGTGCAGCGCCCGATGTTGTACAGGATGCACGGGCGGAACGAACGGTTCGCCGGGTCGCCCTCCGCGATCTCCAGCCTGCACGTGCGGAACTTGAACACGCGCTGCAGGAAGTCCACCGCCTGGTGCAGGGCGCCCGAGTTGACGAACGGCCCCAGCACGCGCCCGCCGCGAACCTCCGGCGTGTTGGCGTCGCGCGTCACGAACACGCGGGGGAAATCCTCCCGCCCCGTCACCACCAGGTACGGGAACGTCTTGTCGTCCGTGCTCGACCGGTTGTACCGGGGATGGATGTCCTTGATCAGCCGGTTCTCGACCAGCAGCGCCTCCCACTCCGTCTCACACCGCAGGATGTCGAAGTCGTGCACCTCGTCGAGCATCTGGTCCTTGAACGCGCCCAGGTCCGTCGACGGAACGAAATACGACCCCACCCGATCGGGCAGACGCAACGCCTTGCCCACGTACAGCACCACGCCCTGGTGGTCCTTCATCAGGTACACGCCCGGGACTTCGGGCAACTGGCGCGCCTTCTCGCGCAGGCGGCCCAGCCGCTCCTGGGGCGTCTCCGTCCCCCAGGTCGGCGGCGTGTCCCTGGGCAGGAACCCCTCGGCGTCAGCCGGCGGCAAGGATGGATCGTCGGGCACGGGGAATCCTACGAGCCCGCCGCGACCGCGAGGTCCCCTCGCCCCCGCTCGGCGAAGGACCGTCCCTACTCCCGCGTCGCCAGGCGCACGAACATCTCCACGCCCGGCGGGATCGCGTCGTCGTTGAAGTTGAACGTCGGCTGGTGCAGCAGCGGATACTCGCCCACGCCCGCCGGCCTCAACCCCAGGAAGAAGAAGCACGCCGGCACGTGGCGGGCGTAGTACGAGAAGTCCTCCCCGCCCATGGTGGGCTGGTCGAGCGTCACGAACTGGCGCGGCGCCAGGGCCTGCCCGGCCGCCCGCTCCACCTGCGCGAAGGCGTCCGCATCGTTCACCACCACCGGATAGCCACGCACGTAGTCGATCTGCGCCGAGCAACCCAGGGCCTGGGCCGTCTGACGCACCACCTCGTGGAAACGCTCGCCCGCCATCGCTCGAACGTCGTCGCGCAGGGTGCGGACGGTGCCCACCAGCGTCACCGTCTCGGGGATGATGTTGTTGGCCGTCCCCCCCTGGATCTGCCCCACCGACACCACCACCGCCTCCAGGGGCCCGACGTTGCGGCTGGCGATGGACTGCAGCGCCGTGACGACATGGGCCGACGCCAGGATCGGGTCTCGCCCCAGGTGCGGGTACGCCGCGTGGCACTGCACCCCCCGCACGGTGATCGTGAAGTCGTCCACCGCCGCCATCAGCGGCCCGGGGCGCGAGGCGACCTGCCCCAGCGGGAGTTGGGGCCACCCGTGCAGCCCGAACACCCGCCCCACGGGCGAGCCGATCCCCCCGTCGCTCTCCCCGCGCAGCACACCCTGGGCGCACAACAGGTCCGCGCCCCCGAAGTGCTCCTCGGCGGGCTGGAAGATGAGCGTGACCGGATTGGGACGGTGCACCCTGGACAGGACGCGGGCCGCCCCCAGCAGGATCGCCATGTGCCCGTCGTGCCCGCAGGCGTGCATGACTCCCGGGCGGCACGAGGCGTACGCCACCCCGGTCTGCTCCTCGATGGGCAGGGCGTCCATGTCGGCGCGCAGGGCGACGGCCGGGCGCTGCTCGCCCGTCGACGCCGGCAGGTGCGCGACGATCCCCGTCCCGCCCGCCAGCCCGGCCTTGAAGGCGACTCCGGCGCGCTCCAGCTCGCGCCGCACGACCTGGCTGGTCTGCTGCTCCTGGAGCGAGAGCTCCGGGTGCTGGTGGAACTCGCGGCGCAGCGCCACCAGCGAGGGCAACTCGGCGGCGATGAGCGCGCGGAGGGATGGCGTGGGGGAGGGCATGTGCTCGATGGCCACGGGGACCTTGCGCGCCGGGGCGCCGGGCGTGCTCTTCATGGCGAGATCGTAGGGTGGCGCGGGGCGAAGGCGCCGGGCCTCACGCCGCCGCCCGGGCCGGCTCGGACCCGTGGAATCGCTTGCGGATGCGGTCGAACCGCCCGTGCACGCGTTCGAACGCGTCGACCACGCACGGGTCGAAGTGCGTCTGGCGGCTGGAGCGGATGATCTCCCGCGCCGCCTCGTGCGACATCGGCTCCTTGTACACCCGCGGGGAAGTCAGCGCGTCGTAGACGTCGGCCAGCGCCACGATCCGGGCCGACAAGGGGATGTGGGCCGTCTCCAGCCCGAAGGGATACCCGCTCCCGTCCCAGCGTTCGTGGTGGTACATGGCGATCTCGACGCCCATGTCCACCAGGTCGTCGTGCCCCGAGTGCCGCCGCACCTCCATCAGCGTGTCGGCGCCGATGAGGGCGTGGAGCTCCATGGTGCGCCGCTCGGGGGCGCTCAGCGGTCCGGGCTTGAGGAGGATCGAGTCGGGCACGCCCACCTTGCCGATGTCGTGCATCGTGGAGGCGATCTTGAGGCTCTCGATCCAGTGGTTGTCGATCAGGTCGTGGCTGGGGGCCAGCTCACGGGCGAGCAGCTCGCAGTAGAAGCTGATGCGCTCCAGGTGGCAGCCCGTGTCCAGGTCGCGATGGTCCGCCAGCTTGGCCAGCCCCACGATCAACGCGTTGCGGATCCCCACCGTCGAGTGCACCTGGCGGAAGATCTCGCCCGTCAGGTCCGTGTTGATCTGCATCAGCACCGAGTCGTACCGCCGGATCAGCAGCAGCGCGCCCAGCGCCGAGCACCCCACCATCGCCAGGAACAGCGCGATGTCCTCGGCGGTCTGGGCCGCGTCCCCGTCGCGCGTGATGAAGTGCACGCCCGCGCCCAGCACCAGCGTCTGCCAGGCCAGCAGCGCCGCCCAGAGGCCGCGTCGGCTTCGCAGGCGCAGCGGCCCATCGGCGAGTCTGCGGAGGAGGTTCACGCCCCTCCCATCGGCCCGCGCCGCGGAATGGTCAACCCGAATGATCCCTCCCCATCCTCCCGCGCGACGCGTGCGCGGATTGTGCCGAAGCACGCCCGCATATGCGGTGACAGCGACCGCGCCGCCCAAGTTATCGCCCCAGGACCTCGCGCGACAGGCGAGCCGATGGCTCCAGCGCCGCCCACAGGGCGCCGGCCCCGGGTCGCCACGGGCGCGGGATCTCCAGGCCCAGCCGCGCCGCCAGCGACGCCCGCGCCGGGACGTTCCTCGATTCGCTCCGCGCCAGCAGCTCCTCGCACCGCGCCGACACGATGAACTCGATCAGGCGCCCGCCCGCCCGCGGGTGCGGCCCGCCGCGCACCAGCGCCACGCTGTTGGGCAGGACCAGGGCCCCGTAGCCGGGCAATCCCGCCCCCGACGGGCCCGCGTCGGGCTCCTCGTACACCATCGCCACGGGCCAGCCGTTCGCCCGGCCCGAGTACACGTCGTCGGTGTCGGTCACCCCGACGTCCGCCTCGCCCAGGGCGATGGCCTTCACCACCGCCGAGTTCCCGCTCAGCAGGCGCACCCCGTTCTCGCGCATCGCCACCAGCCACTCCCGCGTGGCCCCGGGCCCGGCCGCCGCCACCAGCGCCGCCAGGTGCACGCGCGTCGTGCCGAAACGCGGGTCGGCCATCACCACCCGCCCCTGGAACCGCGGGTCCGCCAGGTCGCGCAGACGCCGCGGCGCGTCCTCCCCGCCGCCGAGAGTTGCATCACGCCCAGGCTCTCGCTCGACCAGAACACGTCGCAGCGCGGGTCGTCCTTCTCCGCCAGCAGGCGCTCGATCAGCCCCGCGGACTTGGTGGCCTCCGTGTCCCCCACCACCCGCACCCGCACCCCGCTCTCGCGCTCAAACTCCGCCACGATCTGCCCCAGCAGCGGCCCGTCGACGCTCGAATACAGCACGACCTCGTCGCCGCCGCGACGACACGCCCCCAGCGCCAGGCACGCCGCCAGCACCCCGATCCTCAGCGTCCATGCCCCGACGCCCATGTCCCGCCCCCTAGCCGAAGATCTGCCCGCTCTCCACGTCCACCATCTGCCACTGCTGCCCCGCGCACAGCCGGCGCAGCACCGGCCACGCCAGGTCCAGGTCGTTGATCTGCACCATCACCTGCGTGATGGGGTCCTGGTGGAACGGCACCTCGGCGACCATCCCCGGCCCGTACAGGAACTGCCCCATCGCCCCGTTCTTGGGCGGGCTCCCGTCGGGCGCCGTGTTGCACCGGGCCAGCGTGGCCAGCACCCCCTGGCGCGAACCCATGGGCGCCAGCGACCCGGGCTGCTCGGGCTTGCGCTGCAACACGATCTGACGCTTGGACTTGGCGATGGCTCACCCCACCACGATCGCCACGCTGCTGACCATCCCCTGCCCCTGCTCGTCCATCGCCGCGGCGTAGTTGAGCACCTGCCCCTTCGTCCCCCCGCTGATGCGCATGGCCGCCGTCATGTTCCCCAGCGAGCACCAGCGCGTCGGGTTCTGCTGCCACGCCATCGACGCGATCATCTCGTCCACCTGCCCGTTGCAGTACATCTGCAGCAGCTCGCGGTCGTGGTTGAAGATCCGCTCGCGTTCCTTCTGCGCCTCCTCGTCCTCGCCCGCCAGGGGCTTGGCGTCCCCGAAGGCGGGCCCCACGTGGGAGAGATCCGCGCTGCTCACCACCAGCGTCCTGCCGCCGACGGCCGCCAGCGCGCCCTTCATCGCCTCCACAAACTCGCCCAGCCCCAGCCCCTTCCCGTCGTAGCTCTCCCCGTTGTTCACCGCCGGGTCGTGCACCAGCACCCCGAAGACCTGGCAATACCGCCCCCAGTCGTCGGCCCCCAGGCAGTGCTGGATCCACGGGATCTGCAGCTCGATGCTGTGCTCGCGCTCGTGGTCGTACCGATTCCGGAACAGCCTCTCGCTCTTCTCCGCCCCCAGCTTCGCCTTCAGCTCCTCCACCAGCTTCTGGTCCACCTCGCACGTGCCCAGGGGCGTCGAATACCCCTTGTCGCACCCGCACACGCCCGAGGACTCCCCGAAGTGGTTCGTCCCCAGGATCACCACCCGGTCGGGCCGATCCACCACCCGCATCCGCGCCCACACCGCCGCGTAGTTCATCCACCCGCGCGGATAGTCGATGTGCGGCGCCACGATCGCCTTGGGCAACGCATCAAAGCTCGGGTTCGCCGCGTCCTTGGTCGCCTCCGCCATCCACCGATCCAGGTACTCGCGCAACAGGCTCGGCCCGTGCTCGTTCTTCACCGACTCGTCCGCGCCCTCGCCATAGTGGTGCATCACCATCTGGTCCGCCAGCGCCGCCGTGCTCGCCGGCGGAAGCACCGCCTGGCTGTCGAAGTCGCGCCGCATCTTCTCCACCATCCCCCGGCGCGTCGGCCCCTCCAGCAGTCCCCCATCGTCCAGCTGCGCCACCAGCATCTCCAGCAGCGGCCGCGTCAGCCCGTGCCCCACGCTCGTCACGATCTCGTCCAGCCCCCGGCTCCCGTCCAGCAGCGGCAAGATCATCTGCGCCGCCGGTGGAACGAACACCATCTTGTCCGACACCTGCCGGGCATCCGCCAGGCCCAGCACCGGCTGCTCCCCCGCCTGCGCCTGGAACGCCCGCACCGCCACCAGCTTGGGCCTCTGCTGGTGCTCGGCCTTGGGATCGAACGGTGGGAACGAGGGGGTCTGGCTCATGGGCCAGTTTAGGAAGGTGGACGGATCGGCCCCATCGGGCCAAACCTCGCCCCCCACGCCCCGCGATTCCCCGCCCGCACCCGCACTTCGCGGGGGTCCACACCAGATTCAACAGGAAATCCCGCGACTTTGCTTGCCGTTTTCGGACGGTGGCGCACACCGGATGGGGGCGGACAAGGCACCAAGGAAAAGCACCGATGAACCCCGCCCTCGCAAGAACGGTCGCCGCGCCGGTCGCGGTTTGTCTGGCGGAGGGGACGTGCTTGGGGAAGGGCGCCCCGAGGTTCTCGGATAGGACGCCGTTCGTGCATTTCAACAGCCCCGCGGCAATCGGGGCGCGGGTGGAGTGGGCGAGCGAGATCGTGCCCGGGCTGGCGATCTTGCGCGTCGAGGATCCGCGCTTGCTCGACCTCGCGGAGACATTGATCAGGACGCTCGATGGTGTACTCGGCTGCGTTGTACAAGATGATGAAGCACAACTCCGATTCGCTCTACGTAGCTGCGGCGGGGAACTCCGGGTTTAGCCTGGACAAGCCGACACGATGCTCCGACGTGTACCCGGCGATGTTCGACACGCCAGACATGGTCTGCGTCGGAGCCTCGACGCCCGACGACGCGATGTGGGAGTTGGAACCCACGGACTGCGCCCGCGCATCGCCTGGCCCCGGGGCTTCGACGCCGGCGGGACGGCCATTCGGGCGAGCCCTGGCTGCACCCGGCGCATGATGACCGCCGGCGTTGGGTCGCGATCTTCCACCGTGACGACTCGGTGACGACGCCCGAGGAACTCAACGTTCCGCGACGGGGCCGCGGATATCGACGACCTGCCCACGTTCCTGGGCGGGAGCGAGGCGGGCGATCCGCGCGCGGCCGCGATGGGCGATCCGCGCGCGGCCGCGATGGGCGGACCGGGGAGGGAGAGGGCGGCCTATCGCCGACGCTGGCAGGCCAGCAACCCGCCCATCACCAGCAGCGCGAGGGCCGAGGGCGCGGGGACGAGGACCTGGTCGGCCAGAGCGGTGGTAAACGAGATGTCCGCGGCGCCGAGCCCGAGGGTGGCGGCAACGGCGGAGAGGTTGATGTCGCTCGTGGTCGTGTCGGCGTAAACCCTCCCATACAGCACGAGCGAGACGAGCAGGGCTCCGCGGTTGGACTCGTGGTAGATGTCGCCGGAGTAGAGGCCCAGATCGAAGTTACCGGCCTCGAAGGCGTCGCCCACCGGAGCGTACGCGGCCGAGCCGGCGCCGTGGAGCGTGTTGAGGTTGTCGACGCAGGTGTGGTAGTTGATCCGCAGTTCCGACTGCATTGCGGCAGGAGTGGGCCACTGGGTCGGGTAGTACGAGTGCCCCGGGCCGCGTGCCCAGGTCTCGAACATGACCGCCTTGGCGGCAGGGCTGTGGTTCAGGACCGCCTGGTAGAGCCCGTTGGCGGCCGAAAGGAAGCTCGGGACGTTGCCGAAGGTGGGATGGAACGTCGGAACCGTGCTGTACTCCTGCAGGATAACGTTGTCCCAGTGGCCGCCGGGAGCGATGCCCGAGGTGATCACTCCCGTCGAGTTGGTCAGGTGGTACTGCAGCGTGACGCCGCCAATCGCCTGCCCGTACACGTACGGGACGGGGTGCCCCGCCGAGACGGCGATGTTCTGGACGATGCGGTGTACGCCTCCGGCGGCGGCCGTGAAGCTGTTGCCGAAGAACAGCAGGTTCTTGGGATCCTCGCCCGACGCGGTCGCGCCGATCAGCCCGATCGCGGCCATGGCGAAAACGGTGTGCCTGGTTTTCATGGTGTAACCTCCAGATTCAGATCGCCACCAGCCTCATCGACGACGACGACCCGAGGTGAGCAGCCCCGCGGCGCCCAATGCCGCGATCACGCCGGGCGCGGGAACCGGACGACTGATAATCTGGAGGAAGCCCAGGTAGTAGAAGCCGCTGGCGTTGTTGTTCGTGGCGTCGGGCCGCACATCGATATAGATCTGGCCGAACGCATCGGCCTGGATGCCAATGACGTGGGCGAGGTTGCCTGTGTTGTTGGAGCAGTTGAGGATGTCGAAGCCGGAGTTGGCGCCCGTGGCCGCGTATCGCGTCACGCGGTTGTCCGAAACGCCCGTGCGCGACCCGAAGAAGGCGAAATCGTACACGATCATGCCGCTGGTATCGAGGCCGGTCAGGTAGAAGCCCCCCGTGGGCTCGGTGAAGCCACCGAACGCCACCGTGTTGCCGAACAGGTTGTCCCGCGTGGCGGTGACGGGGATGCCCAAGGCCAGCGCCTCGCCCGTGGGAGCGGACGTCCCGTTCTGGTTGGAGCCGGGCCAGAAGACGTCGCTGATGTTCACTCCGATCCCCGTTCCCGCGCCGCTCCTGTCCACCAGGTTGAACAGCGGGTTCTGGATCTGATCGATGTTGTTGATGTTGGGAGACGACGGCGAGGCGGTGTCCCCAAAGTCGATCCACACCGTGGCGGCGTTGGCGGCGGAGGCGAACAGCAGGGACGCAGCTATCAAGGTACGAGTCTTCATCTCAACTCTCCTTCCTGCGGCGGTGGTCGCGGAACACGATTCGCAACCTCGCAGCGTGGTGTGCCCTTCGGTTTGAAGCAGAAAGTAGGACTCTTTAGTCCTGAATTAGCTACTCGCATTGTAAACGCTTTCATTGGTTGCGTCAAGACAAAATCGGCTCATCGCAACCGTATATATGGTTGGATTATGTATGGGTGTGCACGCAGGGCCTCCGCCCCTGGAGATTGAGAGCCCCCACCGGGTGTCTCGCCCTCGGCAGACGCGAATCGCACCCATGGCTACGGCCAGATCGCGACCTATCGAACGGCTACTCGCACGTTGCCGCCTCGATGGCCTCCGGGCCGCGGCTCCACACGCTCGCGCGGAGGACCAGCGAGTCCGGGAACCCCGTGCCCGCGCTGAAGTACGGCAGCCGCTCCGTCGCACGCATCCCGCGCAGCCCCGTCCCCCCCACCACGCCCACTTCGCACGACTCGTCGAGCGGGCTGACATCCACACGCGGCAGGACCAGCAGGCACGCCAGGTCGTCGCCCTCGAACTTCCTTCCTGCCGCATTCGCCGCGCCGCGCGTCACCTGCCGCGCGTCCTTGCCAAGCATGACCTCCCACGCGCGGTTGGTGTCCGCGTTGCCGTAGAGAATCACGTTGCACGGGTTCGCGCCCTGGCTCCGCAGGCCCAATAGCTCGGCGTCGCTGAGCAGGCGGGCCTGCCCGTTGCCACGATACCACCACTGCTCGCCGTCGTAGCGGGCCTTGGCCAGCGACCAGGCGTTCTCCTCGGGCGTCCCGCCGGTGGAGTACACCAGCACGAACGCGCGGTCGAACGCCCGCTTGAATGAGCCGCGCCCGAAGCCGCGCGCGTCCAGCGGCGAGGGGACCGCCGCCTCGTGCGGCGTGTCGGGGTCGAGCCTGTGCCGCGCGAACGTCTCCCAGACGCCCGGCCAATCCACGCACGCCACGCCCGGCGCGTCGTCGTCCCACCAGTGCCCCGCGCCGGGCTGCTCGTGGGCTTCGAACGCGATGCCGAGGCGGTCGAGCTCCTTGCGGGCCGTCCGCGCCTGGTCCACCGGCACGTTGTCGTCGGCGTCGCCGTGCAGTATGTAGACGCCGCGCCCGCGGAGGTTCTCGAACAAGGCCGCCGTGTCGCTGCTGGCGCGGGCGAGTTCGAAGGCCTGGCCCAGCGGTCCCGGCGGCGTGTGCGCGGGGCCGCCGCGCCCTACGTACGAGTCGAACGACAGCCACCCCGCGCTGGGCGCGATGGCCGCGAAGAGCTCGGGGTAGAGCACGCCCAGTTGCCACGTCCCGTGCCCGCCCATGCTGTGCCCGGTCAGGTACTGGCGCGTGGGGTCGGTCTGGTAGATCGCGCGGACGTGGGCCATCGCCTCCAGCGCGTCGATTCGTCCCCAGTCCTCCCAGTCGAAGCCGAAGGGGCGGCGATTCGTCGGGCAGGCGATGAGCAGCCCGGCGTGCGGGGCGTAGCTGCCCGCCTGCCCGATGGCCTCCACCCCCGCGCCGTGC
This sequence comes from Phycisphaerales bacterium, assembly GCA_044221985.1. Taxonomy (GTDB): domain Bacteria; phylum Planctomycetota; class Phycisphaerae; order Phycisphaerales; family UBA1924. Next base: position 33,382 of record JBGAOG010000016.1, read on the forward strand.
AGCGAGAGCACCAGCCCGGGGCGCTCGCGCTCGGCGTGGTCCTCACCGCTGGGCCCACCCTTCGCGCCCGCGGCGCCATCCGGGGGCGGGGGCGGTTCTTCCGGGGGCGTTGCCTCCGAGGGCTCGCGGATCGCGACGTACTGCACGCTCTCGTCGATGGCGCTGGTGTATGTCGATCGGTACGGCGCACGCCTGGACACCACCGACACGCGGATGGTCTTCTCCGCGACCACGGGCGTCTCCGGGGCGTCCTCGTCGTAGACGCGCACGCGAACGTCGATCGCGCCGACGCCCGCCGCCGGCCTGCACGGGGCCAGGGCCGCCACCTTGACCAGCGAGCACGGCGGCATCGCCACGATCGACGAGTACCCCTCCGTGTCCAGCCCCTCGCCCCGGCAGCCGATGGCCAGGCGCCGCGCGTGGTCGCCGGCGTTGATGATCGGGATGCCCAGGTCGAGCCCGCAGTCCTGGCCCGCCTCGACTTCCGTGAGGTCCGGCACTGTGAGATCCGCCTCGTTGATCATCACCTCCGCCGCGGGCTCGACGAGGCGCGCCCGCATCGCCCCGCGCCCGGCGTGGGCGAACAGGAAGAGGTTGTCCCCCTCGCGCAGCCGCACCGGCAGACGCACGTACCCCGCCGAGTACGGATCGCCCATCCGCGGCATGGCGTTCTCGTACACCATCGCGTGCCCGGCGGCCTCGAGGACCATCACGCGGGCCTTGGCGCTGCGCACGTGCACGAGGATGTACGTGCCGGGCTTGGCATCGGCGAACTCGCCCTTGTCGTTGGCCGTGATGTCGCGCCAGGTGCCGGGGGCAGGGGCTGGCTTGTCGTTCGCGCCGTCTCCCGGCGCGGCGCCGCCGACCGCTTCGTCCCTCTTCTGCGGCTGCGCCAACGCGGGGGGCACGGGCACGGCATCGCCGGGCTTGGGCATGCCCCACGCGGGGTCGCCCAGCCTGCCCTCGACGACCAGTGCCGCCACGCCGTCAACGTTGATCGGGCGTCGCGCCCACTGCGACACGCCCTCCAACGCGAGCCCGCGCGTGAGCGCGAGTTCTTTCGCATCGGCGGGCAGATCGAGCTGTGCGCAGGCGACGCGGAGCATGGAGAGGAGGACGATGCACGCGGCGAAGATGGGGCGGGAGAGCATGGTGAAGGGTACGGGCAACACCCATGCTTGCGGCACATCGTGCGCCCACGGGTGGCGCGGCGTGCGAGTCCGAGTTGCTCGCGGCCGTGCCAGGCACGATCGTCGAAGAGAACTGCTTTCTGTGCGGAGCCAGAGCGCGAGCGGTACGGGAGGCCAGTGGAATAGCATCCCTCATGGCATCGCCCCAATCCTGAACCGGCGATGGTTCGGTTCGAAGCGTGCGCCAGAGGTGGATTCCGCGGAATCGCGACTGCGCGAGCTTGCGCTGGCCGTGCTGCGCCTGGGCGATCCGGACACGGCCCGGCGCGTGTGCAACCCACTCTTCGGCCCACCCCTGCGCCAAATCCCCGATCACTGGCTCGTCGAGCGTTGCGATCCCGCGGTGTCGGCGGATAGCCTTGACGACCCGGACCAGTGGGATCTCTTGCGCAGAGTCGCGTCATCCGCCCCCGGGCGTCGGTTGCTCGACTTCGGTTGTGGCGTCAAACCCGACCAGCGGCGCACGATCGAGGCGGCGGGGTTCCAATGGCATGGACTGGAGGTGCGAACGAGCGTGGATCCGGGCACGCGCCCGCAGCTTGGACGCTTGGGCGCAGACGCCGACATCACGCTGTACGACGGCGTGACGATCCCCTTCCCCGACGCGAGCTTCGATGCCGTGTTCTCGAACCAGAGCCTGGAGCACGTGCACAGCCCCGACATCGCGGTGAGCGAGATCGCTCGCGTGCTTCGCCCGCGCGGGTGCCTCGTCGGTTCCGTCTCTCACCTCGAGCCCTACCACGGGTACAGCACGTTCAACTACACGCCGTACGGTTTCAAGCTCCTGTGCGACCGGCACGGGCTCGACCTGGAGCGCCTGTCCGCCGGAATCGACGCGCCGACGCTCATCACCCGGTCCCTGTTGTGCCAGTTCGGCCAGGGAACGCAGATCGACGCGATCTTCGAGGCCTACCCCGTCGATTCGCCCTTGAGCCAGCTGGTCAACGACCTGGGTCGGCGCGGCGTGATCCCGATCGCCGACGCGAACCTGCTCAAACTCAACTTCTGCGCGCAGTTCCGGTTTGTGGCGAGAAAGCGGGGTTAGCGGGCCCGCCTCGCCGAGGCCTATCCCACGCCCCGCCGAGCCTGTTCCAGCCGCGATTCCATCGCCCGCACGAGCGCCTTGTCCAGCCGCACCAGCGCGATTCGCGACGAGATGACGCCGGCGTCGGCAAGGTCGTGTCGAATCAGCGCGCGGACGAACTCATGGTCCTTCTCGCGTCCCGCTGCCAGCTTGGACACCGCGAGGTCGTGGACTTCAAGGCACAACCCCGTCGCGCCCCCGGTCGCGGGAGTCTTGAGCGGCACCAGTCGGTCTTTCCACCCGCCGGGGAGCACCGCGGTTTCCTCGCCAACGCCGTGCGCGTAGTAGCCGAAAGTCCGGTGGAAGGGCGACAACTCGCCGATCGATCCGTCGATCAGATCGGCGTCGCCGGGCGAGCGGAGGGAGTAGATGTCCGCCTCCATCGAAACCAACAATTCCGGCGGCGCATTGGCGTGCTGACCAAGAATCGACTGCGAGCCGATGACGACGAACCGGTCAGCGCCGGTGATTCCCCATGCCGCCCGAAGCTGTGCTCAAGCTGCGGCCTGTCCATCCCTGACCCTCCGCTTGACGTCCCAGACCACTCTCGCGGGGAGCGCGCCGGCAAAGGGCGAGTTCTGGCGCAGCCGCTGTCCCTCGTCCGAGGTGGACAGCATCGCCGCGCACACCTGCTCGATCGGGCGCTCCAGGAGCGCCAACCACTCGTCGTAGCAACGCACCAACGAAGCCGATGCGGCATTGGCCTGGCGCCAGCGCGCGAGGTTCTCGCGCGCCAGCGTCATCCATTGGGGGCGACGCCGACAACTCCGAGGCGACCAGCCTCGCCAACTCCATTCCGATCCTGTCCTGAATCGAGTGCGACACGCCCGGATTCTAGGTGTGACTTACCGCGAGCCCCTCCGCCTCGCCCCCGCCAACCCCGCCAGCGCCAGCACGCCCATCGCGCCGGGCGTGGGGACGGGGTTGACGATCACGTCGTCGAGCACGAGCTCGGTCGTCCCGCCGTTGAACGAGAAGTGCCCCCAGTTGATGAACTCGACGGTGACGGGCAAGGACGGATTGAGCGGGGTGAACGAGAACTCGAACCGCTTCTGGTCGCCATAGACGGAAGAGCCGCCGGCGGGCACGGCGAAGTACCGCGTGGGGTCGCCCGCCTGCGTGTTGGTGAGGCGCAGGCCGAACATCCCATCGGCGGCCCCGCCGTAGTAGGCGTTCTCGCCCGAGACCCAGAAACTGAGCACGTAGCTTGGCGCGGGCGTGAGGTGCGTGTTCACCGTCTGCGACAGGATCACTGGCGCGCCGATGCTGGTGACGACCGTGGGCGCGCCGGGGAATGTCACTTCGCCATCGGGGTTGAACGTGGGGGGCATGTTGACGCTGGCGCCCTGCCCGTTGCCGAAGTAGAGGGCCTTGACGCCGTCGGGGATCACCGCCGAGTTCGCGATGTTCAGCGGGCTCACCGAGTCGTGCCCCCAGCGCGCGTAGTTGAACGCGACGCCCGAGCTCGTCCAGCCCGGGGGGACGGCGAAGGGGGTGAGCGTGGTGCCCGTGGCCCAGGCGACGACCGCGCCGGGCGGCCCGGCCTCGAAACTCCCGCCCGTGACGAGGTTGCCCGCGTGCGTGCCGATCTGCGGCCCGGGGGGAAGGAGGTTGAGCGAGGCGAACGCGGAAGAAGCCCCGCCCGCGCCCACGGCCAGCGCAATGGACAACCCGAACCGATGGCCACGTGTGGATCGCATGTCTGTCTCTCCTCCGCCACGAATCACCGCGGCGTGGGGGCAGCATAGCGGGAAATGGAATTCGCGCCAACGGAATTCAAGCCACGGGCTCGAAGAGGGCACCGGGACGCACCGAGAATCGGATGCAATGCTGCGCTTTCAAGGGCGATCGCCGCGCCGCAGCGTCAGTACCAGGCGCCCCGCCAAGAGCAGGAGGCTCCCGGCGATCGACATCAGCGAAAAGACTGTCTTGGCGGTCTGGTCATTGATCGCGCCGTGGAGTTCCCAGAGCAGAAGGCTCATCGCCACGCCGAAGGACACCCAAGCGGGGAACGAGACCCTGCGCGTGGACCTCGCCTCGCGAACCACGTGGACCGTCGCGCCGATCGCACAGAGGAGCGCGATGCCCACGTCAACGCCTTGCATCCGAGGGGACGTCGTGATCTCCAGCACCATTGCAAAGGAAACTAAGAAGATCGCGGTCGCTCCCCCAATCAGGCAGGTTGCATACACAACCCACAGCCCCGGCGGCAGCCCGTGTCCCGGCGCGAACAAGTGCCAACGACGACCGACAGACCCACTCGCTCGCTCCTTGGCGTCCGTTTCGTTCGTGACTGGTACTTGGTCCATCGCCTGGACGCTCCCCGCTACCCGCATCACACCGCGCCAATCACCCTCTTCCCAAACTCCAACCCCATCGCCTTCTTCGCCATCCCCAGCGTCTCCTCCGCCACCGCGTTGGCCTTCTTGATCCCCTTGCGGATCACGTCCAGCACCAGCTCGTCGCCGCCCAGTTGCCCCGGCGCGCCGGGCGCGTCCAGCTTCGCCCGGCGCTGGCGCATCGGCTCGAGCAGCCCGTTGATCGCCTCGCCCAGCTCCGCCTTCACGTGCCCGTCGCCGATGTTGTCCCCCGCGGCGTACCTCCGCTTGATCTCCGCCGCGCGCTCCGGGTTCGTGTTCCCGATGAACGCGTCAACATATTGCATCAGGATGTTCTTGGGGTCGCCCGGCTCGGTCGGGCTCTGGCGCCCCGTCGTGATCTTGTTCACCTTCTTCTGCACCGTCTTGGCGTCGTCGTACAGATAGACCGCGTTGTTGAGGCTCTTGCTCATCTTGTTCACGCCGTCGAGCCCCACCAGCCGCGCCACGCGCCCGACCTTCCCCCGCGGGATCGGAAAGACCGCGTTCTCGCCCGGCGTGCCCGCTCGGGCGTGCTGCTCGGGGGGCACGCGATTGCCGATGCCGCAGTACATCTGGTTGAACTTCATCGCGACGTCGCGGCACATCTCGATGTGCGCCTCCTGGTCCTCCCCCACGGGCACCAGGTCCGGGCGGAATGCCAGGATGTCCGCGCACTGCCCCACCGCGTACATCGGGAAGCCGAACGAGTAGGTGTCGCCCAGTTCCTTGGTCTCGATCTCCGTCTTCAGCGTCGGGTTCCGCATCACCCGGTTGAAGGGCACCAGCATGGCGAAGAACCACGTCAGCTCCGCGATCGCCGGCGCCTCGGTCTGCAGCACGATCGTCGCCCGCGAGGGGTCGATCCCCGCCGCCAGCCAGTCCTTCACGATGCCGATCGTGTTCGCCCGGATCTGGTCCGGTTTCTCCGCCAGCGTCGTGAACGCATGCACGTTCGCCACCAGGAAGTAGCAGTCATACTCATCCTGCAACTTCAGCCGGTTCTCCAGCGAGCCGACGTAGTGGCCCAGGTGGAGGCGTCCGGTGGGGGTGTCGCCGGTCAGGATTCGTCGTTTCGCCTGGGTCATGGGGCCAAGTGTAGGGGCCGCTCCCGCCGAGCCGGCGCTTCCCCCATGCGTCCTATGAGTCCCATGGGTCCCATCCCGGCCCTGTCACCCGCCCACCCACATCGCCAACGCGATGTTCGCCGCGTTGAACGCCGCGTGCATCGCGATCGGCACCCCCAGCCGCTTCGTCCGCTCGAACGCCGCGCCGCAGCACAGGCCCAGCACCCC
>JBGAOG010000170.1:0-4102 GCA_044221985.1 Phycisphaerales bacterium
GCGAAGGGGACGAATCGTCGCCAGTCGAAGGACCCTCGCTGGCGCCCCCGAGGGTCGGGCTCGTAGATCACCGGAACCCTCGCTGGCCCCACGGCCTCCCGGACCCCCGGCCCGCGGACCCCCGGCCCGCGGACCCCCGGACCCCCGCGTTGGGCGCGTGCTCCGCGTTCAATCCTCCGCGGGTTTTCCCCTGTCCGACCCATCAGATTGTGGTAGACTGCATCCGGAGGTACGGAGGGCATTCCGATCGGAGGCCCCATGGGCGACCTGTTCTCGGCGTCGGGCGAAGGTGCGGGCAGCGTGGAGATCAAGCCGGGCGAGCTCACCGAGTTCGATCGGATCGTGATCGATGCGTACGCCTCCAGCGGACGGACGCTCGACGACCTTCCGTACACCAGCGAGTTCGAGGCGATCTTCCAGGCACTGGGCGGGGAGCGCAGCGGAAAGAGCCGTCGCGAGGTTCTCCATCGCCTGCACAACCTGCGCAAGGCGAGCAAGCTGCCCCGGGTGGGCCGCGGGGTGGCGGGCGTGCCCCAGATCACGCGCGACGACGAGGAACTGCTCTCGTCGCTGGTGGTGCAGCAGGTGGGGACGCTGGGGCAGCGCGACCAGCTTCCCTTCACCGCGCGTTTCGACCTGCTCGCCCAGCAATTCAACGACCGCACCGGGCGGAGCCTGGGCAACCACGACGTGTGGCGCCTGGTGGCCAAGCTGGCGAAGTGATGGACGAGGGCCCTGGGCAGAGGCAACGACGCCCCACGCTCCGCCCCCGCGTTCTCCCTACGGTGACCCATGACACGGACGCTGCAGACGCTCCTCTGCGACCTGATCGACTACGCCGGGCTCTTTCCGCCCGCCAAGCTGGAGATGGGCCCGGCCGCGGAGGCCTTCAACCGCGCCCGCATGGGCGAGCAGGAGTGGATGCTCGGGCGGTTCATCTGCCCGCTCGCCCGCCTGGCGGAGTTTGAGAAGCACGCCGGCGCTCTGCTGCCCGGCACCGCCGCCACCAGCGGCTATCGCGAGCATGATCCTTCGCGTCTGGGCCCGTCCGCCGGGGAGCCATGGCGCGTCTCGGTGCTGCTCGAAGCCCCCGACCTCGCCCAGGTCCGGCGCGACGTGGCGCGGATCCATGAGTTCAACGACCGGCACTCCGACCCGGACCAGGGCCTGGCCGAGATCGACATGCTCGAGGTGAAGGTCACCTCACCTGGCCAGATCGACGGCGTCATCGAAGAGCTGACCGAGGACCTCTTCCCCTTCTTCGAGTTCCCCGTCTCGGCCGGGGGGGAGGGTTGCGATTGCCGGGGGTACGTCACCGCGTTGGCCGGGAGCCCGGCCGGGGCGAAGATCCGAACCGGGGGGGTTGTCCCCGGGGCGTTCCCGACGCCGCGCGAGGTGGCGAGCTTCCTGCACTGCTGTTCCGACGCGGACGTGCCGTTCAAGGCGACGGCCGGGCTGCACCATCCCGTGCGAGCCTCGCACCGGCTCACCTACGAGCCCTCCAGCCCGAACTGCACGATGCACGGGTTCCTGAACCTGTTCATCGCGGCGGCCCTCGTTCACGCGCGCCTGATCGAGCAGGACGTCACCGAGGAGATCATCGCCGACGAAGAACCCGATAACTTCCGGTTCTGCGACGAGGTCGTGGGGTGGCGCGAGCGGCTGCTGGACGTCACGCAACTCGCCCTGGCCCGCGAGGGCTTCGCCCATTCGTTCGGGAGCTGCAGTTTCGACGAGCCGATCGCGGACCTGGCGAAGTTGAAGCTGCTCTGAAGTCAGGATCGGCGGTTGCGCGGCGCGATTGGCGCGGGCCCCAACCGAGCTGAGACGTGGTCTCATCCTGCATTCCGCTCCGGGTCTTGTATTTCGGTGATGATCCGCCCCTCCTGATGGGGAACGCGGGTTTGGTGTGAGGCTCCGGGCAACGGAGCGTGGATGCATTGCATGTTGGTCCGGGGAATCGACCGCGTCGCTCACGGATGGGCGATCGGGGTGGGAGTGCGCGTTGGTAGTTGTCAGTCAGTCCGCGTGATCGAGGAGCTCGGGATGAGAGTCTTGGCATCGTTGCTTGGTTTGACCCTCAGTTGTGCCATGGCCGCGGGCGACGTTCTGTACTCGCGTCCCCCCACCGGGAACGGCCCGCCGATCGCCTCGATGTACTCCGACCCGGACGGGCTGGACTGGGACGAGTTCACCTGGGACAGCTTCGTGTTGCCCGCCGGGGCCGACATCACCGAGATCCAATGGCGCGGGTCTCCGGGCGGGGGCATCACGAACTTCGAGTTTGCCATTTACTCGTCCATCCCCGCCGGGACCCAGCCCGACGTCGGGGGGACCGGTGTCCTGTGGCACGAGCTCGTCGCGGGCAACTGCGGCGAAACGCCGGCCGGAACCTCCGGCGGCATTAACTGGTTCGACTACCACTACACGCTCCCCACGCCGTTCCACGTGGCAGGGGGCACGACCTATTGGCTCCAGATCATCGCCTGGAAGCCGGGGACCGCGTACTGGGGGATGGCGCCCGCCAGCGGTGGAAACGGGTACCACTTTGCCCGCGTCCCGGCGGAGGCGGGCGATTTCCGATTCATCAACGCGGGGGGTGACAACGCCTTCACGCTCATCGGCACTCCTTCGGCCTGCTCGAACCCCGTGATCACGCAGCATCCCCAGCCCGTGACCACCTGCTACGGGATGGCCTTCTTCTCGCTGTCGGTCGAGGCGACGGGGGCCGGGCCGTTCACCTACCAATGGCGCCGCAACGGCGGCGCCGTGTACGACGGGCCCAACGGCGGGGGCATGGGCGGCGGCTCGACGCACGCGGGCGCCACCACCGCGACCCTCACGATTTCCAACGGCTCGTACTACGCCGACGTTGGGGCGTACGACTGCGTGGTGAGCAACGCGTGCGGCCCGACCACCTCGCAAGCCGCCCAGGTCGCGATCAGCTTCTCCGGTCCGACGATCAACGGGCAGCCCGCTCCGGCCAACGCCTGCGTCGGCGGGAGCGCCGCATTCTCCGTCACCGCGTCGGGCGCGCCCCTTTCCTACGCGTGGCGCAGGGACGGCATGCCGCTCGCGGACGGCGTCAACGCCGCCGGGTCGGTGGTCGTCGGGGCCTCCAGCGCCACGCTCCAGATCTCCAACCTCCACGGCACGGACGCGGGCTCGTACACGTGCCTGGTGTCCAACGGGTGCTACACGCTGAGCACGGGCGCGGCCCTCAGCCTCGGGGCGCCTCCCGTGTTCACGCTCGATCCGTCGCCCGCGACGGATTGCCTCGGGGGCACGGCCTCGTTCGGCGCCGCCGCCACGGGCGCCGTGTCTTACCAGTGGTACAAGGACGGCGTGCCGCTGGGGGACGGGCCCACGGGTTCCGGCTCCACCATCGCCGGGGCCAGCACCGGCTCGGTCACCGTCCTGAATCTCCAGGCCTCCGACGCGGGCAGCTACGCCTGTGAAGCGGTCGGGTGCGGCGCGGCCACCAGCGCGGGCGCGGACCTGACGGTGGGCATGCCGACCATCTCGCAGGATCCCTATCCGGCGGCGGCGCCGCTGGACGGGCTGGCCCAGTTCTGGGTCGTCGCGTCCGGTTCGGGCCCGGTCTCCTACCAGTGGCGATTCAACGGGGTCAACCTCAGCGATGACGCCCACTACAACGGGACCTTGAGCGACACTCTCACGGTCAGCGGATGCGGGTATGTTGACGTCGGGTCCTACGACTGCGTGGTGACCGACGCCTGCGGGTCGATCCCGTCGGCCCCGGCAACCCTGGTGATCTACTGCCCCGCGGATCTCGACGACGGCAGCGGCACGGGCAGCCCGGACTCGGGCGTGGATATCAACGACCTGCTCTACTTCCTGGCCGCGTACGAGGCGGGCGACCTCGCCGCCGATCTCGACGACGGGACCTTCAGCGGTTCGCCCGACGGCGGCGTGGACATCAACGACCTCCTGTATTTCCTGGCCCACTACGAGTCGGGCTGCTAGCCGGCTCCGAGGTGCAACCGAATCGCGAAGGTACATCTCTAGAGCGTGTCATGGACTTCCGGCGAGCAGGTTGCGGAGCATGAGGCAGGCGAAGACGACGAGGTGGAGCCCGGCG
>JBGAOG010000171.1:0-4098 GCA_044221985.1 Phycisphaerales bacterium
TGTTGATCGCGTCGGGTGTTCCTCCGCTCACCGACACCCCGCCGCTGAAGACGTTGCCCAGGTAGCGGGTGCCGTCGGGCGCGACGAGCTCGAGGTTGAGGTTGTTCACGGGCGCGAACGTGGCGTTGATGGCGGCCGGAGCGTCGAAGAAGCTCAGGGTCGCCTTGAGCGTCTCGGCCCCGCCTCGCACCGCCACGAACGCCTCGCTCGTGCTGCCGGTGGGCCCGATGCCCACGCCGTTGCGCACGTCCCGCACCACCAGCTTCCTCGCGTCGCCGGCGAAGTACAGGGCGTCGTCGCCCGTCACCCGCCCCCAGCCCTCCTGCGTGTTGGGGAAGTCGGGGACGTTGCCCATGTCCCGCGCCGAGTTGATGAGCACCGCCCTGATGAGGGCGCCCGACGGCGTGAGAGCGTCGCCCGCGCTGGGCGCTCCGCCCGGGTAGTACCCGCGCAGGAAATACTCCCGCGCCATCGCGCCCACGCCCGCCACCGCCGGCGCCGCGAACGAGGTGCCGGTGTCGGTAAACGTCCCGCACCCCGTCGCGCCGGCGCTGGCCGTGATGGAACATCCCGGGGCCGTAATCTCCGGCTTGCGTCGCCCGTCGCTGGTGGGCCCGATCCCGCCCACGCACATCAGCCCCTCCGAGGGCGCGTTCCGCGACGCCGACACCGCCAGGCAACTCTTGCTGTTCTCGGGGATCTGCAGGAAGAACTGGTCGGTGACGGCGAATACCTCCAGCTGCTCGTCGTTGGCGAAGCTCGTGGCGTCGATGGCCCGGCAGGTGCCCTCGTACGCGATCGATCCGTCGAGCCCCCAGCTGTTGTTCGTCACCCGAGCGCCCTGCGAGTACAGCAACTGGTACAGGGCCGTCACCACCGGCTCGGTCAGCGAGGGCAAGGGTGAGTACGCCAGGCGCGCCCCGGAGGCCACCCCGCGCGTGTCGTCGTTGGCGCCGCCGTCGCCCACCGCGATGTCCGCCACCATCGCCCCGTGGCGGATGTACCCTTGCGTCGCGTTGTACGCCACGATCTTGCGGTGGTTGGGCCCGATGGGGTTCACCGTGTCGAGGAAGGAGCAATGCCCCGGGGGCACGCGGTCGTCCACGATGCCCACGATCTGCCCCACCCCGCTCAGCCCGTGGTCGTACAGGGGAGTGAAGTTCTGCACGTCGCTCTGGACGACCCAGCGCACCGTGCTCACCGAACGCGTCGACGCCTCGCCCACCTCGTCCACGAACTGCACGTCGCCGACCCGCGCCAGGCCCGCGATGGCCCCCTGGGGCAGCGTGGCGTAGATCACCCACGCCCCCGCCACCATCTCCGCCGCCACCACCCGCGCTCCGGGCGTCGCGCCCAGCGCGTCCATCGCCGCCTTCGACGCCGAACCCTCGAACAGGTTCACCGCCACGAACCGCTCCCCCTTGGCGGCCAGCGCGGCCCGAGCCGGGTCCTTCCACGCCCGCGCGTCGGGCCCTTGCAGTGCCGCGTCCAGCTTCCACGCCGCGTCGTACGCGCCAACCCAGCGCACGAAACCCAGGCCCGCGAGGTCGCGGGGAGTCGCCGCTCCCAGGTCGCACATCCACGCGTTCAGCGGCAGGTACCCGCGCAGCACCACCCCAGCGCCCAGCAACGCCTCGCGATGCTCGGGCGTCATCGCCCCGTCCAGCACCAGCACGTGCGTCCCGTCCGTGAACGCGGCGCGCGCCAGCTCGTTCTCGCGCGTCCAGATGTCCACCCGCCCGGGGCGCAGCCACAGGAGTTCGCGCCCCGCCGCGGCCAGCTCGACGGCCCGCGCGGGGAGCTCCGCCTGCTCGCCCCACGCCTCCGTAGCGCTCAGGATCGCCGCTGCCGTCATCGCCGCACATTGTGATCGCTGGGTGCTCATCCTGGGCCCTTCATCGGCGACCCGATCCAACCACTGCGCGCCGCCACGGCGCGCACGCCACAGACTACCACGCGCCCCCTCGTCATCCCATACGCGGGCCGCGCTCTCCAGTTTCCGCCCCGGTTCTCGGGCCTATCCCCAGCGCGTCATCAGGTCCGCCGCCCGCACGCCCTCGATCCGCACCACCTTCTCGGGGCTGGTCTGCCCGGCCACGACCCGAACGCACTGGGCCCGGACTCCGAGTTCCTTCGCCAGCAGGCCGCACAGGGCCTCGTTGGCCCGCCCATCCTCCGGCGGTGCGGCCACCTTGACCTTGAGGCGGTCGCCCAGGGGGCCGACGATCTGGTCGCGCCGGCTCCCCGGTACCACCTTCACCCGCAGCGTCGAACCCTCGCCCTCGTCGCTGGCGTACATCCCCACAGCAGAGCCCAGGGGCGCGCCCAAGTCAAGGAGTATCTTCCGTTCGCCCCAATTCCTCTTGCGTTCGAGCGCCCGCGGAGTAGATTGGGCTCCACACGCCACCCATGCGAGCCGCCCTCGCCATCCTCGTCCTTGCCGCCCTCGTCCCGCCCTCCGCGGCCCGGGCCCAGCTCGCGCCCGCCCAGGTCCTCGTCGTATACGACAGTCGCATCGCCGACAGCCGCGACGTCGCCGAGTACTACGCCGGGTCGGCCAAGGTCCCCGGTGGGGCGGGCAATCTTCCGGGCGTCCGCCCCGGCGTGCGCGTCGTCAACCTCGCCTCCCTCGGCGCCGCCCAGCTCAACGCCGGCACTATCCCCTACTCCCAGTTCAAGAGCAAGCTCCGCGATCCCCTTCGAGCGTACCTGACCTCATCCTCCCTGGTCGACCAGATCCGCTGCATCGTTCTCACCAAGGGCCTCGCCCACCGCGTCGACGACACCGACAATGGCGGCGTCGGCGACAACCCCGGCAACTTCGTCACCGAGTTCAACAACGCCGACGTGACCTGCGCCAGCGTCGACGCCGAGCTCACCCTCCTCTGGCAGGACCTCGACGCCACCGAGGCCGGCGGGCCCGCCGACAGCAAGGCCGACGGCTTTGTCCTCAACCCCTACTGGAAGTCCGCGCAGTCCATCGGCGCCTTCCAAACCGTCAACATCGCCCAGCCCAAGGCGTTCTCGAGCATCAACTCCCTCGGGCCCGTCTGGTCCACCGCCGTCGCCGCCACGCTCCCGCCCCAGCTGCGCCCGGGCGACATCTATCTCGTCTGCCGCCTCGACGCGCCGACCGTCGCCAACGTGCGCGCCATGATCGACCGCGCCCAGCACCTCGTCGTCGACGTCACTTCCGCCGCCATCCTGCTCGACAAGGACCCCCAGGGCTTCGACGGCGACGGCTCCATCCCCAACCTCAACGCCGGCGTTGATTACGACCAGGCCCGCGACCTGCTCACCACCGACCATCGCTTCCTGGTCGCGCCCGGCCCGACCACCCCGGGCCCGGGCATCAACTCCAACAGCGCCGCCGGCGTCGCCAATTTCTACGTCGGGCCCAACCTCGCCTTCACCCCCGGCCAGGGCGTCCTCGTCACCCACCCCGTCCTCCTCCTCGCCAGCTACGGCGCCAACCACAGCGGCGTGCCCACCCTCGCCTCCGGCGCCAGCTCGAACACCTCCTACGCCACCTCTTTCTCCTTCGCCCCGGGCGCCATCTTCAACACCATCGAGAGCTACAACGGGCGCGACTTCGGCGGCCTGGGCCAGGATCCCTGGGTCCCCCAGCAGCAGGCATCGTCCTTCCTCGCCAGCGGCGGCACCTTCGCCCTCGGCAACGTCTGGGAGCCCCTCGCCTCCAGCGTCCCCGACAATCTCTACCTCGCCCAGAACTTCGTCCTGGGCGGGCTCTCCTGGGGCGAGGCCGCGTGGTCCGGCATCCCCACCCTCTCCTGGATGCAGATCGTCCTGGGTGATCCGCTGGCCCGCATGGACCGCAACGTCGAGGACCTCAATGCCGACGCGCGCGTCAACGTCGACGATCTCTACACCTGGGAGACCCTCCCCGCCGCCAGCCCCGCGCGCGACATCAACCGCAACGGCGTCATGAACACCGCCGATCGCGCCCTCCTCCTCAAGTCCCTCCGACAGGGCGAGCGCAACTCGCTCTGTGGCCTGCGCCCCTAGAGCGTGTGATGGACTTTGGCCAAAGCGCCCGATGAGCGGGCATGGCAAGGAAGCCGTACCCGACCGACGTCA
>JBGAOG010000172.1:0-4081 GCA_044221985.1 Phycisphaerales bacterium
GGGCCGAACGTGAGGCCGACGCGAGGACCACCCCGGAGGGCGGCCCGATGGCCTACAGGCTCAGCGCATTCTCGAACGTCGGCCTCGACGAGGCCTTGCTCAACCTCGTGCTCGACGAGCATCGCGCCACCGCGATCCCGCGGCTCGAAAAGCTCTGGACGTACTTCCGAAATCCGCTCACGCCCGCCGGCCGCGGGTCGCCCCGGGGATGGTACCGCCAGGGTCAGGAGGTCGGCCTCCCGCCACGCGTGCTCGGAGATCCCGCCCTCGCCCTCGACGATCGCGCCGTCCTCCGTCGCGAGGTCGTCATCGAGAACGACATCGCCTGGCGCGTCCAGGCCATGGTCGACTTCATCTTCGGGCGGCCCGTGCGGGTGCGGAGCACGGCCAAGGACGCGGGCCTGCGCGAGCGAATCGAGCGGGCGCTCGACGCCGTGTGGGAGGCCAGCGGGGGGATCGCGCTGCTGCAGGACGCGGCCCTGCTGGGGCACGTGTACGGGCACGTGGACCTGATCCTGGGCATGGACGAGGCGGCGCTGGCGGCCCGGGGCGGGGCGGGGGAGCCCGAGGGCGCGGCCCTGGAGGAACTGCTGCGCGGGGAGCTGGCGGCGTCGCTGCGGATCGAGGCGGTGGAGCCGCGACGGGGCATCGCGGTGGTCGACCCGGACGACTGGCGGCGTGTGCTGGCGTACGTGATCCACTACCGGCGCGCCCTGAACGATCCGGCCGGCGCGCCGGGCTCGGTGCTGGACCGGCTGCTGGCGCGAGCGCGGGGCGAGGTGGGGTCCGGGGCTCGGCGCACGGGCATGGTGACGCGGGTGATCTCGGGCACGCGTGCGCAGACGTACGCCGACGAGGGCCTGGTGGAGGATCGGGAGCAGACGCTGCTGGGCGGGCGTCTGCCGGTGGTGCACATCCAGAACGTGAGCCAGCCGCTGAGCTACGAGGGGCTGGGCGAGGTCGAGCCGCTGATCCCGCTGCAGGACGAGCTGAACACGAGGCTGTCGGACCGGGCGAGCCGCGTGGCGCTGCAGAGTTTCAAGATGTACCTGGCGAAGGGGATCGAGGGGTTCGAGAAGGTGGCGGTGGGGCCGGGGCAGATCTGGTCCACGGACAACCCGGACGCGGAGGTCAAGGAGTTCGGCGGCGACGCGCACTCGCCCAGCGAGGAGTCGCACATCCTGGAGATCCGCGAGGCGATCGACAAGGTCTCGGGCGTTCCGCCGCTGGCCAGCGGGGTGGTGCGGGCCAAGCTGGGAAACCTGACGAGCGCCACGGCGCTGCGGATCACGCTGATGGGGATGCTGGCCAAGACCATGCGCAAGCGGGTGACGTACGGGCGCGGGATCGCGGAGATGTCGCGGCTGGTGCTGGCGGCCCTGGACGGCGCGGGGCTGCTGCGCACGGGCGAGAGCGACCGCGGCGTGCGCCTCGAGTGGCCCGACCCGGTGCCAGCGGACGAGCGCGACGTGATCGCGAGCGTGAAGGCCAAGGCGGAGCTGGGCGTGCCCAGGGGCGAGCTGCTGGACCAGTTGGGGCACGCGAGCGTGGACTCGGGGATTCAGTGAGCGCCGGGGCGGGGGAGGGTTTCATGGGCGGACACACCGAGATCAACGCGGGCGCGATGGGTGAGGGACAAGTCGCGGGCGCGGCGGACCCCAGGGCCGAGGGTGAGGCGGATCCGCGCCAGCCGCGGACGCCGGCGTCGGAGCCCGCGGACGCGTGGGCCCTGGAGCAGGCGCGGCGGGAGTTGGAGGGCGTTCGGGCGCGGGCGGCGGTCGCGGAGGAGCAGCGCCTGGCCGAGCAACGGAGGGCGGAGGAGCTGGCGCGAGGGCTGGAGGCGGCGCGGGCGGCGCTGGAGGGCTCGGAGCGTCGGCGGGCGCTGGACCAGGTGCTGTTCGAGCGCGGGGCGCGGGACGTGGAGGTGGCGCGGCTGCTGGCCGAGCGGGCGATGGGGGAGGGCGCGGACGCGGAGGCGGCGGTGCGGGAGGTTCGGCGTCGCCGGCCGCACCTGTTCGCGGGGTCCGGGGCGGGCGTGGCGGGGGCGGCGCCCTGGACGGACGTGGAGGAGCCCGAGGGGTACGAGGAGATCGCCGGCGCGACGCGCCGGGCGCAGTCGACGGGCGACCGGGACGCGGTGCTGAGGTACCTGAGGCTCAAGCGGGGCGTGTGACCCCGGGCCGCGCGTGGCGGCGGGGATCGTGGGTTGGGGCAATGGAGGGTTGGAACCATGGCATTCACGGGCAAGGCGACGTACGCGGCGGGCGTGGACCTGCCGGAGATCGTGGAGGACGTGTCGGACGTGATCGGGATGGTGAGCCCGTTCGAGACGCCGCTGCTGGACCACCTGGGCGACGCCAAGCGTGTGGCGACGAGCACGGTGCACGAGTGGATCGAGGACGCGCTGCTGCCGAACTTCGACACGATCAACCAGGCGACGTTCACGCCCAACGGGCAGGACGCCACGAGCGTGACGGTGACCACCGGGGCGCGGTTCCAGGTGGGGGACCTGGTGCGCCCGGGCAACGCGACGGAGATCATGCAGGTCACGGCGGTGGCGGGCAACGTGCTCACGGTGGTGCGTCGGTACGGCTCGACGCCGGCGAGCACGCTGTCCAACGCCCTGAAGCTCACGATCGTGGGCAACGCGGCGCTGGAGGGGGGCGACGCGCCGGCGGTGCGGTACACGGCGCGCCTGCGGCGCCAGAACTACACGCAGATCTTCACGGCGGCGGTGCAGGTCTCGGGCACGGCCCAGGCGGTGCGGGCGTACGGGGTGCAGGACGAGCTGGATTTCCAGAAGCAGGAGCGCCTGCGCGAGCTGCTGCGCGACCTCGAGAACACCGTGATCAACGGGACGGCGCCCGGCTCCAGCCCCCAGGGCGGGAGCAGCGTGCGGCGCTCGATGAACGGGATCATCCGCGCCATCAGCGTGAACCAGTTCCAGCCCGGGCAGGGCGGGATCCCCGCGGGAGGGGGCTCGGGCAGCGACCTCAACGAGGCGGTGCTGAACGCGGCCCTGCGGGCGATCTGGGACCAGTCGTCGGGCACGATCGACACGATCGTGGTCAACGGGTTCCAGAAGCGGCGCATCAACGCGTTCATCGGCTCGTCGCTGCGTCACTTCGCGCCCGCGGACACGCGCTTCAAGGACATGGTGGGCGTGTACGAGAGCGACTTCGGGGTCTGCCGCGTGATCCTCTCGCGATGGGTGCCGGCGGACACGATGCTGCTGCTGGACAGCTCGCGCGTCCAGGTCATGCCGCTGCGCGGCCGCAGCTTCCAGTTCAAGCCGCTGGCGGCGTTCGGGGACGCGCTGCAGGGGCAGGTGGTGGGCGAGTACACGCTGGAATTCAAGAACGAGAACGCGCACGGGCTGGTGCGCGGTCTCTCGACGAGCTGAGGCCGGGCGTCGCTCGCGCCCCGCGCGGGGGGGCGCCCCGGGGTGGGGGCTCGCCGTCGACGCGAGAGCGCCGGCGGCGGGATTCGGCGGGCGAAGGCCCGGAGGGGTGAGGAGCGTCGGAGCCGGTGGCTCAAGCGTGTTCACGTGCTCGCGCCTGGCGACTGGTCACGCGCTGCACCTGAAGGAGATTCCCATGTTCGCCAAGGACCGTGACCTGCTCGTGCTCGAACCCTACCTCTTTCGCGACATGGCCTGGGTGGGCCAGCGCCTGGTGCTGGGCCAGGCCAGCGTGACGGCGGGGGAGCTGAAGTTCTCGGCGGCCGACGCGGACCTGCAGGCCCTTGGGCTGGGCGAGGGGCACGTGGTGGTCGTCTCGGGGCTGGCCCTGGAGGTCCTGGGAGTGGTGGGTCCCGAGCGGGCGAGCGTCTCGAGGCTGCGTCCCAGCGCCGCCGACGCGGCCATCCCCGCGCCGGAGCTGCCCGAGGGCGAGACGTTTATCGCGACGTTCGCGCCGCAGATCGCCATGGCCCATCGCCAGGTGCTCCGCATGGCGGGGATCGAGCCCGACGCGCCCGCGCCGGTGGAGGGGCGTCCGGGGGAGCAGGTGATCACCAACGCGGGCGCGCTGGCGGCGCTGGAGTGCTACGGCGCGCTGGCGATCATCTTCAACGCGGCCGC
>JBGAOG010000173.1:0-4025 GCA_044221985.1 Phycisphaerales bacterium
TGGGCACGCTGGGGGGACTGCTGGGGCAGGCCCAGCGCTTGCAGGCGGCCCACTTGCCGTGGTCCACGCTGGCGGACGACCTGGCGTCGTGCGCACAGGCCAAGCCCGCGGCCCTCAACGCGCTGGCGAAGCCCGCCCTCGCCATCGAGCAGGGCGTGCTCGTGCTGGTGGGCGACAAGGCCAAGATCATGCCGCAACTCGAGGGGCTGGGCCTTGCGGCGCCCGTGTTCCTGGACGCCTGGGGAAGCCCGGTGAGCCAGGCCAGGTAGGCCCGGCGGCGCACGATCGACTTGCACGCGCCGGGGGATGGGGGTATGGTGGACGGCCCTCGCCGAGCGTGCCGCGTGGCCGCCGCGGGGTGAGCGCATAGACCAAGGAGCGATCCATGGCCAAGAAGGCTCGCAAGAAGGCGAAGAAGACGGGCAAGAAGAAGGCGAAGAAGAAGAGTGCACGCCGGACGACGATGTACAGCAGCAAGGGCAAGAAGCTGTACGCGGTGCGCGACTCGGGCGGGAAGTTCAAGGACATCCAGCAGTACTCGCGGGCGCACGCGATGGACATCAAGCGCGGAGCCAAGGACGAGGACTGAGCCGCGGTCGACACGGATACGACGAGGCCCGCGCCGGAGCGCGGGCCTTTTTCGTGGGCTTGGCCGGGGTGCGGGGGACTACTCGGCGGGTTCGAGCTCGCGCATGCGGTGCTGCATCTGGGCCTTGAGGCGCAGCAGGATGGACGAGTGCATCTGGGACACGCGCGACTCGGAGAGGTCGAGGGTGGCGCCGATCTCCTTCATGGTCATGCCCTCGTAGTAGTACAGCACGACGATGAGGCGTTCGCTGCGGGTGAGGCCCTTGGTGACGAGGTCGCGCAGGTCGCGCCGCTGCATCTCCGTGAGCGGGTTGGACTGCGTCTCGTCGCGGATGACGTCGATCTCGCGGACATCGCGCCCGCCGTCGGAGGAATAGCAGCGCTGGGTGAGGCTGCGGGTGCCCACGGCCTTGCCGTCCTTGGACATCTTGTCGAAGTCGTCGCGGGAGAGGGCGAGCACGCGGGCGACGTCCTCCTCGGTGGCGGGGCGGCCCGTGGACTTTTCGATCATCTGCTTGGCGGCCTCGACCTTGGCGGTGCGCTGGCGGACCAGGCGCGGGACCCAGTCCACGTTGCGGAGCTCGTCGAGGATGGCGCCGCGGATACGCGGGGCGCAGTAGGTCTCGAACTTCACCTTGCGGGCCAGGTCGAACGCGTCGATGGCGTCCATCAGCCCGAAGATCCCGGCGGACATGAGGTCCTCGATGTCCACCTCGTCGGGCAGGCGCTGGTGGATCCGCTCGGCGTTGTAGCGCACGAGCGGGAGGAACTTCTCCATCAGGAAATTGCGGATGTCCCGGGCGTGGGACTTCTGGTACTCCTTCCAGACCGCGTGCATCTCCATCTTGTCGAAGCGAGTGGGCGCGTTGGAGGGCTCCGCGTGGCGCGCGTTGAAACGCCCGCTGGACTTGCCCCCGCCCCGGTACGACAACCTCATCGCTTGCATCGGTCCGCTCCTTGACCCTCGCGCGGGCGACCCTCTCGTTCACGCCCGCCGGCCGCTCGCACGAACGCGGCCAACCAACTTGTGGCGCTCGCGGACCGTCCTTGGCCGCGTGCGACGGACAGTATACCAGCTTCCCCGCTCCGTGGGGAGGCCCTCAGGCCGCCTTCCGCGCATTCTCCGGTGATTCCTCGATGATCTCGACATCCGACTCGACCGCGGAAGCCGCGGCCTTCGCTCGCTCCGCCTGCGCGCGCCCGGCGTGGGCCCGGACGGTCCCGGCGACGATCGGCGCGATGATCGCGCCCAGCACGCCGCACCCCAGCAACGCCGCGACCCCCCGGCCCGCCACCACCACCGGCGGGTTGTCCACCGCGATCCCGACGATCGTGGCCACGGCGAATCCCGCGAGGCCGACGACGGCCGGCATAGTCTGGAAAGGACCGTTCAACGCCGCCGCTCCTGAGACTGCCCTACGCGCCGGCACCCGCCGCTATCGCCCAACATCGGATTGGGCGAGTGCGGAATCGAGGCGCGCCCGCCGAATCACCGTGGACCGCAACGGATATGCCGGATTTCCCGGGCTCAACCCCGACTCGGACGCGAGAACACGCGCAAGAACCTCCGGATCACGCCCGTGGTTTCCTCCGACGGGCGCAATTCGAGCACACGCGAGACCGATTCTGACAAACTCCGAACATCGCCGGCGGCGCGAGCGCCGGGCGCGTGGAGCAGCAGTGGCACCCGCGCGCGCACGGCGGCCGCGACCGCGGGATCAGATCGCACGGACCCGATGCTCTCAACACCCGCGCCCAGGAACCGCTGGGACACGCTCGAGATGCGCCCGTGCACCCGATTCGCTTCGTCCTGATCGAGCGCCTGGTTGACCACCAGGCCAATCCGGGTTCCCCGCGACGCCGTCACGCCCCGCCGCGCCAGGCATTTGAGCATCGCGTAAGCGTCGGCGATGGACGTGGGCTCGGGCGTGGCGACGACCAGGGCGAGTTGGGCCGCCTCCACGAAATCCAGCACTCCCGGGCCCAGCCCGGCCCCGGTGTCCAGGATTACCAGGTCCGCGTCCGCGCGGAGCTCGTCGATCTGGTGGAGGACGCCGTCGCGCTCCGCGCCGGACATGGCCGCCATGCGTGCGATCCCCGTGGAGCCTGGGACCAGGCGGAACCCACCCGGGGCGTTGAGGGCGAGGGCGGTCAGGGCCGTGCGTTGCCCGCCAACAGGGATCGCCAGCTCCAGCCGCCGGGCGGGATTCAGCCCGCACAGCACGTCCGCATTGGCCATGCCCAAGTCCGCATCGACGAGCACGACGCGCACCCCGAGCTTGGACAGCGCGATGGCCAGGTTGACGGCCAGGGAGGTCTTCCCCACGCCGCCCTTGCCCGAGGTGATCGCCAGGACCGGACCACCCGCCCCTGGGGCGCGCGCGGGAAGGGCCTCGGCGCGGTCGGGGAGGCTCAGGATCGCCGCGCGAAGTCGCGAGGCCTGATCCGCCGGCGCGGCGGCGTCCGAGACCCTGGAATCCACCGCCGTCACGCGGGCTTCTCCGAGGCCGGGCCGAGAAGAACGAGGCGGGCGAGCCGATCGGCCCGGGCCAGCTCGATCTGGTCGGGCACTTCCTGGCCCGTCGTCAGGTAGCTGATGGGGAGGTGTGTCACGCCGGCGATGTTGACGAGGCAGCCGGTGGCCACGGCCTCGTCGACCTTGGAGAAGATGACCCGGTTCGGGGCCAGCGACGCGAATCGCTCGCAGGTCCGCTTCAGGACGGCGTCCGACACGGCGGTCGAGAGCACGAGGTGCGTCTCGTGGGGGCGTGCGGCCTGGACGACGCGGGCGAGCTCGGTGAGGCGTGAGGCGTCGTGCTGCGAGCGTCCCGCCGTGTCCAGCAGGATCACGTCGCAATCGGTCAGCGAACCCACCATCGCCCCGACTTCCTGGGGCGTGGTGGCCACCTTGAGCGGGAGTCCGATGATGTTGGCGTAGGTCCGCAGCTGATCGACGGCGGCGATGCGGTAGGTGTCGCTGGTAACCAGGCCGACGCGCTGCCCCTGGCGGAGCTTGTAGGCCGCGGCCAGCTTGGCGATGGTGGTCGTCTTGCCCACACCGGTGGGGCCGACGAGGGCGATGGTGAGCGGGCGTCCGTCGGACTGCAACCCGCCGCGGGTCATTTCCCCGCAGACCTTGAACCGCGAGGCCAGGTGGCGGAGCATGGAGAATTCGACGGCGGACGGATCGACCAGCTCCGTGGGCGAGAGCTCGTCGCGGACTTTCCCGGCGACGGACTCTGCCAGCTCGGCGCTGGCGCCCGAGTCGCACAGGCGCATGTAGCCGGCGAAGAGCGGGTCGCTCATGCCGCCCAAGGCCAAAACGGTTCCCAACGCGGGCTTGGACGCGCCCTGGACCGCGGCGCTGCGCGAGCACTGGAGCACCTGCCCGACGAGCCGGCGGATGGAGGCCAGCTCGTCATGGAGGGCGGCGATGG
>JBGAOG010000174.1:0-3992 GCA_044221985.1 Phycisphaerales bacterium
GTTCGATCCCGCTCGAAAGATGGTCGAGAATTCTGCGAGTGCGTGGTGCCCGGTTCGTGAGTCTTCAGTACGACGATGTCCAGGATGACCTTTCCTTGCTGAGGCGGGAAGGGCTGGAGCTGACGCACTGGCGGGAGGCCATCGAGGACCTCGACGAGCACGCGGCGCTCATATCGGCGCTCGACCTCGTGATCAGCGTTACGACGACGGCGATCCACGTGGCTGGTGCGCTGGGGCGCGAGACCTGGGTCCTCGTCCCGCAGCCGCCCGGCTGGCGCTACCTCACCCGGGGGGAGACGCTGCCCTGGTATCCATCTGTTCGCCTGATCCGGCAACGCGACGCCGGCGACTGGGCATGAGAACCTCGCCGGCACGCCTCGCGCCCGCCCAGGGTCCACGCCCCCGGGCGGCCCGAGCCTGAGGTTATGCGAGCCCCGCGTGTCCCGCGCGGGTGCGCGCCGGCGCAGCCACAGCCCGCCCCACTCCCCTTCCGCCGCGGGACGAATCTCCGGATGCGGCGGCGAGCCCGGCCCCCCCAACGCCGCGGGCACGCCTTCACGTGCCCCCGCGCATCGTTGCCGCTGTCCCCTCGCCCCAACCCTACTTCTTCGCGTACTCGAACACGCCCCGGCCCGTCTTGTCGCCCAGGCGGCCCGCCGCCACGAGCTGCTTGAGCAGCGGGCAGGCGCGGTAGCGATCGTTGTTCAACCCGTCGCCCAGCACGTTCATGATGTGCACGCACGTGTCCAGCCCGATGAAGTCCGCCAGACGCAGCGGGCCCATCGGGAAGTTGCAGCCCAGCTTCATGATCCCGTCGATGGCCTCGGGCTCGCCCACGCCCTCCATCCACGCGAAGAAAGCCTCGTTGATCATCGGCATCAGCACGCGGTTGCTCACGAAGCCCGCGCGGTCGTTGGCCTTCAACGGAGTCTTGCCCAGCCGCGACGCCAGGGCCATGGTGCGCTCGACGACCGCGGGGCTCGTCTGCAAGCCGGGGATGACCTCGACCAGCGCCATCAGCGGGACGGGATTGAAGAAGTGCATGCCCACCACGCGGGAGGCCGAGCCGCCCGCCGCCGTCGCGATCTCCGTGATGCTGATCGAACTCGTGTTCGTCGCCAGGACCACGCCCTCGTCGGGGTACATCCTGGCCAACTGGGAGAAGATCTCCTTCTTGACCTTCGCGTCCTCCACGACAGCCTCGACGATCCAGTCGCAGCCGGTGAGCGCGTCGAGCTTGTCAACGAACCGGACACGCGCCAGGGCCGCGTCGGCGTCGGGCTGTGTGATCTTGGCCTTCTCGACGAACTTGGCGAGGGATTTCTTGTGGACGCCCTTGCACTTGTCGATCGCCCCCGGAAAGGAGTCGAAGACCACGACGTTGAGCCCCGCCACGCCCGCGACCTGCGCGATCCCGCCGCCCATCTGTCCCGCGCCCAGAATCCCGATGGTCCTGACTTCCGCCATTGTGCACCTCCGAAGGTTGTGGGGACGATAGCCGGAACAGGCGATTGGCGACTGGGCCTTGGGCCGTTGCCGTGAATCCAGGGAAGTACCGGGACATCAAGGGGGTCAGAGTGGGCCCAGGGTCGTTCTCGGGAACCGGGGAAAGCCGTGGTTCCTATCCTCCCCCATGCCTCGCATCGTCGAGCTCGAGAAGCTGCTGGCCCTGGACCCCGGCGACGCCTTCGTGCTCTACGGGCTGGCCAACGAGCACGCCAAGCTCGGGAACACCCTGAGGGCGACCGAGTTCTTCGACCGCTGCATCGCCGCCGACGCGAGCTACGCGTACGCCTACTTCCACAAGGCCCGCATGCTCGGCGACGCCGGACGCCTGGACGAGGCCAGGGCCGTCACCGCCGCCGGGATCTCGGCGGCCAGGAACGCGGGCGACGAGCACGCCGTCTTCGAACTCAAGGCCCTGCTCGACGAGTTCTGATCCCCGCCCATGCCCGCCCCACGCGGACCAACCCGCCCCCACGCCCCTCGCGCAACCGACCCCGTCGAGAAGGCGATGCGCCGCGCGATCCGGCTGCTGGCGGCCTCGGACAAGACGCGAGCCGAGCTGCGCGAACGCCTGACGCGGGCGGGGCTGGACGCCACGAGCGTGGACACGGCGCTGGACACGCTGGCGGCCAAGCGCCTCCTCAGCGACGAGCGCGTGGCTCGGAACATCGCCGCGGACCAGGGCGTCTCGCGCGCGCTCAACCGCCACCGCCTCGAACAGCGCGGGCTGGACGCGTCCGCCGCCGAGTGCGGACCGCGCGACGCCCGCCGGGCCCTGGCCGCCGCCCGCGCCATCGCCGCGAGGCTCCCCGCGTCCCTGCCGCCCCAGGCCCGCTGGCGCCGCTTGCTCGCCAGCCTGGCGCGCAGGGGGTTCGACGAGGAGCAGGCGACGCTGGGCGCCGAGAGCGTGCTCGGCCCGCGCCGACCGCCCTCGGATGACTGAGCCCTCCTCTCACGCCAGTTGTTCGAGCCGCTCCACGCTGGCCCGGGCTCGTCCCAGCGCGCCCTCGTCGGGCTGGCGCCCCGAGAAGAACGCCGCGTAGCAGACCTCCAACGCCTGGCGCGAGGCCTCTCCCGCCTCGGGGTTGGCGTCGTGGATGGCGCGCGTGTGCTCCAGCGCGGGGCGCCACGCGGGCTTGGGCCGGCCCATGCGCTTCCAGCATCGCAGGACACGCGAGTACAGCAGCCCGCACGGGTCGCGTCGGCGCCGACTCCCCGCGCCCTCCCGGGGCACGCGCCGCATCACCGCACGCACCAGCAGGCCCGCCACGCCCACGACGACCGCCACCCCCCCGCCCACGATCAGCATCCACGCCCCCACCGCCACCGCCCCGCGACGACCCAGGTACGACGCCATCGCGTCCACCGCGTCGGAGACGCGCCGGCCCAGACGCGCCGCCCCCCCGCCCGTGACCTGGTCCTGCACCGTCGGACCAAAGCCCACCACGTTCGACGACCACGTGCTCTCGATCCCCGCGAGCCACCGCTCCAGCCGCAGCAGAAACCCCTGCGCCGGGCCGGACAGGCGCGATCGTTCCTCGCCCGGTGTGGCGTCCAGCGTGCGCCACACCCCGGGGGATACCTCCGCCTCCACCCACGCGTGCGCCTGGGCATGGCGCACCGTGTAGATCCCGCGGGCCGCGTCGAACTCGCTGGTCAGGTATCCGGTGACGAGCCGCGCGTCGATCCCGACGCTGCGGCACATCGCCGCCAGGGCCGAGGCGAAGTACTCGCAATGCCCCTCGCGGCTGGTCGACACGAACCACTCGATGGGATCCGCCCCCCGCGGTGGGGCGCGCAGGGACCTCGAGTACCGCCACGCCTGGAGGTGCTTCTCGAGCGCACGCGCCGCCATCCCGTCCTTCTCGACGGGGCGTCGCGCGGGGTCGGCCTCGAGCCCCGCCTGTTCCAGCGCGCGCCGGGCCGCCTCACGCACGATCGCCGACTCAAACGTCACCCGCCCCCGCCCCGAGTCCGCCTCGCCGCCGCGAGACTCCAGGGTGCACGCGACGCGATACCGCGCCGGGCCGGCGACCCCCTCGATCGACGCCACGCCCGTGCCCGGGTGCACGCGGACCAGGGGCGCCTCCAGACCCAGCACACGCACCCACACCGCCCGCCACGGGGCGAAGATGACCGCGCGCTGCCCCGCCGTCGTCCGATCCGTAAGCGTGAGCTCGCAGGACGTTCGCACGCCCGCGCCGCTCGTGATCGCGACCGTCGTCCCGCTGGTCGCCGCGATCTCCGTGAACGCATCGAGCGCCACCTGGATCAGAGTCAATTACGGGAAGTACTTGTTGCTCCGCAACCACGGCTCGATGGCCTCTTCGAGGATGTCCTGCAGGGTGTTGTTGAGGGCGTGGCCCAGGTGCAACGCGCCGGTGACGTTGGGCGGCGGGATGAGGATGCAGTATGGCTTGGCTTGGCCGGAGAGGACGCGCGCGGGATCAGCGCGGAAGGCGCTGGAGGATTCCCAGCGAGCGCGG
>JBGAOG010000175.1:0-3928 GCA_044221985.1 Phycisphaerales bacterium
ACTATGGTTTCAGCGCCCCGGCGCCGGCGGGTTCGGGCCAGAGTCGGCGGCGATTGGCACCCCTACGAATCCGGCGAACGCGCGTGAGCGGTCGGACGCCGGACGAAAACCAGATGGTACGCGGGCCATCAAACAAGCCTCTGCATTTCCGTTGGTGCGCCGCCGGGGAACGCTATGGGTATACGGGAACGTAGGAGGGGGGCACACCGGCGCCCCCGAGATCGAAGCCGAAGACCACCCCGCCCGATGGCCCTATCGACTCGCTCGCGACCTCGTGCTCTGTTTCTCACCCCCCGGTGGCTTGGTCGTTGACCCCTTCGTCGGAGCGGGAACCACGGGCAAGGCGGCGATCGACAACGGGCGCCGGTTCATCGGCGGCGACCTGTATTTCAACCCCAAGGGTGAACCGTGGGCGTCGGTCGCGCACCGGATCCTCTTGGGTGCGACGGCGCAACCCTCCCTCTTCGGGGGCGCCCGTGGCTAACCCCGCCCCCTTCGTCAGCTGGGTAGGCGGCTCCCAGAAGAGCCTCCCCGCGCTGCTCGCCCGGCTGCCCGCCGGCGTAGCCGAGCGCCGCTACGTGGACCCCTTTGTGGGCGGGGGCGCGCTCTTCTGGGCCCTGCGCCCCCGGCGGGCCCTGCTCAGCGACGCCTGCGCGCCGCTGATCGCGGCGTGGCGGGCGCTGGCCCTGGACCCCGAAGGGTTGCTCCGCGAGCTCGCCGTGCTGGAGGCGCTCCGGGCGACGCAGGATCTCCCCGGGTGGTACAGGCTCGTGACGGGCCTGCTGGACGCCGAAGGCACCGACGCCGAGCGCGGCGCCCGGCTCATCGCGGTGAACCGGAGCTGCTTCAACGGCCTGTGGCGGGTCAACAGCGCAGGCCGCTTCAACGCTGCCCTGGACCCTGCCTCGAAGGGCCGCGACCTCGTGCGGGCCGACCTGCTGCGCGGGTGCGCTGCCGTGCTGGGCGGCATGAACCTGCAGGTCCACGCAGGGGGCTGGGAAGCCACCGTGGAGGCGGCAGGCGCGGGCGATGTCGTCTACGCCGACCCGCCCTACGACGACGAATCCGACGACGGCCCGCCGATGCTGCTCGGTGGCCCTGTGGCCGTCCAGGGTCACCGCTACACCGCTCAGGGCTGGACGCGCGGCGACCTGGTGCGCCTGGCGGACGCGCTCGCGCGGGCCGCCGACCGTGGCGCCCACGTCCTGAGCACCAACAACCCCACCCGCTTCGCCGGCGAGGTCTTCGCCTCGCGCGGCTTCACCGTCGAGGTGGAGGCGGTCACCCGCTCGGTCAGCCGCGACGCCTCCACGCGGGGCGCGGTGAACGAGCTTTACGCCACGAGGAGCCCATGATGTTTGAGACGATCTACGTGTCACGCCACGCAAAGGCGCGGGCCCAGGAGGTCTGGCCCTGCATCGGCGTTCGGGGCATCCGACGGATGCTGCCCGAGTCCTTCGAGGTGGACCGGGGCCTTGCCGCCTCGTTTCTTGGGCGGCGCCTGGAGGATGTCGCCGACATCTACCGCGTGGCGCCCGACCTCACGGGAATCTTCGTCATCATTCGCGGCGACTGGCGCGGCCCCGTGGTGGTGACCTTCATCCGATTCGGCCCCGAGCAGCGCCGGGTGGCGGCGGGCCTTTGGCCCAAGCGGGTGGCGGCATGACCCCCGCGGCGCCCCCTCAGTTCAAGGTCGTGGACCTCTTCGCCGGCGGCGGCGGCGCCTCGCTTGGCATCGAGCAGGCCCTCGGTGTCGCGCCGATCGTGGCGGTCAACCACTGCCCCGCCGCCATCGCCATGCACGCGGCCAACCACCCCCGGACCATCCACCTCACCGAGGACGTGTTCAACGTCTCCCCGTGGTCGGTGGTCGCCGGCGGCAAGGGCCTGGACCTGCTCTGGGCCTCGCCCTCCTGCACCCACTTCTCCAGGGCCCGGGGCGGCAAGCCCGTCCGGGAGCAGCTCCGCACGCTCGGCTGGGTCGTGGTCGAGTGGGCCCGGGCGGTGGCCCCCCGCGTGATCTGCGTCGAGAACGTGGCGGAGATGCTCACATGGGGCCCGCTCAACGCCGACGGCACGCCCATCGCGGCCCGCAAGGGCGAGACCTTCCGGGAGTGGGTGAAGGCGCTGGAGCTCGCCGGCTACCGGGTCGAGTGGCGCATCCTGGGTGCCGCCGACTACGGCGCACCCACGATCCGCAAGCGGCTCTTCGTGGTCGCTCGACGCGACCGGCAGCCGATCGTCTGGCCCGAGCCGACCCACGGCCCGGGGCTGCTGCCGGTTCGCACCGCCGCCGAGTGCATCGACTGGTCGGTGCCCTGCCCGAGCATCTTCGCGCGGAAGAAGCCGCTCGCCCCGGCAACGCTTCGGCGGGTCGTTGAGGGCATCCGGCGCTACGTCCTGAATGGGCGGCCCTTCCTGGTCAACCTCACCCACGGTGGACGGGTCGAGGGCATCGACGAGCCCGTCAGGACCATCACGGCGGCCCACCGGGGCGAGAAGGCTTTGGTGGCGCCCGTCCTCACCCGCGCTCACGGGCACGGCTGGGACCGTGACGGTGGACCCTCGACACCCGCTGAGGCGCCGCTCCCGACGCTGACGGCGACGGACGAGCACGCCGTCGCCACAGGCCACCTCGTCAAGCTCTACGGGAAGTCCAGCGTAGCGGATCTCGCCGACCCCACCCCGACCGTGACGGGCACCGACAAGCTCGGCCTCGCCGCCGTCTTCCTCGACAAGATGCGGGGCAGCGCCCGCGCCGGTCAGCCGGTCAGCCAGCCCGCTCCGACGGCGACCGCCGGGGGCGAGCACCAGGCGCTCGTCGCCGCCAGCCTGGTCCGCCACAACGGTACCACCCCCGGCCACGGCAACGCGGGCAGGGCGATGAGCGAGCCGCTTGGCACCCTCGTCGCCGCCGACACCCACGCGCTGCTGGCCACCACGCTGGCGCCCTGCCTGATCAGCACGGCCAACGGGGAGCGCGAGGGCCAGGCCCCCCGGGTCCGCCCCGTCACCGAGCCGAAGACGACCACGGTGGCGACGGGTTCCCAGGGCGCGGTGGTCGCGGCCAACCTCGTCGCCTACTACGGCAGCGAGACCGACGGGCGGGCGCTGGACCAGCCCATGCGGACGGTGCCGACGAAGGACCGCTTCGGGCACGTCGAGTGCGACCTCCGCGCTCAGCTCGCGCCGGCCCAGCTCGCGACAGCGCTGGAGGTCGGGCGCCTGCTCGCCGCGCACGGCCTGGCCGTCGGTGCCGATGGGCTCGTCACCCTGACCCTGGATGGCGCCCTGTACGTGATGGTGGACATCGGCCTGCGGATGCTCACCCCGCGCGAGCTCGCCCGCGCCCAGGGCTTCCCCGACAGCTACGTCCTCACCGGGACGCGCTCCGACCAGATCGCCCGCATCGGCAACAGCGTGTGTCCACCGGTCGTCGAGGCCCTGCTCCGGTCGCTCTTCGCCGATGACCTCCAGGGGCGCCCGAGCCTCACGCGCACCCGCCCGCCCGCGAGGGCTACCCCTACCGCACCCCTCTTTGCTGGGAGCAACGCCGCCAAATGACATCATTGCCTCAAGAGATCATCCCGGCCCACGAGCTCCGCGCGCACGCCACCCGGACCGACATGCCGACCTCGTGTCTGCGCGTCTACCTCACGCTGCTCGACCATCGCGGCGACAACGCGACCGCCTGGCCCAGCGTCGCCCGCCTGGCTGAGCGGTCGGGCTGCCGGGAGCGCACCGTGCAGGACGCGCTGGGTGCGCTGCGCCGGCACGGCTGGATCGTCCCGGTGGACAACCAGCGTCGCACGGCGGAGTACGAGCTCCACGCGGGCACGGTGATCGCCCGGCTCATCGTGAGCCGTGAGCCCCGAGCCGCCTATCTGGAGCGGGTCTCCAAGCCTCGCCCGGCTGACCCGTCCGATCG
>JBGAOG010000176.1:0-3837 GCA_044221985.1 Phycisphaerales bacterium
CTCGCGACACCGCTCGCGCCTGACGCTCGCGGACCGCTTCGCCGGCCGATTGCCGCTCATCCACGCCGAGCTCGCCACGCGCGTCCCCCCGGCGCGGGACCCGTTCCAGAACGTGCAGCGAATGCTGGCCGTGGAGCTCGGGGCGGCGTTGGAGCGCCAGGACGGACCCGCCACGCCCTTGCGGCTGGCCGCGGCCCGCCTCGTTTCCGCCTACCTGGCCGGGAGCGACGACGAGTTCCCCGATTCGTTGCGCCACGCCCTGCTCGAACGCTGCGTGGGCGCCGCCGGCGACGAGCCCGAGGTGCTGCTGCGCGCCGCCGCGGGACGCGTTGCCGCCTATGCCGACGATCGCGCCATCGAGGCCATCGTCCGCGCCGAGCGAGCCCTGCGTGACCATCCGCTCGCCGCCCGGGGTGACCAGATCCCCTTCCTCCAGGCCGAGTTCCAGACCGGGCGCGGCACGCCCATCAGCCTCGGGCGCGTGGCCGCCGGCGTGGCCCTGATCTGCGCCGCGATGGACACCACCCGCGCCGCCTTCTTCCGCGATGACCTCCTCGACGAGGCCCGCTTCAGCCACTGGCTCATCCCGCGCGAGCAGGACCGCAGGTTCATCATCAACGTCTTCCGCGCCATCCTCACGTCCCGGCGCGACGATCGCTTCCAACGTGCCCGCGCGGCCTGAGCGGGACGCCTACCCCTGCACGTCCAGCTTCGGCGCCTCGGGCCTCTTGCCCGGAACCTGGTGCTCCGGCGACCCGTGCTCCTCGCGGTCCTCGTGCGCGTCCTCCTCGTCGTTCCCGCCCACGCGACGCACCGCCTGCGCGTTCTCCGCCGCCGACGCGATCGACTCGTACACGTCCTCGGGACGCCGCCGCGCCCGAGGATCCGCCGCCCGGCGCGATTCCCCCGGACGCTGCACCGCCCGCTCGCTCGCCTGCGCCTGCGCGATCGACTGCGTCGAGATCGGAGGAGTCGGATTCACTGTTTGGGTATCGACCGGGTCCGCGTGCGGCCTTGAGGGATTCCCTGGGGGTGACCCCGAGTACGCCCGCCCAGGGCCGCCAGGCCCTCAATCCCCGCCCGTTCGGGCCCTGCTGACGTAAAGCGTGGACCAATAGCGAAGCTCCACCATGGCGTCCGCCCCTCGGTGGCGTTCGAACGCCGCCCCCAGCAGCGCCTCCGCCCTCGCACGCCCGGGCCCGTCCTTCGGAACGTACGAGGCGCTCAGCGCACGCCCGATCAGGCCCGCGCGCTCGAGGCGCTGGGCGTGCGGGATCCGCACCACCGTGGGCGCCTCAAAGCCGCCCTCGCGCAGCACCGACACGTCCAACTCGCGCGCCTCCGCCGGCTCGCACCCCGCGGCCTCGCGGATGATCGCCGAGTAATCGCGCGTCGCGGCGTGGTCATCGTCGCGCACGTTCCAGAGCAGGGCGAGGCGACCGTGCCGGCGCAGGATCCGCCGGAACTCGCCCAGGGCCTCGCCGGGCCTGAACCAGTGGAACGCCTGCGCGCACACGATCAGGTCCACGCTCGCGGGCGCCAGGCCCGTCGATTCCGCCCGCGCCCGCACCCAACGCACGCGAGGGTGGGCCTCGGCGGCCCCGGCCATGGCCTCGTTGGGCTCCACCGCCACCACCTCCACGCCGCGCTGCGCGAGCAGGCGCGCCGAGATCCCCGTCCCCGCGCCGACGTCCGCCGCGACCAGCAGCCCGGGCTCGCCCATCCCATCCAGCACCGCGTCGATCACGCCCGCGGGATACGAGGGGCGAAAGGCCACGTACTCCCGCGCACGATCGCTGAATCGTCCGGTGGGGTTCATCTCGTGCGGGGCGTTGGCGTCAGGCATCGCCCTGGTCCTCGAATCGCTCCGCCGCCCGACGCTTGGCCGCCAGCAGCGAGGAACCACCCTCGCTCCCCCCATCCACGCTCGTGCCCTGCTCCCCCTGGGCCTGGGCGAGCCGGACCGCGCGCCGTCGATCCCTCGCGGCCGTCGCCAGGGCCTCGGCGTCGCGCTCGTCCAACGCCAGCGCTCCATCGGCGCCGCGCCGGCGCGACGCCCGCAATCCCGCCACGACGCCCGTCGCCCCTTCGCCCCGCACGCCCAGCGACGCCCGCGCCTCCTGCGCAAACTCACGACCGACCCACCGATCCCACGCGATGCGACGCGCCGCGATGTCCAGCATCAGCAGCGCCAGCGCCGCCACCAGCAGCCCCCGCCACAGATTCGTCACCGCCTCCTGGGGCGCCACGCCCTCGCGCAGGAACAGGCTTGCCGGCGCCGCGGCGTTCACGTCCAGCACCCGCCCTCCCGTGGCCTCCGCGATCTGCTCCAGCAACGCGGCGTTGGAGGCCAACGATCTCAGCTCCGCCCCGCCCCGCGCCGTCGCCCCCAGCAGCACCGGCGCCAGGCGCGTGCCGCCGCTGCCCGGACGCACCAGCGCCACGTACGTGCCACGCTCGGGAGCCGCAAGCGACCCCTCGTACACCCCCGGCCCGCTCTGGGCCAGCGTGAACGCCCGCGACACGCCCGTGGGCGTGTACACCGTCGCCGGCATCGCCAGCCCATCCAGCGGTGAGCCCGCCGGGTCCGTGGCCCGCACCGTCACGTGCAGCACCTCGTCACGCACCTGCGCGTCGCCTTCAAAGGCCCGCCCCGTGGCGGCCCGGGCCGTCTGACGCACCACCTGAAGCCAGAACCGCCGGTAGGCTTCCCATCCCAGCCAGGGCTGGCCCCACCGCCGAGCGTCCGACGTGAAGGCGACCACCTTGCCCAGGCCCACGTTCCAGTGCGCCAGCAGCGGGTCGCCCCGCGGGCTGGCCATCGCCAGCGTGATCGCGGGCTCCTCGCGGGGTGCCGTCAGGTTGAGCCCGTTGAGCATCGGCGGGACACCCACCCCCGCCGCCAGCGGCGATTCCGGCGCCAGTACCACCGGCTGGAACGCCTCGTCGCGCACCAGCGGGCTGCGCACCACGCGCACCGCCTTCAGGAAGATCCGCGGCAGCGCATTGGGGTTCAGAACGTGGTAATACCGCCCTCCCGCGATCGTGGCCATCCGCTCCATGACCTGCCCGTCGGCGTCGAGGCCCACCGCCACCGTGCTCAGCTTCACCCCCTCGTCGCGGGCTCGCTCCGCCAGGCCCGCAAGCCGCTCCCGACCCATCGACAGCCCGTCCGACAGCACGATCACGTGCTTCTGTTTCACGTCCACCCGGGCGAGCTGGTCCAGCGCTTCCTCCACCGCCGGGGGAATGTTCGTCCCCCCGCCCGGGTAGATCTCACGGGCGGCCTTCTGGTTCCCCGCGATGTCCGCGTTCGCGCCCAGCGGCACCACCACCTCGGGCTCCGTGTTGAACGCGATGATCCCCACCAGGTCCGCCTTCCGCAGACGAGAGATCGCCAGCGCCGTCGCCTCGTCCGCCAGCTCCTGCTTGCTGCGCCCCGAGCCCATCGCCGACCAGCTCATCGAGCCCGAGTTGTCGATGACGAAGATCGTCGCCACGTCAGGAGCGACCGCCCGGTCGGGGATCTCCAGCCGAACCGGGAGCAGCTTCTCCAGCTCGGTCCCGCGCCACCCCCCGGCGCCGAAGGAGTCGGGCCCGCCCGCCATCACCAGCCCGCCCCCCATGTCCCGCACGAACGCGCCCAGCCACTCCTGAAACTCCTCCGACAACGCCTCGGCCGCCACGTTCTCCAGCACCACAAGGTCATACGCCTGCAGGCTCAGCAGGTCCGGCGGGGCCTGCTCGGGAGCCACCACGCCCACCTCCACGCCCGCGTCGCGCAGCGCCCTGGCCAGCGGCGACGGTTCGGCCTCGCCCGTCCCATCGATCACCAGC
>JBGAOG010000177.1:0-3783 GCA_044221985.1 Phycisphaerales bacterium
ACGTCGGCGGCGAGGTCGGCCGCCTCGTAGCGCGCGAGGAAGTACAGCAGGTCGTTGATGTCGGTCCCGCCGTCGGGGATGCCGCAGTTGCCGCCGTTGTCGA
Organism: Phycisphaerales bacterium; assembly: GCA_044221985.1. GTDB lineage: Bacteria > Planctomycetota > Phycisphaerae > Phycisphaerales > UBA1924. The sequence goes on from JBGAOG010000177.1 coordinate 104, forward strand.
GGTCCGCCGGGCAGAGCGGGCGGGCCGCGCCGTGGTTGGTGTTGGCGAGGGCGAGGTCGCTGGCGCCGATGGCGCCGTCGCCGTCGACGTCCCCGCGGGCCCAGGTGGCGGGGAGCGTGCCGAGGTTGGCGTTGATGGTCGCGATGTCGAGGGTGTCGACGGAGCCGTCGAGGTTCACGTCGCCGTAGTTGGTGTTGAGGTAGGTGTGGACGACGAGGTCGACGTCGTTCTGGTCCACGACGAGGTCGCCGGTGATGTCGGCGGAGAGGTCGAAGAAGGCCGCCTCGGCGAGGTTGGACCAGGTGGCGGCGCCATCGGTGACGCGGGTGTTGGTCTTGAACTGGGCGACGATGTAGTCGAGGTCCTTGCCGTCCACGCGCCCGTCAGCGCCGACGGGAACGTAGCCGGGGGTGGTTCCGGCGGCGCCGGCGATGTCGGCGGCGGAAGCGCCGGTGATGTAGCGGTTCATCGCGCTCGCACCGGGGCCCATGGTGGTCCCGAAGAAGTTGCCGCCGAAGCAGCAGTCGACGGTCTGGAAGCCGACGGCGCGGTTGAGGAGCCCGGAGCCCACGTCGAGGGCGAGTCCGTCGGCGAAGTAGCGGACGTCCTTGGAGTCGGGAGCGGGGGCGGCGCCCCCGGTGTTGCCGAAGTTGCCGTTGCCGTCGAAGTCGCCGAGGACCTCGATGATGGCGTCGGCGCCGGGGGCGCCGGCGATGGCGCCGGTGCCGTTGGGCGCGGTCCAGGCGGGCCCGCCGTTGCGCTGGTTCCAGGCGGCGATCATGTCGCAGATGTCGTTCATGTTGCGGAGGGCGTCCCCGTTGAAGTCGCCGCTGACCTTGTTGCGGAGGGGGAGGGTGGAGGAATAGAGCTGGAGGGTGCCGTCCTGGCGGCGGTAGGCGGACGCCTCGCCCTCGGAGTAGTTGCCCACGCCGGTGGTGCGGGCGGAGCGCCCGATGCCGTTGGCGTTGAAGTTGAGGTAGCAGGCGTTGGTGTGGACGTTGTTGACGCGGGTGTAGGCCTGGAGGGACGCGTTGTAGGCCGGGTTGGCCAGGAGGGTGGTGGGGGTGACCAGGTCCTTGACGTAGTCGAGGGCCGGGGTCAAGATGAACTGGGTGGCGGCCAACTCGCCGGGCATGCCGACGTTGTCGACGTCCGTCGGGACGGCGATGAAGGCCTCGATGCTGTTGCGGACGTTGTTGATCCACTCGGCGGCGGCGTTGTTGCGCATCGCCGGCAGCCCGCTGGCGGTGCCACCGTCGGCGACGCTGGCGGCCTTGGGGTCACCGATGGTGGACAGGGCGGCGGGCCCTCCGATGACCCACCCGTTCGCGTTGTTGTCCAGGAGGTTGTCGATGGTCGGGCGGACGTAGGTCGTGGCCCCGGCGTAGAGGTCGTTGAGCGTGCTCAGGATGTCCGCGCGGGCGGAGGGGCTGTTGAGCGGGAGGGCCCAGCCGCCGTCCACGGCGCGCTCGGTGCCGACGTATCCGACGGCGAGGCGGTGGTTGAAGATCGTGGATTCCATGCGGCTGTTGGAGCCCTTGTTCGAGGCCTGGAAGTTCGGCCCCAGCAGGTCGTTGGTGGCGCTGCTGGTGGCGACGCCGATGTTCTCGCCCACGCCGAAGTCGGGCGAGACGCCGATGGCGTTCTGGAAGGCGTTGCGGGTGCCCGAGCCCACGTCGCGGGTGATGACCATCAGGTTCTCGCCCGAGGGGAGGCGCCCGGCCGCGACGAGGTGCCGGACCTGGGTCATGGTGATCTGGCTCATGCCCGTGCCGAAGTTGGTGACCGGCGCGATGGGGGCCCAGAAGAGGGGCGTGTCGAAGAGCGCGTTGCTGTTGGCGGCGCCGGGGTTGGCTGGATCGAAGAGGTTCAGGACGCCCAGGCTGGTCAGGGCGTTGGTCTGCGTGGTGGCGGCCCCGGTGGCGGTGACGGCGACCCTGGTGTTGCTGCCATAGCCCGCGGCCCCGGGCGTCAGGAAGGGCGAGGCGGTGCCGGCGCTCTTGACGAACCAGCGGCTGGGCACGTCGAGGATGGCGATGTCGATGCGCGTGCCATCGGGCCCCGTGGTGCTGGTGGAGGGCTGCAGGGTCGTGGTGTTGGTGCGGTTGGGGTGACCGCCGGAGTTCAGGGGCTGATACGAGGACTGCGTTACGCCCGCCGAGATGAACAGCACTCGGTTCTGGTAGGCGTTGTCCGGCGGACGCGACGTGGGCGTGCCGTCGGCCTCGGGGGCGATGGGCGCCCCGCAGATGCCGATGTCGTCGCCGGCGGGGGTGATGTCGAACGCGAGCCCGTGGTTGACGAGGTCACGGAAGCCGTTGCCGGAGCCCGAGGAACGGTAGACGAAGACCCAGTAGCCGTTGATGTCGGCGGCGGGGGCCAGGCCCTGGATGCCCGTGCCGAGGTTCCCCGAGATTCCGTTCCCGTCCACGTCGATGAAGTCGTTGTACGCCGCGGGCTTGATGCAGAAGTTCTGCAGCAGGGTGGCGCCGCTCATGTTCACGACGGTTCCGGCGGCGAGGGCGATGCCGCCGGTACCGACGGCCAGGCCGGCCGCCGCCACGATCAGGTTCTTATTCCGCTTCATTCTCGACTCCTCAAGAAGCCAAACGATCCCACCTCGAAGCCCCGCCGAACACCGGCGGAGCGGTACAGACCGAGCCCGTGCGCACCATTCGCGCACCCGCAACGGAAACTTGTCGGCATCAACACAAACGCCCGCGGCTGCGGGCGTTTCGTGGTTCAGTTCTGCATGTCCACCCGGTTGTCCCCGGTGATGCTGTAGGCTCGATCGCCCCATTTCTTCTGTTTGATCGATTCGCTCACGGTCATCATCTCGACATGGTTGTCGACGAACGCGAAGTTCGCACCGCCCCCCTTGTCGTCACGCCTTCCCTTGTGCGTTCGACCGACGGCGTTGAGGATGGAGAGCCCGGAGCTGCCCAGGAGCCCGTCGTTGAGGTTCGACTCGCGCTGGATGCTGGTCAGGGCGGGGTACCGGAAGCGGGCCACCGCGGCGGCGCCGAGGGGCTCGCCGTACGGATCCGAGCCCGAGCTGATGCCCTCGAATGGGAAGATGGACCGGTGGCTGACGATGATGCTGTCCGAGCCGTTGTAGAGCGAGGACCAGTTGGCCTTGTGGGCGAACTCCGTGGCGAGGATCGTGCCCGACGGGAGGCTGATCTCCGAGTCCTTGACGAACTTGTTCTGGCGCGGGCGACCGAAGTCGGAGAATTTGTTTCGGGGAAAGACGGCCTCGTTGCCCGTGTAGGCCATGCGCCTGACCTGGAAGTCCGTCACGGTGCCCGTGCCGGTCTGACCGAAGACGTCGATCTGCCCGGCCTCCCAGTCCGTGGGGTCGGCGCCGGGATTGGTGCGCGGGGCCCCGCCGGGCGGCACGCTGGGACAGGTGAACGAGTCCTGCGAGGTCGAGCCGTCGTTGAAGAGGAACCAGGACCAGTGGAGGTAGGCCAGGCCCCGGGACTCCCCGGATCCGAACTGGTTGGCCAGGGTCCAGGTCGGGATCGAGTCCGTGTTGCTCTCGGGGTACAGGTACGACGCCGGGTTGGTGTCCTTGTTGACGGAGGTGTAGATGGCCACGCCCTGGGCGATGCTGCGGGCGTTGACGGCGCACTTGATCTGCCTGGCCGTCTCGCGGGCCTTGCCCAGCGAGGGGAGCA
>JBGAOG010000178.1:0-3782 GCA_044221985.1 Phycisphaerales bacterium
GGCGTGGGACGCGGCGATCGAGATCAGCGGCGACAAGCCGCGCACGGTCGACGTCGAGGGCCTGTTCGGCGACGGCAGCCAGGGCCCTCACCAGAAGCTCGCCCCCGGCGAGCTCGTCCGCTGCACGATCGTGGGCAGCGACGGGTACGACCTCATCGCCCGCCCCACCAGCGAGCTCGAAAAGAAAATCGGGCTCCGGGTGCTGGGGTAGTTCGGGTGGCCAGGCGTCTCGCCTGTGCCGCGTCCCCCTGCCTTTGCAGCCCCTCTCACCCTCTTGCCGATATTCCCCCGATGCTGCGCCTCGGGCATGTCCTCTCACTCTGCGCGCTGGCCTTGCTCACCCTCGGGGTCGTCATGGTCAACTCCGCCAGCATGGGCGTGCGCATGGTCACGCCCGGCACGGCCGGGGCGCCCCCGGTCACGCCCGAGTCCATCGTCCTCTCCCGCTCCACCGTCTACATGCTCCTCGCCCTCGCGGCCCTGGCGGTCGGGGCCTTCGTCCCCATCCGTCGCTGGGCCGAGGCCTTCGAGCATCGCCCGCCCGGAAACGACCCCCCGCTGCGCGGGATCCGCCCCCTGTTCCTGGTGGCCGCCGCCCTCGTCGCCTTCTGCGCCCTGGTCTACGTGCCCGTCATCGGACGCGAGATCAACAAGAGCCACCGCTGGATCGGCGTGCCCGGCACGGGCAAGGGCGCCGAGGGGCTCACCATGCAGCCCAGCGAGATCGCCAAGTGGGCCTGCGTCGCCCTGATGGCGTGGTACGCCACCGCGCGGGCGCGCGCCCTCCATCGGTTCTGGACCGGCCTCATCCCGGGGCTGATCGCCCTGGGCGCCATCGCCGGGTTCATCGTGCTCGAGGACCTGGGCACCGGCGCCCTGATCGCCGCCGTCGGGTGCGTCGTCCTGCTCGCCGGGGGGGCGCGCCTGTGGCAGTTCCTGATGTGGGTGCCCCTGGGCCTGGGCGGGTTCCTGGCCGCCGTCGTCACCAGCGACTACCGCATGCGACGCATCACCGCCTTCATGGACCCCTACGCCGACCCCGAGAAATCCGGGTACCACATGATCCAGTCCCTCGTGGCCATCGCCAACGGCAAGGGCTTCGGGCGCGGGCTGGGGCACGGGCTCCAGAAATTCGGCTTCCTCCCCGAGGTCCGCACGGACTTCATCTTCGCCGTCATCTGCGAGGAGCTGGGCATCGCCGGCGCCGCCCTCGTCATCGGGCTCTTCGTCGCCATCCTCTGGACCGGCTTGGCCATCCTCCGCCGCGAGCCCAACGCCTTCCTGCGCCTCTTCGGGCTGGGGGTCCTGTGCACCGTCGGGCTCCAGGCCGTCATCAACCTCGCCGTCGTCACCGCCCTGGCCCCCACCAAGGGCATCGCCCTCCCGCTGCTCTCCTCGGGCGGCACCGGCTGGATCATGACCGCGTTCTCCCTGGGCCTCCTCGTGTCCATCGATCGCACCCGCGGCACCGCCCCCGCCGCATTCGCGCCCCCTCTCGCGGCCGCTCCCCAGCCCGCATGAGCGCCACCACGTACATCTTCGCCGGCGGCGGCACCGGTGGTCACATCTACCCCGCCCTCGCCATCGCCGAGCACCTCGCCCAGATCGCCCCCGACGCCGAGTTCAAGTTCATCATCTCCGAGCGAGATATCGACCGCCAGATCCTCGGGGAGACGCTCCTCCGCGGCGTGAACCCGCCCTTCGTCACGCTCCCCGCGCTGCCCTTCGGTGGCGGGTTGCGAGGGCTCTGGAGGTTCCGCAAGGCCTGGAAGCCCAGCGTCGTTCAGGCTGGCGAGCTCATCGCGCCCTGCAAGGCCCGCGGGCCCACGCACCTGGTGGCGATGGGCGGGTTCGTCGCCGCTCCCGCCGCCGCTGCCGCCAAGGCCGCCGGCGTGCCCATCACCCTGGTCAACATCGACGCCGTCCCGGGCAAGGCCAACCGGCTGATCGCGCGCGACGCCGCACGCGTCCTGAGCACGTACAAGATCCCCCAGTATCCCAGGTGGGAGCCGATCCCCCCGATCGTGCGTCAGATCGCCATCGCCCCCTTCCCGCCCGCGGATTGCCGCCTCAAGCTCGGGCTCGTTGCCGACGCGCCGACGCTGCTGATCACGGGGGCCAGCCAGGGCGCGCGCACGATCAACAACGCCATCATCCTCTACGCCCAGGCCCACGCCGACGACCTCCGCGCCAAGGGCGTGCAGATCATCCACCAGACCGGCGCCGGCGATGATCAGGCCGCCCGCCTGGGCTACCAGACCGCCGACCTGCCCGCGGTCGTGCGCCCGTTCTTCAAGGAGATGGGCCTGGCGTGGGGAGCTGCCGACGTGGCCATCGCCCGCGCGGGGGCGGGCTCCGTCGCCGAGGCCTGGGCCAATGCCGTGCCCACGATCTTCATGCCCTACCCGCACCACAAAGACCAGCACCAGAGGCAGAACGCGCAGTTCCTGGTGGACGCCGGCGGGGCGCTCGTGCTGGACGACCTGACCGATGCGCGCGCCAACGTCGCGGCCCTCGAAAAGATCCTCCCGTCGTTCCTCGATCGCAGTTCTATGTCCTCTCGCCGCAAGGCCTTGCGCGCGCTGCCACCACCCGACGGCGGCGTTCGCGTCGCGCAGATTCTGCGGAACCTGATCTGATCAGGGGTACACTGCGCCATGGCCCCCGCGGAGCAGCCAAGTCCGGCCCGTTGCGTGATCTGGCACCCCCGCGGGAGCCTCCCGCCCGATCAACTCGTCCAGGCCCTCGACAAGCCCCAGCTCGCCTGGCGCGCCTGGGACAACGATCTGCTCGCCTTCGCGGAGGTGTGCGGCGAGGGCCGCGATTCGGCCGTCAGCGGGTGCGTCTTGCTGCTCGTCGAACCGGGGCGCCTGGCCAACCTGGGCGCGGTCCTCGACGCCGTCGAACGCTTCCGCCCGCTGACCCTCGCCTGGATCTTCGATCCGACGGCCGAGCCGGCGCTGGCCTCCCTGAGCCTCGACGAGGCCCGGCGGCGCTTCGCCCCCGGCGCCCGGCCCAAGGTCGCGACCAAGGCGGGCGCGATCCGCAACTTCGCCAAGGCCAAGCGGTCCGCCGAGCCGCCCGCGCCCCCACGCCTGCGCCTGGTCGAGGGCGACCCCCCCACCGACGAGCCCGCTCCAACTCCCGTTGCGGACGCCTCGGGGACCATGCTGACCAATGAGGAGGTCGAGATGCTGCTGTCGGACCAGGAACCGCCCTCCGCTCCCCCCGGGCAGGTCCGATAGTCGGTTCTTCGCGCGGGATTCGCTCAGAACGTTGCATCCGTCCCGTTCGTATTGCATGACAATGGATGTTCGAGCGGAGTCTTGAACCAGCTATGTCGCGGAGCGGTGTCCAAGGTGGGGTACGCGTGATCCTCGTCGGCAGGACGGGGCTGGACGCGGCGCTGCGCCTCGACGAGGCCATCGAGCTGGTCCGCGCCCGCACGCCCCACGACGCCATCGGTGAATTGGCCAGCCCGCAGGACGCCGACTCGCCCGACGCCGCCGTCGTCGTGGTCGGGCAGGACGTGCAGGCGTCGCTGCTGAGCGCCAACGGGCACGGGTCCGAGGCCCTGGTGGGGCGCGAGCGACTGGTCGAGTTCGTGCGGGCCCTGCGCATGGTGGACCCGGAGGTGCGGGTCGCCGGCGTGCGCGGCGACGAGGCGCCCGCGGCCGCCGATCTCTACGACGCCGTGGTCGACCCCGAACGCACGGGCGAGAAGCTGTGCGCGGACGTGCGCGCGCTGAGCCGTCCGCCCGAGCCGCCCCCCGCCCCGCTGC
>JBGAOG010000179.1:0-3774 GCA_044221985.1 Phycisphaerales bacterium
GCTCCCACGTCTCCTGGCTCCCCGTGTACACGCCCCCGCTCACGCCCGTCGCCCCCCCGAACAGCACCGCCACGCCCCGCGCCGTGTCATAGCACATCGCGTGCGCAAACCGGGGCGAGGGCTCCGCACCCGGACGCCGGCTCCATGCCGCCCCGTTCCATTCCCACGTCTCGCCCAGCGCCACCTGCCCGTCGCCCGTCTCGCCCCCGAACTGCACGCACCGCGCCCCGTCGAACACCATCGCTCCGTACGACCGCGGCGACGGCCCGCACGCGCACCGGAACTGCCACGCCCCCGCCACGCCATCCCACTCCCACGTCTCGTTGTTCCGCACCTCGCCGCTCGACGAGTCCGTCGCCCCGCCGAACATCACCGTCACGTGCCGCACGCTGTCATACGCCATCATGTGCCCGAACCGCGGGCCCGGCCCCGTCATGGACCGCACGCTCCACGCCGTCCCGTTCCACTCCATCGTCCAGCCACGGCTCGTGTACCCGCCGAAGAGCACGCACACCCGCCGATCCGAGTCGTACGCCATCGTCGGATCCCGCGCCGCGTCCTGGATCGCGCGCTGCGCCCACCCCAACGCCTGCGCCGCCGCCCCCCGCGCCACCACCATCAGGCCCGCCGCCAACACCACCGTCCTCATCCTCGATGTCATGGCAGCGCCTCCTGAAACACCAGCGCCCGGAATTCCCGCCAATTATAGGGGGAATGACCCCAACCCAAAGCGCCGGCCCGCCCAGGCGCGTCCCCGGGCCATCCGCGCGCGCCAATGCGCGGCCCTTCCCGCCTTTCCCGCGCCTCGCCCCGCCCCGCGCGGGTAGATTCCCCGCGTGGACCTGCCCGCCGACATCCGCGACGAGCTCCGCGCCATCCGCGATCTGCGGGCTCGCCTGCGCTCCCTCGCCGCCCTCGTCCGCGCCCTCGACTCCCCCAGCCCCCACACCGCCCTCCGCGCCGCCACACGCATCCTGAATCGCTCCGCGAGCCCAAGCTCCCGCCGCGCCGCGTCCCCAAGGGCCCGCTCTGCCGATCCCGCCCATGCCGCAGCGCCCCCTCAGCCTCCCGAGTTGACGACCGCTCCGAACGCAACGCCGCCAGCGACGGGCCGCACTCCCACGCCCCGGCCCCTTCGCTACACCCGGAAGATCGACCCCAGCTTCTTCCCCAGGAGCAGCGACGCGCTGAACAGCGTCACCGTCAGCAGCGCCATCCCCCACGCCCCCAGTGCGCACGCGATGTACGGCCCGTCCCCCAGCCGCTCCGTGAACGCCAGGATCGCCTTCGTGATCGGAAAGTCGTCCTGCTGCTGCGCCAGGATCAGCGAGTCCGACACCTCCAGCATCGAGAAGCTGAACACCAGCAGCCCCCCCGCGATCAGGTTCGCCATGATCAGCGGCACGATCACCCGGCGCACCGCCGTCAGCCGCGATGCCCCCAGGTTGATCGCCGCCTCTTCCAGCTCCCCGCTCGTCTGCTCCAGCCCCGCGATGCTCGATCGCACCATGTACGGCAGGCGCCGCACCGAGTACGCGATGACCAGGAACAGCGCCGGGTTCGGGTCGGCCGCGAAGATCGCGAACATGTCCAGGGGCCCGCCCTTGGCGAAGGGCCACTTCAGGCTCATCGCCGTGAACCCGAACGCCAGCACCAGCCCGGGCACCGCCAGCGGCAGCATGCACAGCGCGTCCAGCAGCCAGCGCCCGCGGACGTTCGTGCGCACCACGAGGTACGCGATCACGATCCCGAAAAAGATGTCCACCACCATCGCCGCCGCCGCCAGCTTGAAGCTGTTGGCGATGGCCCCGAAGGAATCCGTCCCCGCCAGCGCCTGCTGGTAGTGCCCCAGGGTGTAGTGCGCCGGCAGCACCGAGTGGTACCACTGCCCCGGGCTGGCGATGCTCGTCAGCAGCACCCCGATGTGCGGGCCCACCGCCAGCAGCGACACCAGCGCGAACGCCCCCGCCGCCAGCACGCCCTTGGCCCCCGCCAGCGGCTGCTCGCTCGCCGCCCGGGCCGCCTTGGTGTACATCGCGTACCCCTTGCGACCGAACACCACCTTGCCCAGCAGGTACAGCGTGATCGCGCACGTCAGCATGACCACCACCAGCGCGTACGGGCGGGCCGAACTCTCCACCTCCTTGAGCCCCTCGAACACCTGCACGGGCGTCACCTGCTTGAGGTCGAACATCAGCGGCGTGCCCAGCTCCGTGAACGACCAGATGAACACGATCGTCGCCCCCGCGAACAGCCCCGGGCGGATCAGCGGCAGCGTGATGCGGAAGAACCGCTTCCAGAACCCGGCGCCCAGGTTCTCCGCCGCCTCGTCCAGCGCCGGGTCCAGGTTCGCCAGCGCCGCCGTGGCGTTCAGGAAGATGATCGGGTACAGCGAGAGCGACTGCAGCACCACCACGCCCAGGAACTTGGCGTTGCCAAGGAAGTCAAAGTGCGTCCCCAGCAGCGCGTTGACCGCGCCCTCTCGCCCCATCAGAGCCCGAACGCCCATCGCCCCCACGAACGGCGGGAGGATCATGGGCACCAGCACCGCGGCGCTGAAGAACGCCTTGCCCGGGAACCGGTACGACGCCGCCAGCACCGCCAGGGGCAGGGCGATCAGCGTCGCCCCCAGGGTCGTGCACGCGGCGATCTTGAAAGAGTTCATCAGCCCCGCGCGCAGCGTCGGATCATCGAAGATCATCCGGACGTGGTCGAGCGTCAGGCCCTTGGCGAAGTCCTTGGGATCCACCGCGAACCCGCCACGCACCGTCAGCACGATGGGATAGACCAGGCACGCCGCCAGCAGACCCAGGCACAGGGCCAGCAGCCCGTAGTGCCAGAGAGAGCGCGTGACGCGGGCGGGTGCGGAGAGCATCGGGCGGAGTCTAGCGGGAAACTCGACTCAGCGCATCGGGGGGTTCAGCGGCGCCGGTCCCAGAGTCTGGATCGTCAGCGCCCCCAGCCTGCGCCGCGCCAGGTACGCGTTGACCTCGTCGAGCGTGATCGAATCGAGCCGGTCGGCGATCTCCCCCAGCGAGCGGGCTCGCCCCAGCCGCCGCGTGTCGCCCGCGATCGCGCTGGCCCGCGCCGACGTCGACTCGCCGCTGAACACCAGCCCGCTCTTGAAACCGATGAGGGCGCGCTGGAATTCCTCGGGCGTGACTCGCCCGGCCGGCGTGTTGATCCGGTCCAGCTCCGCCAGCAGCACCTCCAAGGATTCCTGGGCCCGCTCGGGCGTCGTGCCCACGTACGCCGACACCGACCCGTAGGTGCGGTCCCCCCGGTACCCGGCCTGGACGGCATAGCACAGCCCGCGCTTCTCGCGAACCTCGCTGAACAGCCGCCCCGACATCCCGCCCGACAGAACCGACAGCACGATGCGCTCGAGCAGCGCGTCGCGGCTCTCGACCCCGTCGCGCTCGGGCCCGTCGGCGGGCGCGTCGTGCATCACGATGACCTGAACCTGGTTGGTCTGGTCAATCTCGTGGGCATAACCGCGCGGCGCGGCCGCGCCGGTCCCTGGTTCCTCCGTGCGCCCGCTCCAGCCCGCGAGCAACTCGTCCATGCGGCGCGCGATGGCGGCCGGATCAACCGCACCGGCCACGCCCAGCACCGATCCGCCGGGCCTGCCCATACCCTTCCATCGCCCGACCAGATCGTCCCGGGTCATGGCCTTGAGGCCCTCGACGCTGCCCAAACCGGACCGGTTGATCGGATCAGGGAGGTGTCGGGCGCGAGCGCCGAGCACGGCCCGCTCGCGCGGGTCGTCCTTGA
>JBGAOG010000017.1:0-38226 GCA_044221985.1 Phycisphaerales bacterium
GGCGAGGAAGGTGCGGCCGCCGCGCCGGGCGCCAAGCCCGCCGCCGGGGCCAAGCCCGCCGCGGGAGCCAAGCCGGCCGCGGGCGCCGCCGGGGCCAAGCCGGCCGCGGGAGCCGCGGGCGCCAAGCCCGCCGCCGGTGGCGACAAGAAGAAGTAAGGAAGATCCAGGATCCCCATGCCATGAAGCTGCTCGTCGGACTCGGCAATCCCGGAGGCGAATACACCAGGACCCGGCACAACGCCGGGTTCCTGGTGGTCGATCGCCTGATGGGCAAGCACGCGTCGGGCGAGCCGCTCAAGGCCCGCTTCCAGGCCGCCACGGCGGAGCTGGATTTCTCGCTTCCGGGCGGCGGGCGTGAGAAGTGCCTGCTGATGAAGCCGATCACCTTCATGAACCGATCCGGGCAGGCCGTGGGGGAGGCCGTGCGCTTCTTCAAGGTCGACCCGGCGCGGGACCTGCTGGTGATCGTGGACGACCTGTACCTGCCCGTGGGGCAGGTGCGGCTGCGTCCGGGCGGGGGCACGGGCGGGCACAACGGGCTGGACGACATCCACCGCGTGCTGGGAACCGACGACTATCCGCGTCTGCGGATCGGCGTGGGGCTCCAGCCCGCGGGGGGCAAGCCGGCGATGATGGACCAGGCCGACTTCGTCCTCTCCCGCTTCACGGAGGAGGAGAAGCCGCTGCTGGAGCCGAGCGTGCTGAAGGCCGCGGACGCGGCCGAGATGTTCGCGACCAGGGGACTGGCCGCGGCGATGAACGTGTACAACGCGCCCGACAAGGGTGAAGGGCGCGAGAAGAAAGCGGTTTGAGGCAACCACAAAGGAAGCACATGTCAGACACGAAGACGTACCGGTACGAGGCGATGTTCCTGCTGGGCCAGGCCCAGGCGGCGGAGTTCGGGGGCGCGATCGCGCACATCAACGAGCTGCTGGCCCGCGCCCACGCCGAGATCCTCGGGATGCGCAAGTGGGACGATCGGCGCCTGGCCTACGAGATCCGCGGGCAGAAGCGCGGGACGTACATCCTGGCGTACTTCAAGGCGCCCGGCAAGGACGTGGCCCACCTCGAGCGCGACTGCAACCTGTCGGAGAAGGTCCTCCGCACCCTCATCCTCCGGGCCGACCACATGACCGAGGACCAGATGCGGGCCGCCGACGCCCGCAAGGAACTCGAGGTCGAGGCCAAGCTCCGGGCCGAGAAACCCGCGGTGCCCGCCCCGACGCCCGCGGCGGCGGCCCCGTCCCCCGAGCCCGAGCCGGCGACGGGGGCCTGAGCCCCATGGGGCCCCGCCGGAATCGGACCGGCGGGATTGGGCTTGCGGGAAGCAACGGGTAGGGTTATGATCGGGTCTTGCCCGCCACAGGCGGGCGCACGAATCGGCACGCGCGAACCGTCGCGCACCTGGAGGATTCCATGGGCAATTTCAACAAGGTGTACCTGATGGGCAACCTGACCCGCGACGTGGAGCTCAAGTCCATCAACAGCGGGCAGCAGGTGGCCAAGATCGGCCTGGCCGTCAATCGCCATTGGACCTCGCCCGACGGTGAGAAGAAGGAAGAGACCACGTTCGTCGACTGCGAAGCCTGGGGCAAGACGGCCGAGATCATGGCCAAGTACCTGGGCAAGGGCCGCCCTGTGTTCATCGAGGGGCGACTGAAGCTCGACCAGTGGCAGGACAAGGAGTCGGGCCAGAACCGCAGCAAGCTGGGTGTGGTCGTCGAGAGCTTCCAGTTCATCGACAGCCGCCCGGGCGGGGGCGGGGGCGAGGGCGGTGACGCGCGTCCGCGCGTGGTCACGCGCTCGCAGGGGCAGGCGGCGCCGAGCGGCGACGTGGCCCCCAAGGACGACATCCCGTTCTGAGTCCCGCCAGCGACGAGTCACTCCCAAGCCGCGGGATCCACCCCGCGGCTTTTTCACGCGCGGGCGGGGTGGAACGCCGACGCCCTACCCTTCCTCGTGAGTTCCACACCCGGCGCCACCCCCGAGCGGAACACTCTCAAGACCCTGCGCCGCATGGCCTCGGCGGGCGAGGCCTTCGCCTGCCTGACGTGCTACGACGCCACCACCGCGCGCTGGCTGTCCCGTGCCGGGGTGCCGGTGCTCCTGGTGGGCGATACGGCGGCCGAGATGGTCCTGGGCTTCGAGCGCACCATCGACATGCCCGTGGACGTGCTGCTGGCGCTGACGGCGGGGGTCAAGCGCGGCGCGCCGGGCGCGCTGGTGATGGGCGACATGCCCTTCATGAGCTACCAGGCGGACGAGGGCGAGGGCGTGCGCAACGCCGGGCGGTTCCTGACGCAGGGGCTGGCGGACGTGGTGAAGATCGAGGCGGACGCGAGCTTCGCGCCCCTGGTGGCGAAGATGACGCGCGCGGGCGTCCCGGTGTGCGCGCACGTGGGGAGCCGCCCGCAGACGGCGGCGCTCACGTCCGGGTACGCGGGCGCGGGCCGCACGCCGGCGGAGGCGGAACGGATCGTGCGCGACGCGGTGGAGCTGGAGAAGGCCGGGGCGGTGCTGCTGCTGATCGAGGCGGTGCCGGCGGAGGTGACGGCGAAGGTGCTGGCGGCGACGACGGTGCCGCTGATCGGGATCGGGGCGGGGCCGGCCTGCCACGGGCAGGTGCTGGTGCTGCAGGACCTGCTGGGGATGACGGATCGTCCGCCGCGCTTCGCGACGCCGGTGGCGCGCCTGGGCGAGCAGATCGAGGGCGCGGGGCGCGAGTGGGTGTTGCGTGTGCGCGAGCGTCGCATCGACGCGGGGGTGCCGGTGGTCGCCAAGGGCCAGGCCCGGGCGCACCGGGCGTGAGGCGCCGGGGAGGCCAGGCATGAGGCGCTTTGTCACCCTGGGCCCGGTGCTGATGGTCATCCTGGCCGCGGGCGTGCTGCTGCTGGGGGTTCCGGCGGCGGTGCGCCGGATCGCGGCGGCGCGGACCGGAGCGGCGGTGGAGGTGGCGCGACAGACGCTGGCGGGGCTGCCGGTGCTGGCGCAGATCGACGCGGCGACGCGGGCCATCGCCAGCGCGGTGACGCCCAGCGTCGTGCACATCGAGGTCATCCGCGAGGGGGGTTTCCACGGGCGCATGGCGGGCTCATCGGGCGCGGGATGGGTCTACGACGACCGTGGGCACATCGTGACCAACGCCCACGTGGCCGGCGACGGCAGGGTCTTCCACGTCTACTTCCACGACGGATTCGTCCAGCCGGCGCGCCTCGTCCGTTCCGACGCCATCACCGACATCGCGGTGCTGGAAGTGGACGCGGGACCCTGGCTTGTTCCCATCCCCCGCGCCACGGACCAGCGGACCCAGCCCGGGGAGCGCGTGTACGCGTTCGGCTCGCCCTTCGGGCTCAAGTTCTCGATGACGGAGGGGATCATCTCGGGCCTGGGGCGGGCGCCGCGCGGGGTGCTGGGCTTCACCGGGATTTCCAACTACATCCAGCACGACGCGGCGGTGAATCCCGGGAACTCGGGCGGGCCGCTGGTGGACGTGGCGGGGCGCCTGGTGGGCATGAACGTGGCCATCGCCAACGCGGTGAACAGCAACGGGGGGCGCGACGAGGGCCAGAGCGCGGGGATCAGCTTCGCCATCCCGCTGGGGACGATCGAGGCGCGGGTGCCCCAGCTGATCGCGCACGGGCGCCCCACGCCCGCGTTCATCGGCATCGGGTTCGGGGAGGGTTCGAAGCACTTCGACGTGCCGGGCTTCCGCGGGCTGGGCGTGCCGGTGGCCAGCACGGTGGCGGGCGGGCCCGCCGAGCGCGCCGGGCTCAAGCGCGGGGACTACATCGTGGCCATCGACGGCGAGCCGGTGCCCAGCCTGGAGGTGCTGCGAGCCCTGGTGGCCACCGCGGCGCCGGGGCAGGGCGTCAGCGTGAGGTACCTGCGCGACGGCGAGCCCCACGACCTGAGCGTTCGACTGGATCGGGCGTCGGACGAGCTGGTGGCGGCCCAGCACCTGGCCCTGGCCGCGGAGCGCACCGGGCTGGCCATCGTGGACCTGCCCGCGGGCCCGGTGGTGGCGGCGGTAGAGCCCGAGTCGGCGGCGGCGCTGGCGGGCTTTGCGCCGGGCATGCACGTGCTGAGCGTGGGCGGGCGCGGGACCACCTCGCCCGGGCAGGCCGGGCTGGCGATGGCCGACGCGGGATTCTCCGCGGGCGATCGCGTGGAGTTCGTGGTCAGGACCAGCGAGGGCGACCAGCGTTCGCTGCGATTGGGGATCTATTCGCGCCGCGCGGATTGACCGGCTCAGGCGCCGGCGGCGGGAGCCCGCAGCCCGACCATCTCCTCGATGGCGTCGGCGGCGGACGAGGCGGAGTTGATGCCCGTGAACTGGGCGATCATGGAGCCCAGATCGTGGCGTTGGCGCTCGGCCACCTCGGGCTGGGCCAGGAGCATCTTGAGCGCGTCGGCGATGACCTTGGGCCCCCCGTAGTGGGGCACGAACTCGGGGACGATCCGTCGCCCGGCGATCAGGTTGGGAAGCGTGAAGAGCTTGGTGGCCAGCACGGTGCGGGCCATGAGAAAGAGCACGGGGTTGCTCTTGCGGTAGAAGATGACCATGGGCTTGCCCTGCTTGGCGACCTGGAGCGTGACCGTCCCGCTCTTGACCAGGGCCAGGTCGCACCAGCGCACGATCGCGTCCGTCTCGCGCACCGCGATGCGCAGCCCGCGAGGCCAGCCCCCGTGCTCGTCGGCCATGCGCTGGAGGAACCGTCCAACCTCCTCGCTGGTGGCGGCGATGAGCCCGGCGGCCTCGGGGTGCTCCTCGCGGATCATGCGGAAGACCTCCAGCAGGAACGGGAAGTTCCGTCGCAGTTCGTCGGGGCGCGAGCCGGGCATGATCGCGATCCTCGGGCTGCCCTCCCCGAAGACCAGGGCCCGCCGGTCCAGCTCGGCGAAGTCCAACGGGCGATCGAAGAGCATGTGCCCGATGTACCGGGCCGGGACGCGCCGCCCGCGGAAGAACGGCTCCTCGAACGGGAGCAGGCACAGCACCAGGTCCGTCAGGCGGCGCAGCTTGTGGATGCGCCAGCGCCCCCACGCCCAGATCTGCGGGGCCACGAGGTGCACGACCTTGATGCCGCGCTTCTTGGCGATGGCGCAGATGGGGAAATTGGCGGCGGGCGAGTCCACCGGCACGTGGAGGGCCACGGGGTGCTTGGCGAGCCACTCGTCCACGCGCTGGTTGATGCGCTGGTGCTCGCGGATCTTGGCCAGGCCCGGCATGCCCATCACCGCGTCCTCGCCCGTCCGCTCCACGACCACGGCGCCGGCCGTCTCCATCCTGGGCCCACCCCACGCGAAGATCGGGAGGAACGGGCGGCGCTTCTTGAGTTCGGCGATGACGGCGGCGGCATGGTCGTCGCCCGAAGGCTCGAACGCCGTGAAGAGCAGGGCTGGGCCGCCCTCGGGTTGGTGATTGCTTACACCGGTCACGGACCAGTGAAGGGGGGGCGGGAGGAGATGTCAACCCCGTCGCCCCCGGCGGCGCGCGGCGGGGCCTGTCCAAGGTCCAAACCGCGCGCGCGATTCGCGGCCCGGCGGTCGTTACACTCTGGGCCATGGCCCGGGCCTGCTTTTTCCTCGTCGTGGTGGCGTTCTGCCTGGGCGTGCCCCTGGCCTCGATCGTGCGGGCCGTGTCCCGGCGCCTGCGGGCGGTGGATTCGCCCGGCGTGCCCGGGCAGGTGAAGGCGGCCCGGCGCTGGGTGCCCAACACCGGGGGCGTGGCGGTCGTGCTGGCGTTCGCGCTGCCCGTCGTGGCGGTCGTGCTGATGGTGCAGGGGTTGGACCCGTCGCGGGCGGCGGCTTGGCGCACGGATTTCACGTTCCTGCCCGCGGACCTCCACGAGCACGTGGCGGGGCTGCGGCAGCAGACGCCGCTCGCGGTGCTCCTGCTCGCGTGCGTGGCCCTGCTGCACGTTCTGGGGCTGATCGACGATCGGCGACCGATGGGCCCCTGGGTGAAGCTGGCCATCATGGCGGTGCCGGCGGTGGCGATCCCGCTGGCCCCGGAGTTGGCGGGCGGGGCGTTGCCGCAGACGCGATTGCTGACGATTCTGGACGCGCCCGCGGGCGGGGCCTGGGCCTCGATCGCCCTGACGGGCGTCTGGTTCCTGGTGCTGACCAACGCGATGAACTTCATGGACAACATGGACGGGTTGTCGGCGGGGGTGGGGGCGGTGGCGAGCGCGTGCCTGCTGGCGGTGGCGCTGCACGGGGAGCAGTGGTTCGTGGCCGCCTGCCTGGCGCTGTTGCTGGGATCGCTGCTGGGGTTCCTGGTGTTCAACTTCCCGTGGCGCGAGTGGGACGGGAAGCGCGGAGGGGCGACGCTCTTCCTGGGCGACGGTGGCTCGCTCGTCGTGGGGTTCCTGCTGGCGTTCCTGGCGACGCGGATCACGTACGTGCCGCACGCGTCCCCGGACGCGCCGGGCACCCCGTGGCACGCGATCCTGACGCCGCTGGTCGTGCTGGCCGTGCCGCTCTACGACTTTGCGAGCGTGGTGCTGATCCGCCTGTCGCAGGGGCGCAGCCCGTTCGTGGGGGACCTGCAGCACCTGTCGCACCGCATCGGGCAGAAGGGGCTCTCGCGGCGCCAGGCGGTGCTGGTGATCTACCTCTTCGCGGGGGGCGTGGGGCTGGCGGGCGTGATCCTGCCGCGGGTGGCTGCCCCCGAGGCCGTGCTGGTCTTCGCGCAGGTGGCGGCGTTGCTGGCGGCGCTGGCGCTGTTCGAGTGGTCGCACGCGAGAAAGAAGGGTGCGGCGTGACGCGGGGCCTGCACCTGGCGAGCGTGTCGGGGCTGCTGGCGATCGTGGTGCTGCGGGCGATCGTGTCGGTCGACCCGTTCCCGGGTTGGAGCGATGACCCGACGCGCTTGCCGATGGTCTTCGCCGGGCTGGGGGCGGGGCAGGAGGCCGCGCTGGACCTGGCGGCGCTGGTAGTGGCGTGCGCGGGCGTCGCAATTTCAGGCTGGCGGGGGATGGGCCCGCGCTGGTGGGAGCTGGCGCTGGGGTCGGCGGGAATGGCCGGCGCGATGGCGCACGCGCGATGGCTGGGCCCGGGCGACCCCGAGTCCTTGGCCGTGAGCGTGAATTGGTGCGCCGCCATCGCGACGGCGCTCGCCATGCGCGGTGCGGCGGGGGACCGGTTGCTGGCGCGCCTTGCGGGGGCGGCGCTGCTGGGATTGGTGGGGATGCTGGCGTGCAAGGCCCTGGCCCAGTTCCTCGTGGATCAGCCGCAGGCCTACGAGGACTTCAAACGCAACAAGGCGATGATCCTCGCGGCCCGCGGGTGGACCGAGGGCTCGTCGATGGCCCTTTCGTTCGAGCGCCGCATCTCCCAGCGCGAGGCCGTGGGATGGTTCGGGCTGTCGAACGTGTTCGGGTCGGTGTGCGCGGATGCGGGGGTGGCGCTGGCGGCGCTGGCGGCGCTGGCGCGGGACATCCGCAAGGGGCGCGGGTTCGTGATGTTCGGTGCCGCCCTGGCGGCGGGAGCGCTGGCGATGTCCATGTCCAAGGGCGCGGCCGCGGGGGGCGGGCTGGGCCTGGGGCTGCTGGCCGTCGCGATGGTGGTCGCCAAGCGCTGGGCGGGCGCGTGGAGGCGGTGGGGAGGGTTCGTTGGATTGGCGTGCGTGGCTGGGCCGCTGGCGCTGGTGGCCCTGCGAGGCGCGATTGGCGAGCGCCTGGGGGAGCTCAGCCTGTGGTTCCGCTGGTTCTATTGGCAGGGAGCGTCACGAGTCGTGGGGGATCATCCCTGGCTGGGTGTGGGCCCGGGGAACTTCCAGGACGCGTACGTGGCCCGCCGCCCCGCGCTGAGCCCGGAGGCGGCGGCCAGCCCGCACAGCGTGCTGATCGACTTCGCGGCCTGCCTGGGCGCGCTGGGCCTGGCCTGGGGCGTGCTGGTGATCGCGTGGGCGTGGAATGCCGGTATCGCGTGCGGCAATCGAACGGCGAACAACGCGGACCACGAAGATCGAGCCCGGCTCACGCCACGCGGGGAACTGCGGCTGGCGGTGGCGATCGGGGCCCTGCCGCTCGTGGTGGCGGCGCTGCTGGAGCGGGAGACGGCGTCGCCGCTGGGGACGCTGGTGCGTGCCGGCGGGTTGCTGTTGTTCGCGCTGATCGGCGCCGGGGTGCTGGCGCGCGCGCGGGAACGACCCGCGGCCCTGGGGCCCGCGCTGGCCATCGGCGCGCTGGCCGTCCTGGCCCACGCCCAGATCGAGATGACCGCGACGACGCCGGGGTCCAGCCTGTGGTTCATGGCGATGCTGGGGCTGGCGGGCGGCGGGGCGTCGGACCCGAGCACGTCGAAGGCGCGGCGTTGGTCGGCGCTGGCGGCGGGCGCGGCGGTGGCGGTGGGCGCCGTGGTGGTGCTGGGCCCGCCGGTGCTGAGGGCGTGCCGATGGGAGGGAGCGTTGCGTCGGGCGGCGGCGGCGGTGCGTCCGCTGGCGATGGCCCGGGCCCTGGGAGGGGCGGGGTCGGGCCCCGAGGCCGCGCGTGAGGCGAGCGCCGTGCTGGGCGAGGCGTTGGGGCGGCCCGTGGGCGCGACGCCCCGCGAACTCGACGCGGCGATGGGCGAGGTCGAGGCCCGCGAGGCGCCGGTGTCGCTGGAGTTGCTGCGTTCGGCGGCGGGCCTGGCGCCGCGCCATTTCGGCACGCACCGGGCGCTCTCGGAGGTGCTGGTACGGGCGGCGATGCTGGCGCGCGCCGAGGCGCCCGACCTGGCTGGGCGTCTGGTGGTCGAGGCCGAGCAGGAGATGGCGGCGTACGCGCAGCGCGTGCCGGTCAAGAGCAGCGCGTGGTCATGGCTGGGAACGCTGCGGACGCAGATCGCGGAGAGCGGGTTCGACGGCTCGGCCCGCGAGCGGGCGGTGGAGGCCTGGACGCGTTCGAGCGAGATCGATCGCACGGGCGTGGCGAGCATCCCGCCGTTGGTCGAGGCGTTGGCGGAGATCGGGAGAACCAGCGAAGCCCGAGCATGGGCGGCCCAGGGGTTGTTGAGGCACGCCAACCAGCGGCTGGATCCGTTGGCCGGATTGACGGATGCTCAGAAGCGGCGGCTGGAGGCGGTGGCTGGGCGCTAAGACCAGTATTGGCAGCGGTTTAGGTTCATGTTGGGGTGAGGGAAGGGGCTTGACGGGCCCCGTCCACCCGTTAGTATTGTCCTCCCCTGAGTAACCCAAGGGCGGGGCCGCCCGCGGATCGCGCGGCAGGTGGCGTTGCCTGGGCTGGGGCGGGAGTGGCGTCGAATGGACGAGGACGAAGAAATCGAGGCACCCCCACTCCACTGACGCGCGGCCCGTCGGCCGCGCTTTGTCCCGGGCGTTGGTCCCGGGTTCCCGACAATGAACGCATACGAGGAGTCCGCCGGGCAGGAACCCGGCGGGCGTGGTCCGTCGGGGCCGGCCCCGGCCGACAAGCAGCACAAACGAGCGAGGATCGAACCCATGGCAGCCGACCTGTCCCACATCCGCAACTTCGGAATCTGCGCCCACATCGACGCGGGCAAGACGACGGTGTCCGAGCGCATCCTGTACTACACGGGGAAGAACTACAAGATCGGGGAGGTGCACGAGGGCACCGCGACGATGGACTTCCTGGAAGAGGAGCAGCAGCGCGGGATCACGATCCAGTCGGCGGCGACGACGTGCCCCTGGACGCGTCTGGGCAAGGATTTCAAGCTGAACCTGATCGACACGCCCGGGCACGTGGACTTCACGATCGAGGTGGAGCGGTCGCTGCGCGTGCTGGACGGGGCGGTGGCGGTGTTCGACGGGAAGGAAGGGGTGGAGGCCCAGAGCGAGACGGTGTGGCGCCAGGCGGACCGGTACAAGGTCCCGCGCCTGTGCTTCGTGAACAAGATGGACAAGATCGGGGCGAGCTTTGATTTCAGCTTCGGGACGATCAAGACGCGCCTGGGCGCCAACGCGGTGGCGATCCAGTACCCCATCGGGCTGGGGCACGACTTCCAGGGCATCATCGACCTGATGAAGATGAAGGCGTACTACTTCGAGGGCGAGAAGGGCGAGACGATGGTGGAGAAGGAGATCCCCGCCGACCACGCCGAGGCGGCCCAGAAGTGGCGCCACGACATGGTGGAGAAGATCTCCGAGCTCGACGACCACCTGATGGAGCTGTACCTGGAGGGCAAGGAGCCGAGCTTCGACCAGCTGCGCGCGGCGCTGCGCCGGGCGATCGTGGACCGGCGGATCTACGCGGTGCTGTGCGGGGCGGCGCTGCGGAACATGGGCGTGCAGCTGCTGCTGGACGCGGTGTGCGACTACCTCCCGGCGCCGACGGAGAAGCCCCCGGTGGAGGGGACGGACCCGCGCGACAAGGAGAAGCACCTGTCGCGTCCGCACGATCCGGAGGCGCCGTTCTCGGGGCTGGTGTTCAAGGTTGTTTCGGACAAGCACGGGGACCTGACGTACGTGCGCGTGTACTCGGGGCGGATCGCCAAGGGCACGCGCCTGGTGAACCCGGTGAACGGGAAGACCGAGAACGCGTCGCGCATCTTCGAGATGCACGCGCAGAACCGCATCCCGCTCGAGGAGGTCACGGCGGGGAACATCGTGGCGATCGTGGGCATCAAGGACAGCTACACCGGCGACACGCTGTGCGACCCCGAGGACCCCATCGTGCTCGAGCGGATGTACTTCCCCGAGCCGGTGATCTCGATGTCCATCGAGCCCAAGAGCCAGGACGACAAGCGCAAGCTGTCGGAGTCGCTGGCGGTGATCCGGCGCGAGGACCCCTCGTTCCGGTACAGCTACGACGATGAGACCGGGCAGACGATCATCTCGGGCATGGGCGAGCTGCACCTGGAGATCATCCGCAACAAGCTCATCCGCGACATGAAGGTGAACGTCGAGACGGGCAAGCCCAAGGTCTCGTACCGCGAGGCCATCACCCGCAAGGTGGAGGACGTGCGCGGGCTGTACAAGAAGCAGACGGGCGGGCGCGGGCAGTTCGGCGACTGCGTGATCACCCTCGAGCCTTTCACCGCGGCCAAGGCGGAGGCCGAGGAGCTGGACTTCACCGACAACATCGCCTTCGAGAACGGCGTGGTGGGCGGGCTGATCCCCAAGGAGTTCATCCCCAGCGTGGAGTACGGGGCGCGCCAGACCTGCATCACGGGCGTGAAGTTCGGGTACCCGCTGATCAACGTGAAGATCACGCTGACGTATGGCTCGTACCACGCGGTGGACAGCTCGCAGGTGGCGTTCGAGCAGGCCGGGCGCCTGGCCATCCTGGAGGCGGTGGAGCGGGCAGGCCCGGTGCTGCTCGAGCCGATCATGAAGGTGGTGGTGACGGTGCCCAACGAGTACCTGGGCAACATCACGGGCGACATCTCGTCGCGCCGCGGGATGATCATCGACACGGAGGACCGGGACCCGGTGAAGATGGTGTCGTGCGAGATCCCGCTCAGCGAGCTGTTCGGCTACACGACGGCCTTGCGAGGCATGTCCCAGGGCCGCGCCAGCGCGACCATGGAGTTCCTCGAGTATCGCGCCCTGCCCACCAGCCTCATGAAGGAGATCCTGGAGGAGCAGCAGGGCGAGAAGGTCAAGGGCAAGAAGTAGGGTTCCGTCGGGTGGAATTCGCCAGGCCGCGGGCCCGCGCTCGCGGCCTGTTCATTTCTTCTTCGTGGAGGCCTTGGCCCCGGCGGGGATCATGCCCGCGCCCTCGCTCGCGGTGGCGGCGTTGATGCCCGGGAGGGCCAGCGAGGTCACCACGGCCTGCTCCTCGCGCTGCTGCTTGAGCTGCTCCATGTGCTCGCGCCGGAGCCGGTCCACCCGGGCCCGAAGGTCGTGGCGATGGTGCTCGCCCTGGACGAGCTGGGCGGCGGCGTGGAGGACCGTCAGGATCGTCACGGCGATCACCACACCCACCAGAGCCCACGTTCCCGGACTGAGATCGGGCATGTTCCTGCCATCGGCCGGGCAACCTCGGGACTGAACTTCCAGTATCATCCGCGAGTATTTATCCGGACCACGCCCACGGGAAATGCCCCGGGGGCGGGCCCGGAGGCGACGGAGCGCATGGCCAAAGCACGCGTGGACATCCTCGTGGGGTTGATCCTGGGGGTCGTGGCGGCCCTGGCGCCGGCGGCGCGCGCCCAGGACGCGGGGTTGAACCTGAGCCTGGACCAATTCGGCGTGGGCGGGGAGGCGAGGCGGGGGGACTGGGCGGGGATCCGCCTGGCGATCATCGACGCGGCGCCGCGCCCGCGGAACCTCGTCGTCCGCGTCGTGCTGACCGACTCGGACGGCGATCATCCCTCGTACCAGCGGGTGGTGGCGACCAACCCGGGCGTGCGCCAGCACGTGTGGTTCTACGTGCGCGTGCCGCAGGCCTTCACCGGGGGGACCAGCGGCGCGTCGATGATGGCGGAGGCGTACGAGGCGGGGGATGAGGCCGGGGCGGCCCAGGGGCAGGCGGGCGTGCGGTCGGGGCGGCTGCTGGCGCGGATCCCGTTGCAGCCGGCCCTGAGCAGCATCCTGGGGCGCGGGACGGGGGTGGTGTGCGTGGTCGGGTCGAGGCGCCTGGGCCTGGAGGCGTATGGGGAAGTCGGGAGCGGCGCCGGCGCCCTGGACGCGTTCGGGGTGTGGCGTGCCGAGGTGACGCGCGACGTGCACGTGAACTCGGCGGCGGACCTGCCCGACAGCTGGCTGGGGCTGGCGGCGGCGGAGGCGATCGTCTGGGCGTCGGCGGACCTCTCGGAGCTGCGCGGGGAGCGGGCGCGGGCGGTGCGGGACTGGGTGATGCGGGGGGGGCACCTGGTGATCGCGCTGCCTCCGGTGGGGCAGACGATCACCAACCGGGAATCGAACGAGTTGTACCCGATCATGCCGGTGGTGTCGATCACGCGGCACGAGGGCGTGGACCTTCGCCCCTATCGCCCGCTGCTGGTGGGGGCCACGGGCGTGGAGGAGCGGCAGGGGGAAGAGGGCGAAGAGCGGGTCGTTCGCCGGGCGGTGCGTCTGCCCGAGCGGGCGATCGTGCACACCTTCGCGCCGGCGCCGGACGCCGGGGCCGGCGAGGCGATCCGCGTGCTGGACGGACCCGATGGGCGGTGCGTGGTGGTGCGCCGGCTGGTGGGCGTGGGCGCGGTGACGCTGGTGGGGTTCGACCTTGGTCCGGCAGAGTTCTCGAACGGATCGCTGAGCGCGCAGGCGTTCTGGCACCGGGTGCTGGGCAAGGGCGGGCGGGTGTCCAAGGCGGTGGACGATCGCACGCGGGCCAAGGCCGGCGGGGGTCAGCCCGTGCTGCTGGACTGGGGGCTCGACGAGGAGATCCGGGACAAGGGCAGCGCCGCGGGGGGCCTGCTGCTGGGCCTGGTGATCTTCGTGCTGTACTGGCTGCTGGCGGGTCCAATCGGATTCGCCTTGCTCAAACGCCGGAAGCTGACGCGACACGCCTGGGTGGGGTTCTTCGCGGTGGCGGCGGGTTTCACGGCCCTGAGCTGGATGGGGGCGACGAGCCTGAGGCCGCACGGCGTGCAGGCCCGGCACGTGAGCGTGATCGACCACGTGTTCGGTCAGGGGGTGGAGCGTGGGTGGATGTGGGCTGGGGTGATGCTGCCGTCGTACGGGGAAGCGCAGCTGCGCGTGGACGCACCGGTGGAGGGGCAGGCGGGGACGGGGAACGCGATCGCGGCGTGGGAGCCGCTGGGGGACAGCACGATCCGTCCGTTCCTGGATACTCGGGCGTACGTGGTGGACGGGCAGCACCCCGACGCGATGCGCGTGCCGACGCGGGCGACGGTGAAGGAAGTGGCCCTGATGTGGAGCGGGGGCCCGGTGTGGAAGATGCCCGGTCCCCTGGTGAGCGCCGAGGGGGCGATGTCGCAGGTGCGGTGGGAGGCGAGCGCGGAGGGCGCGGCGCGGTTGTCGGGCGTGCTGGTGCACGAGCTTCCCGGGACGCTGCGGGACGTGAAGGTGGTCATCGTGCGGGGGCAGGAGAGCGTGGTGGACAGCGCGCGCGACCTGCCGTTCATGATGGAGTCGTGGGATTACAGCCAGTGGCCCGCGAAGGAGCCGCTGGACCTGTCCAAGCTGGAGGTGGCGCGGGGGAAGGGGCAGGCGGTAGCGCTGCGGACGCTGCTGGACAAGGTGCGGACGGGCGAGCAGCGGACGGATCAGTACAACGTGCCCTTGGGGATCAACCCGCCCAAGACGATCGGGGAGAACCTGCTGGCGTGGTCGCTGGCATCGCTGCTGCCCGGGCCGCGGGACACGGACGAGACGCGGATCTCGAGCCCGGTGTACCTGCGCGGGGCGACGCAGGGGCTCGACATCTCGCGCTGGCTGACGCAGCCGTGCCTGATCGTCATGGGGTCGCTGGAGGGCGGGGCGTCGCCGGTGCCGCTGCTGGTCGACGGGAAGCCGGCGTCGAGCGTGGGGACGACCTACGTTCGGTGGATCTACCCGCTGGCGGACAATCCCCCGGCGTATCGAGGCGGTGAGGAGCCCGCCGGGCCCGCGGCAGACACGGCGGAGCCATCGGGGAAGTGACACACCCATGCCCATGATCGAGACGATCAACCTGACGAAGAAGTACGGCGACCTGGTGGCGCTGAACAACCTCAACCTCGCGATCAACGAGGGGGATTGCTACGGGTTCATCGGTCCCAACGGCGCGGGCAAGACCACGACCATCAAGATCCTGGCGACGCTGCTCAAGCCCAGCAGCGGGCAGGCGAACGTGGCGGGGCTGACGATCGGGTACCAGAATCGCATGATCCGCCCGCTGATCGGGTACGTCCCCGACGAGCTGGGCCAGTACGAGGACATGGTCGTCACGGAGTACCTGGAGTTCTTCGCCGCCGCGTACAACATCCACGGGCCCCAGCGCCGCAAGGTCGTGGGGGACGTGCTGGAGCTGACGGACCTGAAGGACAAGGCGACGGCGGAGGTGAACTCGTTGTCGCGCGGGATGCGCCAGCGGCTGAGCGTGGCGCGGGTGCTGCTGCACGACCCCAAGGTGCTGCTCATGGACGAGCCCGCCAGCGGGCTGGACCCGCGGGCCCGCATCGAGATGCGCGAGCTGCTCAAGGAGCTGCGCCGGATGGGCAAGACCATCCTGATCTCCAGCCACATCCTGCCCGAGCTGGCCGAGCTGTGCAACGTGGTGGGCGTCATCGAGCGCGGGCACCTGCTCTTCTCGGGCGGGGTGGACGAGATCCTGCGCCGGGCCAGGCTGGGGCACGTGCTGCACATCGGCGTGGCCGACCGGCTCGAGCCGGCGGGCCAGCTGCTGGCCAAGCTGCCGGGCGTGAAGAAGGTCGCGCTGGCGAACGACGAGTCGCCCGGGGCGGCGCGGAACGGGGCCGCCCCGCGCCTGCTGCACGTGACCTACGAGGAGACGCCGGGGTTCTCGCCCTCGGACATCCCCAACATGCTGGTGAACAGCGGGTTCCGCATCACCAAGTTCACCGAGGAGCCGGTGAACCTGGAGACGGCCTTCATGCGGCTCACCAAGGGGCTGGTGCAGTAGGCCGCTATCGTTGGGCGCCATGGACCCCAAGCCCCGCGCCAACCACGAGCAGGTGATCCGCGTGCTGCGGGCGATGACCCCCGCGCAGCGCTGGGCGGCGGCGTGCGAGCTCTCGGACCGGACCCGCGAACGCTTCCGCCTGGGCCTGCGGCGGAGGTTTCCCGAGATGCCCGAGGCGGAGTTTCAGAAGCTGTACTTGGAGCGGATGCGCCTGTGCCACAACAGGAACTACTGAGGCTGGCTGTGGAGGCCCTGGAGGGCGAAGCGATCCCGTACATGCTCACGGGGTCGCACGCGTCGAGCCTGCTGGGCGAGCCTCGCGCCACGCACGATGTGGACCTCGTTGTGGCCATCGAGGGGGATGCGCAGCGCGTTCGCCGGTTGCTCGCGCACTTTCCCGCCCCCCGTTTCTACTGCGACATGGACGTGGCCGCCTCGGACGCGCGTCGCGGCGCCATGTTCGGCGTGATCGACTCGAGCTCAGGCGAGAAGCTGGACTTCTGGCCTCTGGGCGCCGACTCGTTCAGCCAGGCGTCGTTCGCCCGGCGGTATCGCGAGAGCGTCGGTTCGGCGAACGAGGCGTGGGACCTGTGGGTCATCGCGCCCGAGGATCTCATCCTGGCCAAGCTCCACTGGGGGAAGCTCGCGGGCGGGAGCGAGAAGCAGCACAACGACGCCCTGCGCGTGCTGGAGGTCCAGCAAGAGCGGTTGGACATGGCGTACCTTGACCGCTGGGCGGACTGGCTGGGCGTTCACCCGCAGTGGGAGTGCATCCGACGCGAGGCCCGACCGCTCGGCTAGCCGATTCCTGCGCGATTGCCCGGGCACGCGCTTGGCCTCTATCCTTTCCCCCGGCCCCGGGTGGCGGCGGGAATCCTCCCGTCGCGGGGTCCGATTCGGAGACATTCCAATGCTCATGCGCCCCATCGTCCTTTCGGTCAGCCTCGTCGCCGTGTCCGCTCTCGCCGCCCCGCCGGCCTCGCGCGTCGAGCCCGTAAAGGACGCGCTGCACGGCGTGGAGATCACCGACAACTACCGCTGGCTCGAGGGCGACAACTCGGACCCCCAGCACATGGGGAAGATCACCGACGAGGTGGCGGCGTGGACGGACGCCCAGAACGCCTACACGCGCTCGCTGCTGGACAACCTGCCCGGGCGACAGAAACTCGAGGAGCGACTGCGCCCGCTCATGGAGGTGGGCTCGATCTCGGCACCGACGATGAAGGAGGGGCGGTACTTCTACTCGCAGCGCGAGGGGACGCAGAACCAGCCCCTGGTCTACATGCGCCAGGGTTCCAAGGGCAAGCCCCGGCTGCTGCTGGACCCGGCGACGATCGACCCCTCGGGGCTGGTGACGATCGCCTGGTACGCGCCCAGCCACGACGGGAAGCTCCTGGCGTACGGCACGTACCGCGCGGGCGACGAGAACTCGACGCTGCACCTGCTGGACGTGGACTCGGGCCAGGTGCTGCCCCTCGAGATCCCGGGCAAGACCCAGGGGGCGGACTGGCTTGCCGACGCCTCGGGATTCCTGTATCGCAACCTCGCGGACGTCAAGAACCCCTACAGCGGGCAGGTGATGTTCCACAGGATGGGCGACGACGTGGCCAACGACAGGCTCGTCTTCCGCCAGTACACCGAGGAGGAGTGTGCCAAGGCCGGGCTCGATCCCAAGCTCGCGACCACCTACGGGCCCGAGGGGGGCCTGAGCAAGGACGGGCGCTGGGTCACGCTGGCCTACGCCACCGACACCCGCAACAACGACCTGTGGATCGCCGACTTCCAGGATTATCTCAGGAGCGGCAAGCTCGAGGGCGGCGCCATCACGCAGGGCCTGAAGGCCGAGTCGGGCGGGCCCGTGATCGGCGACACGATGTACCTCCAGACGACGCTCGATGCGCCGCGCGGGTGTGTCTACGCGGTGGACCTGTGGCGCCTGGACCGCAAGGACTGGCGGCTGCTCGTGCCCGAGCGTCAGGACGCCGTGATCCAGGGCGTGAGCGTGGCCAAGGACGTCCTGGCCGTGACGTACCTCAGGAACGCGAGCACGTCGATCGAGCTCTACGACCTCAACGGCAAGTCCAAGGGTGAGCTCACGCTCCCGGGGATCGGTTCGGCGAGCCTGCGCACCGAGCAGGACAGCTACGAGGCGTACCTCTCCTTCAGCAGCTACAACTATCCGCCGTCGATCTTCCGCGTCGACCTGCAGCACCCCAGCCGCAAGCCGCAGCTGTGGGAGAGCCCCAAGGTCCCCGTGGACCCGAGCACGATCGTGGTCAAGCAGGAGACGTACACGAGCAAGGACGGCATCCCCGTCACGATGTTCATCGTGCACAAGAAGGACCTCAAGCTCGACGGCAGCAACCCCGCGATCCTGTACGGTTACGGCGGGTTCAGCGTGAGCATGACGCCCACGTTCTCCGCGACCCTCTACCCCTGGCTCGAGGACGGCGGTGTGTACGCGGTGGCGAACCTGCGCGGCGGGGGCGAGTACGGCGATGGCTGGCACGAGGCCGGCAAGCTCCAGTACAAGCAGAATGTCTTCAACGACATGATCGCCGCGGGCGAGTACCTCGTCCAGCAGAACTACACGAACCCGGGCAGGCTGTGCGCCATGGGCGGCTCCAACGGGGGGTTGCTCACCGGCGCCATGATCACCCAGCGCCCCGACCTCTTCGCCTGCGTCGTCTGCCAGGTCCCGCTGCTGGACATGCTCCGTTTCGATCACTTCCTCATGGCCAAGTACTGGGTGCCCGAGTACGGCAGCGCGACCGACGCCAAGCAGTTCCGCTTCCTCCGCCGCTACTCGCCCTACCATAACATCAAGGAGGGCGCGAAGTACCCGGGCATCCTGTTCACCGCGGGCGAGAATGACTCACGCGTGCACCCGCTGCACGCGCGCAAGATGGCGGCGGCTATGCAGGCGACGGTCGCGGGCCAGAGCGATGCCCGCCCGGTGGTCCTGTGGGTCGATCGCGAGGCCGGGCACGGGCAGGGCAAGCCCCTGAACCTGCGGATCCGCGATGCCGCCGACACGCGGATGTTCATCATGTGGCAGCTGGGGCTGCTGCCCATCGCGCCCAACGAGCTCCCGGGCGAGGCGGCGGCCCAGGCCACCCCGGCCCTTGCTCCGGCGATCGAGGCCATCGCGGCGCCAGTTCCGACTCCCGCGCCCGCCGGCGAGGTCACCCCGTCCGTGCCCCAGCCGACCCCGGGGGCCGAGCCCGTCGCGGCGACCCCGGTCGTTGTGGAAGGCGTCCCGCTGATCCTCCTGCACGTCGAGGGCATGAAGTGCGAGCTGTGCGTGGGCGCGGTGCGTGCGGCCCTGATGGGCGTTGCGGGCGTCAAGGACGTGGAGGTGGATCTCAAAGGCAAGATCGCCACCGTGACGCTCGACGGGGCCAACCCCGCCACGCTCGACGCGCTCCTGGCGGCGCTCAAGGAGACCGAGTACACGGCCAGCGAGGCGAAGTAGAAGGCCCTCGTCGTGACATCGGGCGTGAGGCTCCTCCGCCCCGAGGGGCAGGGGTGTGCCGTGATGTCCCGGTGGCGAAGATGTTCGAGGCGCCCGGGCGCGCTCAGCACGCTTCGTAGATGACCGAGCGCCAGCCGATGAGCCCGATGCCGGGGGCCGCGTACTCGTCCCTGGGCGGCTCGCAGCGGTACAGGTCGGTGCTGAGGTACTTCTTGCTGCAATCGGCGAAGACGGTGACGACCGTGGCGTCGTCGCCGAGCTGGTCCAGGAGCATGTCGGCGCCGATGAAGTTCGCGCCGCTGGAGATGCCCACGGCCAGCCCGACGCGCCCGAGCGCCTGGGCGGCGAGGATGGCGTCCCCGTCCCACACGTCCACGATGGAGTCGAGCTGGTCGAGCTTGACGATGGCGGGGACGAATTCGTCGCTGATGCCCTGGATGCGGTGCGAGCCGACCTTGTGACCGGCGCTGAGCGTGGGCGAGTTGGCGGGCTGGAGGGGGTGGATGCGCGCGGTAGGCCACTTGGCCTTGAGGCCCCGGCCCACGCCCATGACCGTGCCGCCCGTGCCCACCCCGGCGATGAACGCGTCGCAGCGCAGGCCCTGGGATTCGAGCTGGGCGATGATCTCGGGCGCGGTGGTGTGCTCGTGGGCCTCGACGTTGGAGGGGTTGTCGAACTGGTGGGGGAGGAAGACGCGCCTGGCTCCGCCGCCGCACTCGGCGCCGCGGGCGAACTCGTCGGCCATGGCGATGCTGCCGCGGAACCCGCCCTGGTCGCGCGAGATGGGGATGACCTCGGCGCCGTAGGACTGCATGAGCATGACGCGCTCGCGGCTCATCCAGTCGGGCATGTAGATGCGCACGGGATGTCCCAGCGCCCGCCCCAGCGCGGCAAACGCGATGCCGGTGTTGCCGCTGGTGGCCTCGGCGATGGTGTCGCCCGGCCTGAGCTGCCCGGACTCGTACGCGGCGCGGATGATCCACAGGGCCATGCGGTCCTTGACCGAGCCGGTCAGGTTGAGCTGCTCGTACTTGGCGAAGACCCGCCTCGGACGCCCCTTGGACGTGTACCGAACCTCCACGAGGGGCGTGCGGCCGACCACCGCCGCGAGTGCGTCAGCGGGGTTGGCCTTGGCGGTACATCCGCAGGCGGCGGTGGGCATGGGGTCTCCTCCGGGGGCAGCGCAGTGTACCGCGGAGCGTCGAGGCGGACCATGTTCTTTGGAGAACGACCCCGCGAAATCCCCGGATTCCCGGACCTCGGCGCCGTGGGTATCCTCTACCCAAACCAGAGCGCAGACCGCGCTCCTAGGAGGGGATCGCATGGCCAAGTTCAGCATCGCCTGGATGCCCGGCGACGGCATCGGCAACGACGTGATGGAAGCCACCCGCATCGTCCTCGACGCGATGAAGCTCGACGCCGAGTACGTCCCCTGCGACATCGGCTGGGAGTTCTGGTGCAAGGAGGGCAACCCGCTCCCGGACCGGAGCGTCAAGGTGCTGCAGAGCACGACCTGCGGCCTCTTCGGCGCGATCACGTCCAAGCCGCAGGACGAGGCGAAGGAAGAGCTCGCCCCGGAGCTCAAGGGCAAGGGGTTGGTGTACTTCTCCCCGATCGTCAAGCTCCGGCAGATGTTCAACCTCCACACGAACATGCGCCCGTGCAAGACCTACGAGGGCAACCCGCTCAACTACCGCGGCAACCGCCTCAACAACCCCGAGGGCAAGGACGTCCTCATCGACCAGGTCATCTTCCGCGAGAACACCGAGGGCATGTACGGCGGCGTGGAGTTCTACCCGCTGCCCCAGAGCATCTACGACGCGCTCTGCCTGAACCCCAAGATGAAGCCGTGGAAGGACAAGGGCCTGGAGAACGTCGCCCTCAGCACGCGCATCGTGAGCGTGCAGGGGTGCACGAGCATCTGCCGCCAGGCCTTCGAGCACGCCAGGAAGACGGGCCGCAAGCGCGTCACGCTGGTGGAGAAGCCCAACGTGCTGCGCGAGACGGGCGGGCTGATGACACGGATCTTCAAGAAGATGGCCAAGGAGTACGAGGCCCCGGCGAACGGGGGGATCTGGGCCGACGAGGCGAACATCGACGCCATCTGCATGTGGATGTTCAAGAACCCGCAGGACTACTCGGTGCTGGTGGCGGAGAACATGTTCGGGGACATCGTGAGCGACCTGTGCGCGGGGCTCGTCGGCGGGCTGGGCTTCGCGCCCAGCGCGAACCTGGGCGACAAGTACGCCGTCTTCGAGCCCACGCACGGCAGCGCCCCCAAGTACGCCGGGCAGTACAAGGTGAACCCGCACGCGATGCTGCTGACGGCGAAGATGATGCTGGATTGGCTGGGCGACGGCAACGGCGCCGCGCTCGGGCATGGCTCCGCCGGCGGCCCGAAGGAAAAGGAAATGGCCAAGCGCCTCGAGGCCGCCGTCGCCCGCGTCATCAAGGAAGGCAAGGTCAAGACCTACGACATGGGCGGCAAGAACACGACGATCGAGGTGGCGAAGGAAGTGGCGAGGTATGTGGGGTGACGGGAGGGAAGCGCGAGCGAGGGTCGCCGATTGAGCCAGGGCGCTCCACAAGTCATCCTCCTCGGCGGCCCCAACGGCGCGGGCAAGACCACCGCCGCACGTGGCATTCTGCGAGACCTGCTCGATCTCGGCGAGTTCGTCAACGCCGACACCATCGCGGCGGGGCTCGCGGGCTTCGCGCCCGAGCGCACGGCGATTGCCGCGGGTCGCATCATGCTCAAGCGGCTGCACGAACTCGCCGCCGCCCGCGCCGATTTCGCCTTCGAGACGACGATGGCAAGCCGCTCGTTCGCCCCGTGGCTTCGCGAGCTCCGAGCCAGCGGCTACCAGGTCAACATCGTCTTCATGTGGCTGCGCTCTTCATGTGGCTGCGCTCTCCCGAGCTCGCCATCCGGCGCGTGGGGCGGCGGGTGAGGGAAGGCGGGCACGATGTCCCGCCCGAGCTCATCCGACGGAGGTACCACCGCGGCATCTCGAACTTCGTGCGATTCTACCTGCCCCTCGCCCATCGCTGGCGCGTGTACGACAACACGGCGACCGGTCTGCCTCACCTCGTCGCCCAGGGCGGTGGCGGTATGCCAATAATGATCCGTGCGCGAGCGACGTGGGAACGCATCGTCAAGGAGGCCCGGGGTGGCGACCAAGCTACCGAGCAAGTCTGAGCGGATCGCCAGGGCATTCAAGGCCGGAACGCCAATCGACAGGGCCGTTGCGTCGGCCGTGCGCCGCGCCGTGCGGCCGGGTGCGCCCGGGCCGGACGTTTCGGCGGTTTCACCGAGCAAGCCTGCACGCAAGTAGACGAGGCCCGAGGGTCCGTTCCCGCCATCGCCCGCGTCATCAAGGAAGGCAAGGTCAAGACCTACGACATGGGCGGCAAGAACACGACGATCGAGGTGGCGAAGGAAGTGGCGAGGTACGTGGGGTGATGCGGGAGCATTCAGCCAGAGGGATCACCGAACAACCCCATGGACGCGGCTTGCGTGGCAGCATGGACCGGCGAGGTTGCATGGGCGAGGCGCCTGTGCAACCGTTGTGCAGGGGCCCTCGCACGCGAACATCGTCGCCCGAACGGTCAGGGCCTCTTTTTCCCCTCCGCCAGCATCGCGCAGGCTCCTTCGATCCGGGCCTTGCGTGACTCCCGCTCTTCGGCCGCCTCGATCCAATCGCAGAAGTCTCTCCGCTCATCGGGCGTCAGAACGCTCCATTGGGCCTTGGCCACCCTGGCGTTCCTGGTCGCGGCGCCCAGGGCGCTGTACAAGTCCAGGGGCACGACCGCGTAGCAGCAGGGGCGGCGCTTGCCCGCCGCCAGATTCTCGCAGGCAATTCTGATCCGGCGCTGTCGCGTCCGGGCCTGCTTGGCGGCGTCGATCCAGCTCATGAAGTCCCGGCGCGCGATGGGGGTGAGATCGTCCCACGCGGCCCGGGCCGCCGGGGCGGTCGCGAGGGCCTGGCGAAGATCCGGCGCTTCGTCGCCCGCGTGCTTGGCGGCGCGGGCGGCGGCCTGCCTTGGGCCCGCCCTTCGGGCGGTTGCTGCCTTCTTCATGCTCTTGTCGCCTCCCGGTCCTTCGCGCCTCGCCCGGTGGCGCCGCTTGACCGCCGGGGCATCGGGTTTCCTCGGGAGGGAGGGTAGTCGGGCGGCCCGATTCGCCGCGCGCCGGCGCAACCGCAACTACCCTCATTCATGCCCGCAGGATCTCCAAACGCGCGCGAGATCGTCCTCCGCCGGACATTGCCCGGCGACTTGCCCGCGCTGTACGAGCACCAGTGCGATCCCGTGGCCAACGCGCTGGCCGGCACGAAGCCCCGCGCGCGCGATGTGTTCTTCGCCACCTGGGCGCGCCACTTCACCGATCCGAAGATCAACGCGCGCGTCATCCTGCTCGACGCCCGGGATGGCGGCGAGATCGTTGGCAGCCTGGCGTGCTTCCAGGTCCAGGGGGTGGACGGGAAATCTCAAGACAGCGTCGGGTACTGGATCGCCCGCCCGTACTGGGGGCAGGGCATCGCCTCGCGTGCCCTGGCGATGTTCCTGCGCGAGGAGGCGCGCCGCCCCCTCCACGCCACCGCGTGCCGCGCCAACGCGGCCTCGCTGCGCATCCTGGAGAAATGCGCCTTCCGCTGCACGGGCGTTCGGCGGGGCGAGGAAACGGACCGCTTCGTTCCGCGTGAGATCGCCGAGTTTGTGCTGGAGTGAGGCGCCGGGCGGCAGGCGTGATTCGTCCCCGCCGATCCCGAATTCGGACGCGGGCGCGCGGGTAGACTCCTCGCATGAGCGCTCCCGGCACCGTTCGACTGCACCGCGTGCTCCGGGCCCCGCCCGAGGTGGTCTATCGCGCGTTCCTGGAGCCCAAGGCCAAGTGCAAGTGGCTCCCGCCGCACGGGTTCCTGGGCGAGGTCACGCACTCGGACGCGCGCGTGGGCGGGTCGTACACGATGTCGTTCACGAACTTCCGCACGGGGCAGACGCACGCCTTCGGCGGGACGTACGTCGAGCTTTCGCCCCCCGGCAAGGGCGGGCCGGGACGCATCCGCTACACCGACAAGTTCGACAGCCCCGGCCTGCCCGGGGAGATGGCGGTGACCGTCTCGCTCAAGCCCGTGGCGTGCGGCACGGACCTCTCCATCGTGCAGGAGGGCATCCCCGAGCAGATCCCCGTGGAGATGTGCTTCCTGGGCTGGCAAGAGTCTCTGGCGCTGCTGGCCCAGCTCGTGGAGCCGGAGATCCCGTAGCGCGGGCCCGGCCGCGCACGCTCGTTTCCGAGTACTATTGCGGGCGATGGTCCTCGTCCTCGCTCTCCAATCGTCGTCGGGGCCCGGCCAAGGCGTCTTCGAGCTGTTCGCCTCGGTCTGGTGGTGCGGCGGCGTTCTGGCTGTCGGGCAGTTCGTTCTGTTCGTCGTGGCTCTCGTTCAGATCCTCACGCGCAGCATGCCCACCGACGCCAAGCTCCTCTGGGGTGCGGTAACCTGGTTCCTCCCGATCCTCGGCCCCATCCTCTGGTGGACCATCGGGTCCAAGCAGAACCCGCCCGGCCGCCCGCTCGACCCGTACTGAGTCCGGGGTGGGCCGCATCGGTGCTGCGATCGACACCGGCGGCCTCGTCCTCGCGCCATTGGGCCCCGGGGTCGGAGCCCCGGGAGCGCTAGCCATCGCGCAAGCCCCGCAGCAGCACGCGCTTGTCGTACGCCGCGGCGCACTCGGGGCACACGCCCACGCCGCCGAGCCCCGCCAGGGAGTAACCGCACTCGGGGCAGAGGATCGGGATCTCGCGCAGGGCGTCGTCGTCGAGCACGTCGATGTCGTCGGGGTAGCAGGCGGCGAGGGCCTCGGGCCCGTGGCGGAGGACGATGAGCTCGGGGAGGTCGACGGGCGCGGCACAGGCCGGGCAGGCGCGGGTCTCGGCGCCGTCGGGCCCGTGGACCGGGAGGGGCGCATCGCAGCGCGGGCAGCGCACGTCGAAGCTCGCCAGGCTCTGGGGGTCGAGGCGGGCGAGCTCGGGGTGGGTGTGGAGCTCCCAGCCGGCCTCGGGACGCGGGCGTTCCATCTGGTATTGGGCGAGGAGGTCGCGGGCCCTGTCGCGTTGGCGTACGTCGATCACGTACAGGGCAACCCAGTTATGGAAGGGGCTGGGGAGCGTGGTGCGGGCCATGACGCCGTGCGTCCAGAGGTGCATGATGGCGAGCTGGGCGAGGTAGGGGCTGGCGAACTGGGCGACGACGGACACGGGAGAGGGTAGGAAAGTCGGGTCGCGACACCGACCGCGGTGCTATTCTGGACGCGCCGGAACGCCGCCATGACCCTCAACCCCACCGCCCAACTCCTCCAGCCGGAGATCTGCGAGCTCTGCAGCGAGGGGCGCTGGAGCGAGCTGCGCGCGATCCTGCACGAGATCCCCTTCGTCGACGTGGCGGAGATCCTGTCGGACATGGAGCCGGACCAGGCGGCCCTGGCGTTCCGGTTCCTGCAGCGCGACGACGCGGGCCAGGTCTTCTCGTACCTCTCGCCCGAGGCCCAGGAAGCGATCATCAAGAAGCTGGGCGACGAGGGCTCGGTGCGGGTGGTGGAGGCCATGAGCGCCGACGACCGGGCCCGCCTGCTCGACGAGCTTCCGGCGACGATCGCGACACGGATCGTGGCGAGCCTGTCGCCCGAGGACCGCAAGGTCACGCAGGCGATCCTGGGCTATCCGCCCCGCACGGTGGGGCGCCTGATGACGCCCGGCTACAT
Source organism: Phycisphaerales bacterium (assembly GCA_044221985.1). Taxonomy (GTDB): domain Bacteria; phylum Planctomycetota; class Phycisphaerae; order Phycisphaerales; family UBA1924. Next base: position 25,735 of record JBGAOG010000017.1, read on the forward strand.
CCGCGTGCACCCGGAGTGGACGTGCGCGTACGCGCTGGACCACATCCGGCGCTATGGGATGGACGCCGAGACGATCAACGTGCTCTACGTGACCGACGACGCGGGGAAGCTGGTGGACGACATCCGCCTGCGCCAGGCGATCCTCAGCCCGCCCGAGGCCACGATCGAGAGCCTCATGAACCGTTCCTTCTACGCCCTGCGGGCCGACCAGCCCCAGGAGGAGGCGGTCCAGATGATGGCCCGCTACGACCGCACGGCCCTGCCGGTGGTCGATTCCGCCGGGCTGCTCGTGGGCGTGGTCACCGTCGACGACGTGGTGGACGTTCAGCAGCAGGCGGCCACCGAGGACATCCAGAAGATGGGCGGCGTCGGCGCCCTGGAGGAGCCCTACATGGAGACGGGGCACCTCAAGATGTTCCACAAGCGGGGGTTCTGGTTGTCGGCCCTCTTCGTCGGGCAGACGGTGACCATCCTCGTGCTCGGGGGCTTCCAGGACCAGATCGCCCGGGCCTCGGTCCTGTCGGTGTTCATGCCGCTCGTCATCTCGTGCGGGGGCAACTCGGGCTCGCAGGCGGCGACGCTGGTGACCCGCGCCCTGGCCCTGGGCGAGGTCAGCGCCAAGGACTGGTGGCGCATCGTGCGTCGGGAGTTCGTGACCGCGTCGATGCTCGCGGCGACGCTGGGCGCCATGGGGTTCCTGTGCGTCGAGGTGTTCACACGCGGGATCGGGCAGGTCGAAACCCCCCATCCGCTGCACCTGGGCGTCACCATCGCGCTGGCGGTCGCCGTCGTCGTCCTCTGGGGCACCACGCTCGGATCGCTCCTGCCCCTGGTGCTCAAGCGCCTGCGGGTCGATCCGGCGACGGCGAGCAGCCCCATGGTGGCGACCCTGATGGACGCGAGCGGGACGCTCATCTACTTCGGGCTGGCGGTGCTGCTCCTGACGGGAACGATCCTGTAGGCCCGCGAGGGGAGATCACGCCGGCTGCGCGGCCGCCAGCCCGCGAAGGCTCGCCGAACGCCGCCCCGACGTTGGCGCCTCGCCGGCCTTCTCGGCCTCGACGAAGCCCTCGCCGAAGCGGAAGAGGCGGAAGCTGTTGCCCACCACGAAGATGTCGCCCAGGAAGTGGTAGAACCCGGCGATGGGCAGGGCCAGCGAGCCCGCGCGCGGGCCCAGGATCGCCGCCGCCAGCACGATGCCCACGATCGCGATGATGATCGACGCCACGATGTTCTGGGCGGTGATCGATCGGGTGCGCCGTCCCAGCTCGATCAGGAACGGGACGCGCGAGAGGTCGTCGTTCATCAGCGCCACGCCCGCCGAGTTGGCCGCGATGTCCGACCCCGAGAGGCCCATCGCCACGCCCACGTCGGCCTCGGCCAGGCTGGGCCCGTCGTTGATCCCGTCCCCGATCATCATCGCGCGATGCCCGCTCTTGACCAGGGCCCGGATCTGCTCGTGCTTCTCCTCGGGATGGCACTCGGCCTCGACGCTGTCCACGCCCACGGCCAGGCCCACTCGCCTGGCGACGCTCAGGCGGTCGCCCGTGTACATCGCCACCTGCTTGACCCCCAGGTCGCGCAGGCGCGAGACCACGCCCTTGGTGTTGGGGCGAACCGTGTCTTCGAGGCCCACCGCGCCCAGGTACCGCCCGTCGCGCATCACGTGCACGCCCGTCATCCCCTCGATGCGGGACTCCACGCCCTCGACCTCGCCCTTGATCGCCGCGTTCATCTCCATCAGCCAGCTGGATCGCCCCACGCAGACCTCGCCCATGGAGGTGTTGGCCTTCACGCCCCGCCCGTGGAACTCGTGGTAGTCGCTGGTCCCGTCGATGGCGATGCGCGCGGCCCGGGCCGTGGTCAGGATGGACTGGGCCAGGGGGTGGTTGCTGTGTTGCTCTCCGTTGGCCGCGGCCCGAAGGAGGTCCGCTCCGTCCACCCCCGTCGCCGGCGCGAGCTTGGTGACCTGGAACTTGCCGGTGGTGATCGTTCCGGTCTTGTCGAAGACGACCGCCGTGACATTGGCCGCGCTCTCCAGGTACTGGGGCTGCTTGATCATGATGCCCAGGCGGGCGGCCGCCGCGAACGCCGCCAGCATCGCGCTGGGGCTGGACAGCAGCAGGGCGCTGGGGCAGGCCACGACGAGGATCGAGACGGCCGTCGCGTTGGCCGACTCGCGGATCAGCGAGCTGTCCGACTGGCTCATCAGGAACCAGACCACCGCCGCCACGCTCAGCACCACGGGCACGAAGAACCCGGAGACCTGCTCGATGAGCATCTGGCGCGGGGTGCGGCTGCTCTCGGCCTGGCGGATCAGCTGCGTGACCTTGCCGATGGTGGTCTCGGCGCCGATCTGCGTGACCGTGATGTCGATCCCGCCCGTGAGGTTGGTCGTCCCCGCGTACACCGGGTCCCCGACGGCGACCTCCACCGGCGCCGCCTCGCCCGTCAGCGAGGCCTGGTTGATCGTCGATCGCCCCACGGCCACCTTGCCGTCCACCGGCAGGTTCTCGCCCGGGCGCACCCGCACGGTCATCCCCACCGTGACCTGGGCCAGGGGCGCGTTGCGCTCCTGCCCGTTTTCCACCACGCGCGCGATGTCCGGCGTCAGTTGCACCAGCTCCGCGATGGCCCGCTGCGCCCCGCTCGCCGACCGGCGCACCAGCAGCCCGAACACCACCAGGATGAACGCCAGCCAACCCGCCGCCACGTACTCGTGGATCGCGATGGCCGACAGGATCGCCATCGCCGCCAGAGTCGAGCTGCTGAACCGCAGCGTGCGGATCTCGGTGAACGCCGCGATCAGCAGCGGCATCGCCAGCAGCACCGCCCCGACCATCGCCGGGAGCTCGGCCACCGCCGGGGGGAGCCCCGTGAGCACCTTCCCGATAGTCCCGATCAGGACCAGCACCCCGCCGGCCATCGCCCACACGATCCAGCGCTCGATCTGCACCTCGTGGTGCGAGCAGCATGCCAGGGCCGCGTCCGCCTCGTTCGAGAGCGAGCCGCTGGAGGCCACGTGCTGGTGGGCGTGGGATTGATCGTGGGCGTGGTCGTTCGCCATGACGAAAGAACTCCAAACTGGGGGCAATGTCGGGCGGAAGAATAGTGCGAATCGCAGGGCCGGGCTCCGCCGGGCCGCCGCTACCATACGGCCCCCGCCCGGTGGTTGTTCTGCGGCGGGGACCTCCCACCCATGTCCCAGCGCAAGTCCAACGCCCGCACAACTACCGACCCGCTGCGCGGGCGTCCCAAGGTCACCATCCTCGGGGTGGGCCAGATGGGGCTGGTCTGTTCGGGGATCTTGAGCTCAAACCCCAGGACCGCAGCGCCCCCCGTCGGGCTGACTCGTCCCGTCCGCGTCACGCTCTGGGGGCATGCCACGGTCCTCCCGGTGCGGGCGTGGTATCGGTGGCCAAGGGCATCGAGATCGCGACCTTGCTGCGCCCCACGCAGATCATCGCCGACGTGCTGCGAGAAACCGGACGCGACGATCCCGACAAGCCGCCGCGCCGCCTCGCCACGCTCTCGGGCCCCACCATCGCGCCGGAGCTGGCGCGATGCCTGCCCGCGGCGATGGTGGCCGCCAGCGACGACCCCGACTTTGCGCGCCAGATCCAGGCCCTCTTCTTCACCTCGTGGCTGCGCGTCTACACGAACGCGGACGTGCTGGGCGTGGAACTCGCCGGGGCGGTCAAGAACGTCGTCGCCATCGCGGCGGGAGTGCTCGACGGGCTCCAGGCCGGGTACAACGCCAAGAGCGCGCTGCTGGCGCGAGGCCTGGCCGAGATCGTCCGCCTCGGGGCGGCCATGGGCGCCAGCCCCGAGTGCTTCTTCGGCGTCGCCGGGCTGGGCGACCTGGCCACCACGTGCTTTTCCCCCGAGGGGCGCAACCGCAGCTGCGGCGAGGCCCTGGGCAGGGGCGAGAGCCTCGAAGCCCACCTGGCCGGCACGCCCCACGTGGTCGAGGGCGTGGGCACCTGCAAGGCCGTCATGCAACTGGCCGCCAAGTACCGCGTGGACATGCCGATCTGCGCCGCGGTGCACGCGGTGCTGTTCGAGGGCCTGGACCCCATCGAGGCGATCGGGCAATTGATGAGTCGCGAGCAGAAGCAGGAGCGGGTGGGGTAGGCCACCGAGGAGGACTACGCGTGCGTTGTTCCATCATGACAGGGGCGTTGTTGGTCATCGTTGTTGGCGTGTCGCGCTCCGGGGCGGCGAGCCCCGACTGCTCGCGCCTGCTGGCGCCGGCCATGGTGACGCGCCTTGGCGATCCCGGGGCGGACGCGCAGCGTGACCTCATCGACGCGGCCATGCGCAAGGCGCTGGGACTCGGGGCCGACGACCCGATGCTCCCCGAGGACATCGAGAAGATCCGCACGCTGGAGCTCTCCAGCAGGGCGTTCAGCGACCTGGGGCTGAAGATCCTGAGCAGCGCCGGGGCGGGGCTGGAGGGCGTGACGAGCCTGGATGTGGGAGGGACGGCGGTGACGGACGCCGGGATCAAGGAGCTGGCGCGGGCGAGCACGGGTTTCAAGGGCGTGACTTCGCTGAACATCGGAAACACGAAGGTGACGGACGAGGGGATGAAGGCCCTGGCGGCCGCGGACAGCGGGCTGGCCGGGCTGACCTCGCTGGAGCTGTCAATGTCGTCGAAGGTGACGGACGCGGGGGTGAAGGAGCTGTCGCGCGAGGGGACGGGGCTCAGAGCGCTGGAGTCGCTGGGGCTATTCGGGACGAGCGTGACCGACGCGGGGGTGAAGGAGCTGGCCCGCGCGGGGACGGGGCTCAAGGGGCTCAAGAAGCTGCACCTGGGAGGGACGGCGATCACCGACGGGGCGATGAAGGAGCTGGCCCGCCCCGAGACGGGGCTCAAGTCGCTGGAGACGCTCCAGCTGTGGGCGGCCAATGTGGGCGACGCGGGCGTGAAGGAGCTGGCGCGGAGCGACACCGGCCTGGCGGCGCTGACCACGCTGAACCTGTCGGACACGAAGGTGACGGACGCGGGGATTCGGGAGCTGGCCCGCGCCGGGACGGGGCTCAAGGGGCTCACGACGCTGAAGCTGTGGAAGACGGCGGTCACCGACGCGGGGATGAAGGCCCTGGCGGAAGGGGGAATCACGGCCCTCGCGGCGCTCGACGTGACCGACACCGCGGTGACCGACGCGGGCGAGGCGGCGGTGAAGACGAAGTGGCCGAAGGCGGAGGTGGAGAGGTAGAGGTCCAGGAGGTGCTCCTCGCTCTTCATCATCAGCCCATGAGCCCAACGGCACATCTGCCCGTCTGCCCGTCTGCCCAGTTGCCCAGACGCCTCGTCCGCACGCGTTTTCCGCGTCCGGAGGCGTTCTTTCACCCGTCGGCGTTGGCGCGGCTCGCGGGAATGCTCTCCGCTCGCTCCCGGAAGGGGTCTTCCCGCCCGCCAAAGGAGCAAACCCGGGCGGGAAGGCCGTACCGGCTTGCGGCTGTGCCCTCCGGGCGAATGCCGGAAGCGCATCTGCGGGCACGGCGGCGATTGCCGGGGCCGGAGTGAGAGCGTCCCGGCGGGGCACAAATAGTTTTCCCGGCCGAGTGAGGAGCATTCCCGACCGCCCGAGGAGCAAACCCGGGCGGGGAAATCGTCCCGGCGGGCGAGCAGAGATCTCGCCGGCGCGAACGGAGAGCAAACCGGGGAGTCGGGGGAGCATTCCACGCCAGCTACGCAGGGCTCCCGGGCGCGGTGGGAGCGATCCGGAGCGGGTGGAACGCTCTTGCGAGAGCCGCCGCAGCGCGCGCCCGTTTGTAGTTCGTTTGCACCTTCGCCAGCCTTCCGTCCCCGGCAGGTACTTGCGGAATCCCCACAGGTGTGGCAGTTGTATCGGCTGATTTCGTCCGGTTTGGGACGGCTCTCGGCTCGATGGCGTTGGGCGAAGGAGCATGCGCTGGACTCGCGGGGATATCGCGTGGTGTGCGGGGAAGAGTGCCGCGTGCGATGCGGCGCCGCATCGCACGGAAGCGCGAACGAGTCTCCCTGATTTGGTGCGACCGTTGGCACTCGACCCTGCGCGAGGGAGAACGGTACGTATCTATCCATGAGGGCGAGCAGCGGTCTGACACGCCACTGCGGGCATACTGCTCCCGCTCTCTCCTGGAGGTGACCCATGCGCGGTTTTCCGCTACGACCGTGGCTGCTGGGCACAATGTTGGTCGCTCAACTCGTGATCGCGTTCTCGGCGGATGCTCAATCCGTGAGCGTGCGCCTGCGGAATCAGAATGGCGTGGATGCGCCCGTCATCGCGAATCTGTCTCCTCGCTTCATCACCTACCGCCGGCCTTCGTTCGCGTTCGTTGCTCAAACCCAAGGCTCCAACCCGGCCACGTTCAACCTCGGCGCGGGCGATTATGCCGTCGAGGGCTACGCAACCGGGGCGCCGATCCTCGCCGGCCTCCAGGAGTTCTGGGGGGACAAGTGGCTCACGATGCCGGGCACGAGCTCGGTCATCATCGACCGGAACTTCCCGTATGCCTCGGCCTACTTCCCGCCGCCCTCGACGATCGTACTCGGCGGGTCAGCGACCTTCACCATCCGCGTGATCAACCGCGTTCCGACGAGCATCGCGACCGACTTGGCGGTGAACGTGCGGCTCGTCGTTGATCGAAGCCGCTCGAGTCCGTACGACGACTTCCCCGGCTGCGATCAGACCTCCGGCACCATTCGCATACCAGGAAGCGGCGGCACTCGGGATTTCCAGCTCTCCGTGAATCCGACCACGACCGGACAGTACTACTACGCTATCATCGTTCGCACGGCGACCGGCGGCGCTTCGCTTCCAAATACGCCGACCGACTCCTCGAGCTGGGTGAGCGCCTTCCATGTGACTGCGCCCGACCTTGTTATCGAGGATATCAGCATCAGCCCGGCAGCGCCGGTCGTAGGTGATACTGTCACGATCTCAGCCGTTGTGTTCAATCAGGGGACGGCCAACGCCCCGCAGTTCTCGATTCGCTACCGCGTGGACGGCGGCTCGATAGGAACCGACTCGTTGACGTTCGGGCTCAACGCGGGCTCGCGCAACACCGAGACGATTGCCTATACCGCTTCCGCCAGCGGGACGCATCAGGTGTGCGTGGACGCTGATCACCTTGCCCAAGTCGTGGAGACGTTTGATACCAACAACACCTCTTGCGAATATCACAACTGGCAGCCACCAGACGACCACGGCAACTCCTCCGGCACGGCGACCATTGTTTCCGTCGGACCGCCCGCGTCGGGCATAATCTCGCCCGCCGGAGATCCCGACTGGTTTGCCTTCGACGCCCAGGCCGGTTACCACTACTGGTTCGAAACCACCCTGCTAGGACTCACTGATTCCGTGCTCACCCTATTCGGAACGAACGGCGCGACCCAACTCTACGACGACGACGACAGCGGACCCGGCCTGGCATCCCGCATTGACTGGAACTGCCCCGCCAGCGGCCGCTACTACCTGCGGGTACGCGGCTACGGCGATACTGCTACCGGTGCATACCGCGTGTCCTTGACGAAGACGACTCTTCGGGTTCCGACCACGAAGGGGATCACGGTGCTCGTCCATGGGTACCGCATTGAGGGCAATGGGCTGAACCCGGTCACGGAGTATTGGGACAACAATCGCGAGTTCATCACGTCCGTGCTCCGCGCGTTCGGTGGAGGACGAATTGCTGTGTATGACAGGACAAGTGCGTCGTTTCAGCCATTCGCCGACCCGGACTCCGAGGTCATGCAGAAGTACACCGCCGGCGGCCTGCGGCAAGACACCGGCGAGACCGTTCTCGTTCATAATTGGGCGATAAAGTCGAACGACGACGAGGCCGGGCACGCGGAGGAGGCCGCGGATGCGCTCTTCGCCGCGCTCGTCAACGGCGGGTATGTGGACCCGCAGGCCGGCACCAGCACCCATCCGCTCCACTTCATCGGGCACAGTCGGGGATGCAGCGTCATCAGTGAGACCATCCAACGCCTCGGAGCCCACGGCATCAACGTCCACTACGCGACGTCCCTCGACCCGCACGACTTCGATGAGGATCTCGTTCCCGACGACGATGTCTTCCACGATCCGGCGACCCAGGTGTGGAACAACGTGCACTACGCTGACAACTTCTGGCAGGACTATGACGGTCCGGGCGGGATAGGGTGCGTCATTCCGAACCCGGATGGTCGGAGCCTGGGGCACCTCCAGGTTGGCTACGAGCACAACTACTACTTGGACAGCATCGCAGGGTTCACCCAATGCGGGGGGCACTCCAAGGTAGTCACGTGGTACCTCGGCACGATCGCGCCGGGCTCGCAACCGGCGGGCTGGTACACCGACGCCCTTGGCACAGACGCGGGGTTCTCGCGGTGGCTCGCCCGAGGGGGCTACGGATCTACGAATCCCACCGGGGAGGGCTTCGCGGGCGGCCTCGCTGGGCGTGCGGTGCCACGGAACCCAAGCGTGGATGGCCACCTCCTCCCATACCACCGCCCAGACACGACCAATCACGACGACGATGGGGCCGCGTGGGATTTCTTCAACGGCACGTTCAACCTGCGCGACCTCGCGGTTGGCGGTCAGTTGGGTTCCGGTCTCGCCGGCTGGTACTACCACCAGCCCGGCGGGCAAGGGTGCGGAAGTGAACCGCAACTGGGGGGAATTGACGGCGATCGGTACCTGCTGCTCGACAACTCGCACCGCTGCGCGAGGCACAACTGGTTCTACCTCAGGCCCGACGCGGACCACCTCACCTTCCTCGCGAGGGTAGACATGGCGGTACCCGGTACGGCGATGCGAGTCTCCATCGAGTACCCGGAAGTGTCCCGCACGTCGCTCTCGGTGTCGCCGCTGCTCAACACCGCCCAGACGAGCGGTTTTCAGAGCTACACGGCATCGATTCCGCAGGCACTTCGAGGACAGGTCGTCATGCTTATCTTCGAGGTGACCGCCAATGGCAGTGCATTGGCACCCAAGGTCGGCATCGATGACATCTCCATTGGCACCTGCGTGGCGCCCACGATCACCTCCCAGCCCGCCAGTGCCACGCGCTGCACGGGCGGATCGGCGGGCTTCACGGTCATCGGCACGGGAAGCCCGGCCCCCTCTTTCCAGTGGCGCCGGGGCAGCACAAATCTGTCGAACGGCGGCAACATCTCCGGCGCGACCTCGGCCTCGCTCGTCATCAACCCCGTGGGCACTGGTAATGCCGCCGCCGACTACAACTGCGTCCTCACGAACTCCTGCGGCAACGCCACGACCAGCAATGCCACCCTTGCGGTGAACGTGGCGCCCACGATCACCTCCCAGCCGTCCGACCTCACGCGCTGCACGGGCACATCCGTCACCTTCGCAGTGGCCGCCACCGGCACGCCGGCGCCCACCTATCAGTGGCGCAGGAACGGGATGAACATCCCTGGCGCCACGGACACTACCTACCACATCACCTCCGTCGTTCCAGGGGATGGCGGAAGGTACGACTGCATCGTGACGAACTCCTGCGGCAGCGTGACCAGCTCCGCGGCGGAGCTCACGGTCCTGACGGCGCCCCTCATTACAGAGTCGCCCGTGTCGCAGATCATCAGTACTGGCGGCACGGTCGGATTCAGCGTCACCGCAACCGGCACGCCCTCGCCAACCCATCAGTGGCGCAAGAACACCGTCGATATCGGTGGCGCCACGTCCAGCACATTCACCATCGGACCCGTCGTTCCAGGGGATGCCGGAAGCTACGACTGCGTCGTCTCCAACACCTGCGGCAGCGCGCCGAGCCAAGCCGCCTTGCTTGCGGTGGAGTCATGCCCGTCAGGGTGGACGCAGGGCCCCTATCCCGCCCAGCGACCACCCACCTTTGGCCACGCGGCGACGTACGACGCTGCCCGTCACCAGACGCTCATCTTCGGCGGCAGCAACGGCACGTCGTTCAGCACGCTCTGGGCCTTCGGCGGGAACGCCGGCGCACCGTCGTGGAGCGAGCTAGTCTCGATGGCGGAAGTGCGCAGCTATGCCGTGATGGCGTTCGACGCTCTCCGGGGACGCGCCGTGCTGTTCGGCGGGGTCAACTACCCTGGGGGGGTCTCAACTCCCGTGGGTGACACATGGGAGTGGAACGGCAGGTACTGGAACCAACAATCGGTCTCGTCGCATCCGAGCGCCCGCTGGCTCCACATGATGGCCTACGACGCCGTGAATCACCGCACGATCCTGTTCGGCGGTGCCAACTCCGATCAGTCCGAGTTCCACGGAGATACGTGGGCATGGGACGGAACCGGCTGGACGCAGATCCCGACCTTCGGTCCCTCGCCCAGGGGATTGTCCGCGATGGCATTCGATGAGCACCGAGGTGTGATCGTGCTCCACGGCGGTCGAACCTCCGCCGGACCGAACGGCGAGGTGATCGGAGACACATGGGAGTTCAACGTCGCGGCATCGACCTGGGCACAAGTGTCGCGGTTTGGCCCGCCTGCTCGCAGCGAGGCTGCGATGGTCTACGACCCAACCCACCAGCGGGTCGTTCTGTTCGGCGGACGAAACGGAAGCACGGCGTTTGACGACACTTGGGAATGGAACGGCACCACCTGGTTCCTGCGTCCCATGTCCTCGCCGATGCTCCGTCCAACGCCAAGGCTGGGCCACGCGATGACCTTCGACACGAGGCTCGGGAAAGCGATCGTCGTGTCAGGTCTTGGCTGGTCGAACGGATGGGTATTCGAGTCGGACACCTGGCTGCTGGGCGAAACGTGCTGCCGGGCTGATTTGGACAATGGGAGCGGGAGTGGTGCCCGTGACGGTGCCGTTGACATCGACGACCTGCTCTACTTCATCGCCCAGTTCGGGGCTGGCAGCCTCGCTGCTGACCTGGACGACGGCAGCGGCCTGGGCTACCCCGACGACGGGGTCACCATCGACGATCTTCTCTTCTTCCTGACCCATTTCGAGGCGGGTTGTTGACTTTACAACGCCACTTTGTGATGGCGGTCTATGAGTAGTCCAGGAGCGACTCCGGCAGCGCGGAGTCGCTCCTTTCTCTTTGTGGCGTGTGCCGCCGCGGCATCTGTGATGTTGCGCTGGTGGTACTGGACGATCGCCAGAACCCGCTCACCCAGCGCCCACGCACGATCCCACGCGCGACGTATCAATCGCGAGACGACGCGGCGTATCTGGCAGATCGTCAGGAGTGTTTTTTTTTCCTTGTCGCCGTGCCAGCGCTCTGGCGAGGAAGAGGAAGCTCACCGCCGTCAGGATCAGATGTCTCATCAGCGACGTGTAGTTCCTCACCTCGAAGTGGCCCAGCCCCAGCTCCCCCTTCGCGTCCTCGAAGCATCGTTCCACCGCCCAGCGTGTGAAGGCGACCTTGAGCAGCGTCTGGAGCGGCACGCTCTTGGGAGCGTTGGACACGAAGTGCTTGGTCTCCTGGGTCAGCACGTTCCTGGCGATGATCAGGCGGTGCGCCCACGTGGGATATCCCACGTTCTTCCCGCCCCGGCGCAGGTGGAACGGCGCTTCCTTGGCCTCCCACACCACGGGGCCGCCCGAGTCGTCCTTGACGCGGAAGGCGGTCCAGGATTGGGACGTGAACGCCGGGGAGCGTCGGGTGAGGCTCCCGGCCGCCTTGGCCTTGTGCATCTCTCCGGGAAGGACCTTCACTCTTGGGAATGTGCGGGGATGGCCCGTGTGGCTGTGGGATGCGTGTTCCTTGAGCATCACCGGGGGGGCCTTGGCCCAACCCGGGAGGTGCTCGGGCACCTCGCCCACATAGAGCACGTTGCGGCCGTCCAAGCCCGTCATGAAGTCGCCGTGCATCCCGTAGCCGGCATCGAAGGTGAGCCAGCCGAAGCGCAGGCCGTTGAGGCTTGCACGGTCGAGCAGTTCCAGCGCGATCTTCCACTTGGGTCGGTACACCACCTCGTCGGGGATCCCCGCCGCCCGGCAACGCGCTCGGTCATTCGACCAGGTCTGTTCGGGCAGGAAGAGTTCGCTGTCCACCATGCACCTGGCGTTGGCCGCGGCCAGGGACAGGTGGACGGTCACGGTGCAGTTGTCGGTCGTGCCCTTGGTCCCGCACCACTGCCGCTGCACCCCGGGGGTCTTGTTCCCCTTCTTGGCGTGGTAGGTCTCGTCGAGGATCCCCACCGACTCGGGGTCGTCGTACTCCTCGCGGAGGATCTGCATGGTCCGGGCCCGGACCATCTCGTGGTCCCACCCGGCTTGCGACAGGAACTGCTGGATGTTCCTGGGTGGGACACCAAACTCGAGGGCGATGGGCTCGATGCTCTTGCGTTCCAGATCCGACAGTTGGCCCCGCACGTACAACCGCAGGGCCTCACGCTGCTCGCGTCGTGAGAAGCAGTCGCAGAAGCGATCCAGATGCCGCTCAAGCTCCGGGAGCAATGCCGCCATCGATGCCGCGTCCATGCGCGCACCTCCAGTACCTCCCTGCGAGAGCCTCTTCCTCGGCACGTCAGGCCCGGGAGCTTGAGCGAATATGGCGTTGTAGTGCTGA
>JBGAOG010000180.1:0-3697 GCA_044221985.1 Phycisphaerales bacterium
GGCCGGTCTGCACCATGATCGACGTCTGGCCGCTGGCGATCTCGGTCCATGCATCGCCGATTTCGTAGGGCAGAACCTGGATGCCCGGCGTCTTGTAATACACCGGGATCAGGATCGTGCCGGACATGCCGGTGGCGCCCTCCTGGCCCCAGGAGCCCGCGGGCGGCCCGATCTTGGTGACCTTGAGGTCGGGCAGGTTGACCGGGTCCCACGGATCGTCGATCGCGGGCAGACCGGCCGCGAGCATCGCCTCCGTCACGTCGTCGGTGTTGGCCCAGAAGAACCGAACGCCGTCCCATTCGGTGTCGGAGAGGCGCGTGAGCTTCTCGCGCGTGTCGACGCCCGCGAATGTTCCGTTGCTGACGGTGGCGGTCGCCACGGTGACTCCCCGCCGGGCCCCCCCGGCAAGCCGTCACCAGTCGGCGAATTAGACCCCGGGCCCGGAACCGCACCCCTGCGGCCCGGGCCCTTCGCTTGACTCAGGGCGCGAGCGGCAGCATCGATTCCACCCCGCCCCCGCCGTTACGCTCGACGTGCCCCTTGATCACAATCTCCTCGACCACCAGCATCCCCTGCCCGTCCTCGCCGTGCGTGGTGGTCGACTCCATCGTGTCGACCGCCAGCGTGTGCTTGTCCGTCGTGCCGTCGTAGTCGCCCCAGTCGCGGAGCTTCATCGCGACCTTCATCGCCAGGCCCGCCGCGGCGTACGCGCCCTTCACCTCCGTCTTCTCGGGCGAGATGACCCCGATCAGCTGGAGTTCGAACTCGCACAGGTCCGACGCGCCCGAGACGGGGCCGCTCTTCTTCAAGCTCCGCAGCGTCAGGCGCGCGATCCGCAGGCCGATCACGACGTTGCCGGGCGGGTTCTCTCCCGGGGCCAGCACGGTGATCCCGCTGTCGCCGTTGAGCTGGTAGAGCCGCGTCGTCAGCATCTCGGCCAGGCGTGCTTTGTCCACCATCGTCATGGCGCCGGCTCCTCCCTGTTACGCGACCCCCACGATCCACGGTGCCGTCGACCCGGCCCCGTCCACGTTGTACGCCTGGGCGTTTCCGACATTGGTCGACGGGCGGGTGGACAAGTAGGCAAAGACGCCCACCTGCAGGTCGTCGGCGATGGACTGGGCCCGCAGGACGGTGACGGTGGAGGCGTTGTTGCCATAGAGCGCCCAGACGTCATCGCCCTCGTTGATCGTCTGGCCCGCCGACACGTTCACCGCCGTCGTGAATTGGCCGGTGCCCGTCACCACGCCCGAGACGTCGGCGTATCCGACCACGGTGAGGGTGGGCCCGCCGCCGATGTTGACCGCACCCTTGGCGATCGCCAGCTCGGCCCAAGTGATCGTGGCTGCTCCGGTGGTGACGCGGTAGCGCAGGCTGAGCGACGTGAGGGAGCGCGGGGCGCGGCCCAGATACACGGCGTAGGTATTGGTCGAGGTGATCGAGCGCGTGCCGCTGAGGTTGGCGGTGGCAAAGAGCGGGCTCACCAGCACCGAGCTCTGGGGCACGCCGGAAACCGGGGCGGCCTTGGGCACGCCCGACGAATTGAAGACCGTCGGAACGCCGCCCACGATGGCCAGCCGCTCGCCCGGGGCCAGCGTGCCCTTCCAGAGCTCGGCGGCGGTCGTGCCGTTGTAATGCTCGATCGTCACGATGTCCGAGAGCGAGGCGTGGGTGTTGGCCACGGCCAGCGTCGACACCTCGCGGTCGGTGGCGCCGCCCGGGCCCGAGAGGACCGTGGTCGTGGTGGCCGAGCTGATGGCGGTGGTCTGCCGGCCGCGCACGGTGCGGGCCAGGCCGATGTCGGCGAACGCGGCGAAGACCGTCAGCGTCGCCGCCGTGGTGGTCGTGATCCGCAGGATGTCCGAGCCTTCGAGGATCATGGTGGTTACGTCCCGTTCGTTGGGTTGACCAGCGTTCCGACGTCCGAGCACTCAAGGTCGTACACCTGGTCGCCGCAGCGGGCCTCCACGTTGTCGACGTGCCACTCCACGCCCTTCCAGGTCACGCGGTCGTTCTCGTCCGGGCGGAAGGCCGCGGGCGTGCTGTCGACGCAGTCCTCGGCCAGCACGGTGAACTTCACACGCCGGACCCGCAGGTCGCCCTGCGTCTGACTGCTCGTGATCCGCGAGGCGATCGCCGTCATCGTCGCCGACGTCGTGGTCTCGGCCCGGATGCCCGTGGCGGTGTTGAGCGCGCCCGCGATCGAGCGCGTGATCGTGATCTGGCTGCCGTCGCCGAGCTCGTCCATGCAGGTCCGGACCGTTTCCAGCTGCAGCACGTCGAAGGTGCTCACGTGATCACCTCGCTTTCCCTGAGCGGGATCATCGAGCCGGGGCTGGCCTCGCGCTCGATCGTGATGTACACGGCGCACGAATGCCCGCTGCTGTTGGTCGCGCCCCGGATGACCAGCTCGCCGGCGCCGATCAATTCGTCCGCCGCCAGCTTGGCCGAGCGATTCCCGGTCGTCAGCTGCACCGCCGGGCTGAACGCCACGAGCGGTCCGCCCCCGATGGGCGCCCACGAAACGTCCAGGTCGACCCAGCTCCCGGCCGTCAGCATGGCCGCGACCGCAATGTTGGACGCCTGGGGGATGGCCACGCGGGCCTCGTTGCCGCGGACGCCGCGATAGTTATCGTCGCACCGCAGGTCGGCCCGGAATGTCTCGCGCTGGATCATCGCTCGGGGTCTCCTTCAAGGCGAACAAACGCGGCGTGCATCGCCAGTTCTCCGGGGGGCATGGCCTCGACCTCGCTCGGACGCAGGTGGAAGACCGCCGCGATCTTCATCACCACCCAGGCCAGGCTTCGCTTCCCGCCCCCCAACGTCAGTTTCCCTCGGCGGCCGCCATCATCCGATCGGGCGTCGTGTCCTCCAGCGCCTTATGCACGGCGTTGATGTCGTCGTCATAGAGCAAGCCGTCGACCGCCACGGCCTTCCACGCCGCGTCGGCATACGCCTTCCACGCGCTGTCTGGCGCCGGCGCGGGCGGGACCTCGATGGGCGATCCCTCGGTCCCGAACGTCAGCCCGAGCGCCACGCACGCCTCGACCAGGCTGATGCGGCGCTCGCGGCTGGCGACCTCGGCCCGGTAGGCCGGGGCCTCGTAGTCGAGGACCGGGCCGGCGGCCGAGCCCTTGGTGCGGTCGAATCCAACCGGCGGGACCGGCAGCGGGATGGAACGCCGCACGGCGTCCTGCTGGGCGATCGAGAGCTTGCGGACGGGCCAGTTGCCGCCTCGGATGAGAACGGATCGGGTGTCGAGCTTGCGGGCCAGTTCCTGGATCGTGGGCATCTGTCACTCCGTGGGTTGGAGGGTGGTGGCGGCCGGAACAAATCCCCCGGCGCGATGCCGCCGCAGTCGCGCCGGGGGGCCACGGAGAACGCCTAGTACGTGGTCAGGGCGGCGGCGGCCCGGGCATACATTCGGATCGTCACCTTGTCATAATCGGTGCCGTGCTGGACCTGGGGCGCCTCGCGGAAGAACGCGTTTGAGAACGCGCGAACGGTGCCCGTCGAGGCCCCCTGCGAGTCGGCGTATTTCACGTTGACCGTGTACTCCTTCACCAGGTTCGAGGCCGGCGAGGTCCGGTCGTCGGCCAGGTCCACGATCTGGTTGGTCGTGTCCTTGGTGAGGTAGAGCTCGACCTTGAAGTCGCCCAGTTGCTTGTCGCCCTCGTGGGGCTGCTGCTGGACGGCC
>JBGAOG010000181.1:0-3667 GCA_044221985.1 Phycisphaerales bacterium
CTGGACGCCGGCCGAGCGGGTGACGCGGAAGTAGACGTGCTCGTGGATGGTCATGCCCGGGAAGAGGGCCTGGA
Organism: Phycisphaerales bacterium; assembly: GCA_044221985.1. Lineage (GTDB taxonomy): Bacteria > Planctomycetota > Phycisphaerae > Phycisphaerales > UBA1924. The sequence continues at coordinate 75 of JBGAOG010000181.1, forward strand.
GGTTGGCGCGGATGAGGTCCTGCAGGAGGACGTAGCGCTCACCCTTGAGCTTGGGCTTGAGGGGCAGGGGGATGAACCGCCGGATGTTGGGGGGAATCTTGACGCGGGCGAAGAGGCGCTCGCCCGCCGGGTTGTCGGGGAAGGCGGCGATGACGGCGATGTTGTCGGCGAGGTTGGAGATGAAGGGGAAGCGGTGGGTGGGGTCGACGGCCAGGGGGGTGAGGGCGGGGAAGACGTTCTGCTGGTACCACTCCTCGCACCAGGCACGCTCCTTGGCGGAGAGCTGGGAGACTCGGACGACGTGGATGTCGTTCTCGGCCAGGCGCGGGATGAGGAGCTGGTGGTAGATCCGGGTTTGCTCGGCCTCGAGGTCCTTGACGAGGGCGCGGATGGCGGCCAGCTGCTGGCGGGGGGGTACGGCGTCGCTGCCCGGGGAGAGGTTGTGCATGTGGCGCTTGAGCAGCCCCACGCGCTTCATGAAGAACTCGTCGAGGTTGCTGGTGAAGATGCCCAGGAAGCGGACGCGTTCGAGCAGCGGGACGCCCTCGTCGGCGGCCTGGGCCAGGACGCGCCGGTTGAACTCGAGCCAGGAGAGATCGCGATTGAAGGCGCGGGCCTCGGGCTGGGACAGGTCGGGGGCGGCGTGCGCGGGCCGCGATCCGGGCTTGGACTTGGAGGCGCCGGGAACGCCGCCGGGGGGGGTGGAAGGGGTGACGCTCATGGGCGATAGGTGGCGGCGCACCCGGGGGCTTCGGTGACGCTGACCGCCGACACGCGGGCATTGGGCGCCAGGGCCTCATCGAGTTCGGCGGACAGTCGCTGGGCGATGTGCCTGGCGACGTTCTCGGCCGAGGGGTTCAGGCGGGTGAAGGGCTCGATCCGGTTGAGATCGGCGTTTTTGAACGGTTCGATGATCTCGGCGAGCTTGGACTCCACGGTGTGGAAGTCGCAGAGCAGCCCGTCGTGATCGAGGGTCTCGCCGCTGAGCTGGACGGTCACGCGCCAGTTATGCCCGTGGGTGGTCTCGCGGGTGCCGGCGATGGCGAGGGCGTGGGCGGCACAGAAGTCGCTCTGGACGGTCAGTTCGAACATGGGGGCGAGTGTACGGGGAGAGGGTGAGCGGCCGGTTCGGGGCGGGCAACGCGCGGATATGCTGCCCAGGAGTGTGTGTGGACGTGTTTGGAGATTGTTCGTATGACTGGGACGTTGATGCTGAGTGTGAGCGGGTGCCGCGGGGTGCTGGGTGAGACTGTGACGCCGGAGACGGCGGCGAGGTTCGCCGGGGCGTTCGGATCGGTGCTTCGCGAGCGGGCGGGGACGAGGCCGGTGGCGGTGGTCCTGGGGCGCGACGGTCGCAAGGGCAGTGAGGTGGTGGAGTTTGCGGCGTTGTCGGCGCTGATGGCGGCGGGCTGCGAGGTGGTGGACCTGGGCGTGGCGATGACGCCGACGGTCGCGGTGATGACGGACAGCGTGTGGCGCCGGGTGCAAGCGGCGGGGGGATACGCGGCTGGGATGGTGGTCACGGCGAGCCACAACCCGCAGCAATGGATCGGGCTCAAGTGCCTGCTGGCGGACACCCCGGCGACGGGCGAGGCGGACTTCGGGAGCGCCGCGTGTGCCCCGCCGGCGGGCGTGGCCGACGAGATCATCGCGCGGTTCAAGGGCGGGCGCGTGGGGTTGTGCGACTGGAAGGGCGTGGGCCCTGCGCGTTCGGAGCTCGAGGGGGTCGCGGAGCACGTCGATCGCGTGCTGGGGGCGTTGGAGGCGTGCGGGCTGAGCGCGGACCCGGGGGCGATGGGCGCGGGGCTGAGCGTGGCGGTGGACTCGGTGAACGCGTCGGGCGTGGCGGGCGCGAGGGCGATGATGGAAGCGCTGGGCGTGGAGGAGCTGCTGCACCTGGGGATGGAGGAGAGCGGGCTGTTCCCGCACCCGCCCGAGCCAACGGCGGAGAACCTGGGCCTTCCCGGGGGGCTGTGCGACGCGGTGCGCGAGAGCGAGGCGGACGTGGGCTTTGCGCAGGACCCGGACGCGGACCGCCTGGCGATCGTGGACGAGCGCGGGGTGTACATCGGGGAGGAGTACACGCTGGCGCTGTCGGCGATGGCGCTGCTGGAGGCCGAGAAGATCCGGGGGAGGAGCACGCAGGGGCGAACGCTGGTGACGAACCTGTCCACGAGCCGCATGTTGGAAGACGTGGCGGCGCGATACGGGGCGAGGGTGCTGCGGACGTGCGTGGGCGAGGCGAACGTGGTGGAGGCGATGAAGCGCGAGGCGAGCCTGCTCGGGGGCGAGGGCAACGGGGGGACGATCTGGCCGCGGGTCGCGTTCGTGCGCGACAGCCTGAGCGCGATGGCGCTGACGCTGTGGCTGATGTCGCCCGCGGGCGGGGGCCGGGGGACGAAGCGGAGGTTGAGCGAGATTGTCGCGGGCATGCCCGCCTATGCGATCGAGAAGCGGAAGGTGGAGCTGGCCCGTCGCGAGGACGCGGACCGGGCGGTGGCGGCGATCCGCAGGCACTTCGCGGGGGAGCGGATCGACGTGCAGGACGGGGTGCGTGTGGACTTTGCGACGGGCGCGCTGGGGGGCAAGGCGTGGCTGCACGTGCGGGCGAGCAACACCGAGCCGATCATGCGCCTGATCGCCGAGGCGCCGACGAAGAAGGCGGCCGACGAGGTGCTGGACCTGGCGGGGAGGGTGATCGGCGGGAAGTAGGGGCAACCCCGGGCCTCGCGGCCCATCCACCGCTCCCCCCTTGCCTTCTACCATCCCCCATGACCCTGAACCCCCGCTACGAGCCAGGCCAGCGAGTCCGCATCACGCAGCAGGTCCTCCGCGCCGATCGCCCGGGCGGGGGGACGATGGCGACGACGGTGGAGGGGACGGTGGTCAAGTTCGAGCAGCGCAAGACGGGGAGCTGGTTCGCGCACAGCAAGGACCACAAGCTCTGGCTCGACAGCGTGACGATCAGGAAGGGCGACGGGGAGATCGCGGTCGTCAACCTCGATCAGCACAGCCACGTGGAGATCGTGGGCGACGGGGCGAAGGCCTGAGCCAGAGCGTGCCTCGCGCCAGGGTGCTTCGCGCGGGGTCGAGGTCGCCCTTCCGAGGCCCGGGACTTGGGGTGCCGTGCGCTCGTGCCGCGCTCCGGTTGAGCCGAAGGTAACCGCGAAGTCCGGTCGGACCGGGGGCACGGGACATCGTTGCGCGCGCGCCGCGGCGGGGCGCTGGCGGGAAGACCGGCACTTTATGAAGGGCGTGCGAGGACTCCGGGTGGCGTTCCGGCGCTGCGGCGGGGGTGGCGCCACGGATGGTCGCGCGCCCAGGGTCGCTGCCGGACGCGGATGGGCGCGCGCCGGGGGCGGGCGGGGGGGAAGGGTAGAGCGTGCGTGTTCGGTGATGGGCCGGAGCCCGTCGAGGAACGCGAGGCACGCTCGAGACTTCAGGGGTCGCCCATGGCCTATCGGCTCCACGCGTTTTCCGACGTCGGCCTCAACGAGGCATTGCTTCGGCTCGTCATCGACGAGCACACGACGCGGGTCCTCCCGCGCCTGAACAAGCTGTGGACGTACTTCAGGAATCCGCTGCGACCGATC
>JBGAOG010000182.1:0-3667 GCA_044221985.1 Phycisphaerales bacterium
AGTGGTAGCCCGACCACACGCCGGCGCCGATCGAGGCGTTGCGGGCGCCGGGCGAGCGGGCCTGCTGGAGCGCCGCGTCGAGGCGCGCGCGGAAGTCGGCCTCCATCGCGTCGGCGCCAGGGCGATCCGCACCAGCCGCCCGCTCGTAGTACATCCCGAGTGAAGCAGGCCGCGGCCATCGCGAGATCGGGCGCCCGTCGATACTCCCGCGAGTTGTTCGGCTCGCTTCGAGCGCGGATCGGACCCTCGGTGCACGAGGCACGCGCCCCCGATTCGCCCTGGTCGGCCTACGAGGCGTTGCCGCTGGCGGGAACGTGGATCGGGCACGCGACGGTGCTGCTGCGGATCGGGGGGATGTGGGCGATCACGGACCCGGTGTTCTCGCACCGCATCGGGGTGAAGCTGGGCCCGCTGACCCTGGGCGTGGAGCGTCTGAGCCCGCCGAACCTGCGTCCCGAGATGCTGCCGCCCATCGACCTGGTGCTGATCTCGCACGCGCACTTCGACCATTTGGACAAGCCCTCGCTGCGCCAGCTCATCAGCGACACGACGACGGTGATCACGTCGAGCAAGACCTCGCGCCTCATTCCCAGGGGGTTCGGCGACGTGCGCGAGGCGCACTGGGGCCAGAGCGTGCGCGTGGGACCCCTCACGATCCACGCGCTCAAGCCCCAGCACTGGGGCGCGCGCACGGCGTGGGACCGGCACCGCGGGTACAACAGCTACGTGCTGGAGGCGACGCGCGGGGTGGGCCTGGCCCCGACGCGGGTGCTGTACGCGGGGGATACGGCGTACACGCGGGCGTACGAGCGCGTGGGCGGCGCGGACTTATCGGTCTTTGGCATCGGCGCGTACGACCCGTGGATTCACGCTCACGCCACGCCCGAACAGGTATGGGAGATGCACGAGCAGGCGGGGGCCAGGTACCTGCTTCCGATTCATCACAGCACGTTCAAGCTGAGCGACGAGCCGGTGGGCGAGCCGATGAAGCGGCTGCTGGCGGCGGCGGGGAACGACCACGGGCGGATCGTAACGGCGCGCGGGAAGAACCTGTGGAAGCCGGGCGAAGCCCCGTGATCCGCGATGCCGATAGGTGGGTGGTTGTCCCAGGGGACGAAGTCCGGGAAAAGAAACGGCCTTGGAATTCGAAGAAAGCGGTTGGCGAACGGGGCAAGTTCTATTAGACTTTCGCTTGTCTGGTTTCTGGGGGGGCGGGAGCCGAATCCGAATGTGGGACGTTTCGAGGTCACGCTTTCTTGGGGAAAGCGTGCCGGGCGTGTTCCTGTGATCGACCGGAGTCTCTGGGGCTGGAGGATCGAGGCTATGCGGATTGGCAAAACAGCAAAGATGGTGATGGGGTGCGGCGTGCTGGCTGCGGCGTGCGGGCTGGCGCAGGCCGCCCCGGACGTGATCGTGGGCGATATTTACGACCCGCAGAACTACGGCGCGGGCTCGTCGGTCGGGGGCCCGGTGCACGTGTGGGCGTTCGGAACGTACTCGTGCAACGTGGCGGCGGCGGCGGGCACCAACAAGGCCGCGCCGTACTCGAACTTCGACTCCAACTCGCTGCTGTGGATCGACACGGCATCGCAGGCGGGGTGGGACACGCGCAACCACCCGGTGATCTCGCAGAACCTGTACAAGCTGAACAACGGACGATTCGAGCAGATCGGGCAGGCGTGGCTCAAGCACGGCTTCTGCGCCCTGCAGGGGACGATCTGTTCATCGTGCACGCCGGGCGGGAACTGTGACGCGCTCTATCCGGGCTGCTCCGACCCGTACTCGGGGAGCCTGAACGGCTCGCAGAGCGGGCTGGGGCCCAAGAGCGAGGTGAACGCGACGTCGGGCGTGTTCCCGTATCCCTGGGTCAACAACGGGTCGGGGTCGGGCACGGCGTTCAAGCGTCTGCAGGCGCTGGACAGCGAGCTGACGTCGGGCGCGCAGTACTTCTTCGCGTCCCAATACGTGCAGCCCGAGGATCGCCAGGCGGGCAACGCCAACAACAGCGAGTCGTATCGTCGCGTCACGATGGACTCCCCGACGTGGGCGGCCACTCTCGCGGACACGACGCAGCGCCAGAAGCCGGCGATCCAGGCGTGGGTTGACCACGGGCTGGGCGCCAACCAGCCCGACGCGACGGTGATCCTGACGAACGTGGACGTGGCCGAGACGGTGACGCTGACGAACTCGATCACGCTGCCCAACGGGACGCCCCAGTCGATCATGGCGCGTCACATCGTGGGCTGCAAGGTCACCAACACCGGCCCGGGCATCTACCACTACGAGTACGCGGTGCAGAACCTGACCAGCGATCGCGGGAGCGGCTCGTTCTCGATCCCGCTCCCGGCGGGCGCCGCGGTCTCCAACATCGGCTTCCACGACGTGGCGTACCACTCGGGCGAGCCCTATGACGGGACGGACTGGACGGGCGTGGCCTCGGCCGCGTCGGTGACCTGGTCCTGCCCGCAGACCTACGCCCAGAACGTGAACGCCAACGCCCTGCGGTTCGACACCATCTATAACTTCCGCTTCGACTGCAACCGCGCGCCCACCACCGGGACGGGCACGCTGGGGTTCTTCAAGCCAGGCTCGGGGTCGGATCCGGCCTCGGCGACCTTCAGCGTCCAGGTGCCCGGGACGAGCACGGGCGGGTCCGGCAACGACGCCTGCGCCGACGCCCAGGTGGTCGGCTCGGGCACGCTGACCTTCGACTCGACCAACGCCACGACCGACGGGCCCACCGAGTGCCTCAACGCCGGCGACGACCAGATCGGCAAGGACGTGTGGTATAGCTGGACCAACGCGGGCACCTGCACGGGCACGGCAACGATCTCGACCTGCGGGAGCTCGTTCGACACCAAGCTGGCGGTCTACGCCGCCTGCCCGACGGGCCCGGGGACCGCGATCGCCTGCAACGACGACGCGGGAACCTGCGGCACTGGGAGCACCGTGACGTTCACGGCGACGGCGGCGGCAACCTACCTGATCCGCGTGGGCGGGTTCGACGCCGACGGCACGGGACCGGGCGCACCGGCGAGCGGGGCGGGCACGGTGTCCATCACGGCCCCGAACTGCGCTCCTCAGCCCCCGGCCAACAACCCCTGCGCGGGCGCCTACTGGCTGAGCGACGGGGTGGCGTTCTCGGATTCGACGACCCTGGCCACCAACGACGGGACCGCCACGTGCGGGGCCGCCCAGACCAGCGCCGACGTGTGGTTCAAGTATCGCCCGACGACCACGGGCAACGTGGCCTTCAACCTCTGCGGCTCGGGCTTTGACACGGTGCTGGCGGTCTACTCGGGCACGTGCGGCTCCCTGACGCAACTGGCGTGCAACGACGACAGCGGGGCGGCGGGACCCTGCGCCGGGTCGCTCCAGTCGTACATCTCCCAGACCATGACCGCGAACACGACGTACTACATCCGCGTCGCCGGCTATCAGGGCGCCACGGGCGCCTACACGATCACGGCGGTCGGCGGAGGGGGCGTGGCCCCGCCCGCCAACGACGATTGCGCGGGTCGCGCCGGCATCGGCGCGGCGCTGGTGCCGGAAGCGGCCATGTCGCTGCATTTCGACGATGTGCATTTCCGCCCGGTGGAAACCCAGCCCGAGGCCCCCGTCGAGCTGTTCGCGGCCTGGCGCAGCGAAAACGACAATCCGGCGCTGG
>JBGAOG010000183.1:0-3620 GCA_044221985.1 Phycisphaerales bacterium
TGAAGCGCTTCCTGCCGGACCTGCACGCGGCGGCCGCGCGCATGTCCCGCGAGCTGGCCGGCGACGGAATCGAAGGAGGCAAGGCCGAAGCGAAACGCACGGGATGACCGTCCCGTCACCACGAACGGAGGAGAAAGCCATGAGAAAGCAGTTGCTCGCCGCAGCGCTCGCACTCGCCACCGCCCTGCCCGCCGGCGCCCAGCAGAAGTTCACGGACTGGGGCTGGCCCACGCCCTACGAGAAGGTCTCCGACAAGTCGGTGCAGTGGCTGAAGGACAAGGGCTGGTGGCCGGTGCAGGTGGCCTACCAGGCGCCGTGGTCGGGCCAGAACACGGTCAACATCGTGATGGATCGGATGGACCTGCTCAAGCACCGCGGCCTGGAGACGAAGTTCCAGGCGTTTCCCTCGGGCCCGGCGATCAACGAGGTCATCGTCTCCGCGCGCTTCCAGGCGGGAAACGGCGGGAACTTCCCGTTCACCTCGCTCCTCGACAAGAAGATCCCGGTGAAGGCGATCGCGATCCAGAGCCCGAACCTGCTGCACGCGCTCGTCGTGCCGCCCGATTCGCCGCTGAAGAGCGTGAAGGACCTCAAGGGCTCCAACCCGCCCGCGACCATTGGCATCGTGACGGGCTCGTCCGCGGAGTTCTACTTCCAGATGGCCATGCAGGTGAACGGCCTCGAGGCGGGCAAGGACGTGATCCTCAAGAACATGCCTCCGGGCGAGCAGATGGCGCTTCCCAAGGGCATCGCCGGCGTCGTGCCCTGGGACCCGACGCCCACGATGATGGTGGACGAGCGCAAGAACGGCCGCATCATCGACTCGATCTTCCCCTACAACATGTACGAGGGGCAGTTCTACCTGCGCGCGGAGATCGTCGAGAACGCGCCCGACGTCGCACAGGCGTTCTCGGACGCGTTCGCCGAGGCGACGCTCTGGATCCGCCGTCACCCCGACAAGGCGGCTGACCTCGAGGCCGAGGAGCCCACCCTCAAGAACTTCTCGAAGGCGATCCTCCGGCAGCAGGTGGACGCCTACAACAACCTCTACAAGCCCACCTACATCTATCCGCACTCGCAATTCTGGGGCGAGGTGAACGAGACCATCTTCAAGTGGCTGCACGGCCAGAAGCGGATCACGCGCCCCCTCGCCGCGAAGGACTTCGCCGACGCAGTCGACGAGCGCTTCATGCGCCGCACCTTCGAGAAGCTCGGCTGGGCGGTGCCCAAGCGCCCGCCGTTCCTGCCCGCGGACTGGAAGGGCGATCCCGGCAAGCCGCCGTTCCCGGAATACGTGAACGCGATCAACACGAAGCAACCCCAGGCCTTCCCCGAGAAGGGCGACCTCGTGAAGGCGTGGTCCTTCGCCGGGAAGTCCCACGCGCCCTGAGCCGCCGATGTACGCCGCCGTCCTCGCCCGCGTGTCGAACCTCGGCCTGCTCGCCGCGGTCGTCGCCGCGTGGTGGGGCGGCAGCACGTACCTGCTGGACCAGAGCACGCGGGCGCTGCTCCCGCCGCCGCAGGACATCGTCGCGGCGGCCTGGGAGCTCGCGCGCTCCGGCGATCTCTGGCGCCATTTCCGCGACAGCATCCGGCGCGAGTTCGTCGCCTTTGCCTGGGCGACCTCCGCGATCCCGTTGGGCATCGCCATGGGCTGGTGGAAGTCCGTGGAGGACCAGGTGGACCCGCTCGTGGAGGTGCTGCGGCCCATCCCGCCGCTCGCCTGGATCCCGCTCTCCATCCTGTGGTTCGGGGTCGGCGACACGCAGAACCAGTTCATCATCTTCCTGGGCTGCTTCTTCCCGATCCTCGTGAACACGATCTCGGGCGTGAAGGGCGTGGAGCCCAACCTCGTGCGCGCCGCCCGCTGCCTCGGGGCGGGCGAGGCCCGGATCCTGTGGCACGTGGTGCTGCGCGCGGCGCTGCCGCAGATCATCACCGGCGTCCGCGTGGGACTGGGCGTGGGGTGGATGGCGCTCGTGGCGGCGGAGCTCGTCGGCGCCAACACCGGGCTGGGCTTCCTCATCAACGACGCGCGCACGGTGCTGCGGACCGACCAGGTGATCGTGGGGATGGCCACCATCGGCCTGGTGGGGCTCGGGATCGACCGCGCGATCCGCGGCGCGGTGGCCCGGCTCATGCCGTGGTCGGGCGCGATGCGCCGATGAGCACGGTCACGATCTCCGGCGTGGGCAAGATCTACCCCGGCCACGGGTCCGGGGACGAGCCGGTGCAGGCGCTCGACACGGTGAGCTTCGAGGTCGCCGACCGCCAGTTCTGCTCCATCCTCGGCCACAGCGGCTGCGGCAAGACCACGCTTCTCATGATGCTCGCCGGGTTCGAGCAGCCTACCTCGGGGACGATCCTCGTGGACGGCCAGCCGGTGGGGGAACCCGCCTGGCAGCGCACCGTGGTCTTCCAGGACTACGCGCTCTTCCCGTGGATGAGCGTCGAGGACAACATCGCCTTCGGGCCGGCGATGAAGAAGGTGCCCGAGGCGGCGCGCCGGGAGATCGTGCGGCGCAACGTCGAGCTGGTGGGCCTGAAGGGATTCGAGCGCCGCTACCCGCACCAGCTCTCCGGCGGGATGAAGCAGCGCGTGTCCATCGCGCGGGCGCTGGCCGTGGACCCCGCGGTGCTGCTGATGGACGAGCCCTTCGCCGCCCTGGATGCCCAGAACCGCTCCCGGATGCAGGAGGAGATGGGCCGCATCCTCGCCTCCGACGACCCGCTGGTGAGGAAGACCATGGTCCTCGTGACCCACAGCATCGAGGAGGCGATCCTGCTCTCCGACCACGTCGTCGTCCTGACGCGGCGGCCCGGGCGGGTGAAGGCGCAGATCCGCGTCGACCTGCCGCGGCCCCGGAACGAGGGTGACCCGGCCTTCGTCGCGTTGCGCGAGCGGATCCGCGCCCTCATCCACGACGAGTTCGAGATCGAGACATGAGCAAGCTTGCGGGGCGTGTGGCTCTCGTCACGGGCGCAGCGCGCGGCATCGGCGAGGCCATCGCCGATCTCTACGAGGCCGAGGGCGCCTTCGTGTACCGCGGCGACATCCTCGCGGGCACGAACCTCGCCTTCGACGTGACCGACCGCGACTCGGTGCGCGCGGGCGTCGAGCGCATCCGCGCCGAGCGCGGCGGCCTCGACATCCTGGTGAACAACGCGGGCCTCATCTGCTCCGGCCTTCCGGAGGCGCTCCCTGGCGAGGCCTGGGACCGGCTCGTGGCCGTGAACCTCACGGGCATCTTCAACTGCGTCCAGGCTGCCCTGCCGGCGATGCGGGGCCGGGCGGGCGCGGCCATCGTGAACATCGCCTCGGTCTCGGCGGAAAAGGGCGGCGGGGCGATCGGCAACGTCTGGTACGGCGCGACGAAGGCGGGCGTGGTGGCGATCACCAGGGGCCTCGGACGCGACCTTGCCCCGCGCGGCATCCGCGTGAACGCGATCTCCCCGGCCCTGCTCGACACCGACATGACGCACGAAATGCTCACGCCGGAAGTGCGTGCGCGGGTGATTTCCCGCATCCCGCTCGGCCGCCTGGCCGAGAAGGCGGACATCGCGCGGATGGCGCTTTTCCTCGCGTCCGGCGACTGCGCCTTCGTGACCGGCGAGACCGT
>JBGAOG010000184.1:0-3617 GCA_044221985.1 Phycisphaerales bacterium
GGGCGTGGCAAGGTCGCCCTCGGAGCGCCGCATGACGCGCCCCTGGCTATCGATCAGGATCTCGCGGGGCGTCGCCATCAGCCCATCGACCTCCACTCGATCTCTGTTTCGAGGCGGGCAATGATGGGCTCGACGCGGAGAACGTAGTCGGCGTGCATGATGGACGGGGCGGTGCTCATGTGCACCACCGATCGTACCGAATTATCGGGCGCGTCCACTCACCAGAAAGAGCACGATCGCAAGCGGTCCAAGCAGCGCGCCGACGATCAGACCGCCGGCGATCGAGAACCCGCGATAGCGAGCCGCCGCGTATCCGATCAGGAGCCCGATGGGCGATGCGATGATCAGCATTGGGGCCACGACGATGATCGCGTCGGTGACCGGGAGCGCCGCCGCGGCGGCCGACGCCATAAGCACCAGCGGTCGCAGGTCCTCGTGGTGACGGCAGAGGTTGCGACCACCGCCGCCCGACATGGCCTTGCACGCCTTGCACGTATCCGGCCAGTGCCGCACGTTGTGCCGGGCGACCAGATGAAGCGCCAGCCCCGCCGACGCGAGCGCGATGGCGATCGACGTCGGGACGGTCAGGGCGTCGGCCAGATGGGCCGCAAACAGCATCGCGGCGGCAAACGCCGCCACCAGGACCGCCCAAAGGCCAACGGGCTTGCGGGCCGACGGGTGGACGCGCTGGCTGGGGGAGATTCCTTGAAGCCTCGAACTGAGTGTTTGCATGGCGGCACCCCTGGTACGCCGCCAGCCTACCGCGCGGGGCCCGGCTATGGAAGCCCATATTCACGGGGCGAACCTCGCGGTGCTGTCCAGCTTCTGCTCGATCCGCTGCAGCGTCTGCCCCGACTGCTGCAGGAGGACGTTGGTCCGGTCGATCTTTCCCGGGATCTGGAACGCCATCGCCTGGCCCTGCGAGGCGAACGCGCCGGCCGACGAGAGGTCGAGACCGTCGGGAGCCTGGGGCCTTGACTTGGGCTTGTCGTCCTGCCTGGCACGAATCGCCTCGATCGTCGCCTCGTACTCCGCCTGGTTGTAGAGCGACAGCTCGTTCTCCTGATCGGCGTCGAGTCCCTGACGCTTGATCGCCAGCTCCTCGCGCTTGTACTTGGCGTAGGCCCGGGCTTCCTCCGCCGACTTCTTCTCCTCGTCCGTCGTGGCCTTGGCGTTCCGAAAACGCGCCTGCGCCTCGTAGATGTCGACCTGAGCGTCCTCCCGCTTGTGGATGATTTCTTCTTGGGCCTTGCGGGCTTCCTCCTGCGCCTTCCGCTCCCTCTCCGATTCCTCCTCGTGGGCCTTGGCGATCGCCTTGGACTCTTCATCCCGGTCTTTGAATGCCGCGGATTGATACTCCGCGATTTTCTTGGCCCGGGCGAGTTCAGCGTTCTGCACGATCGACAAACGCACCTCGTCCGCCTCGGCCGCGTTCAGATGCAGCCTCTGCGCTTCGGCCGGGAGCTTTGACAGCGCCTCCTTCTTGTCGGCGTCGATGGCGAGCAGGTCGGCGCCGAGCGCGTCGCCCTGGAGCCTCTTCGCGTCGGCGGCCCGCCGCATCAGGTAGACCTCGCGGTCGTCCCTTGATCCCTCCCGCATGCGCTTGGCCTCGACCTCCTGCAGGAAGTCCTCGATCTGCCCGGGGCCGGATGTTCCGCCGGCCATGATTCCAAAGAGGGCGCCGAGTCGTCCGGTAAGCCGGTCGTAGTACACGCCCAGCGTGTCGAGCACGGGAAGCAGCTCGCGGGTTGAGCGCGCCCAGCTGTCGGAGATCTTGCCCGTCTCCTTGGAGATGTCGCCGGTCTTGCGGTAGATCTCGGGGAGCTTCTGCTCGTACCTCTCCAGAGCGCCATACGCATCCTTGAGCCCGTACACCAGGCCGCCGACCAGGCCGGTCTTCGGGTTGAAGCCGATCGCCATCGCGCCGGCCTTGCCCAGGCCCTTGTCGAGGCGGAGCGGGTCGAAGCCGCGCTCGCCGCCGAACCTGCTGGCCATGCGCGAGCTGGCGTCGCCCAGGTCCTTCTCCATCGCGTACAGCCCACGCTTGAACCCGCGGGCGTCGATCCCGGTCCTGACCATCAGGTCCGCCACGGCAGCCTCCTATCCGAAGGCGCGGCGGATGCCGCGCGTGTATGTCTCGTTGATCCGCCGCACACCCATCATCTTGGCAATCACCATCGCCTCGGCCACCACGTGGTCCCGGCGCTCGACCAGCGTCGTGTGCGGTTCAAGGTTGTGAAGCACGTAATACGTGCCCTCCTCGCTGTGATATCGCTTGCCCCATCCGCCGTAGACCTTGGTGCGGATCGTCGCCAGCTGTCGGGCGGTCTTGCCCTTGGTCTTCGTGCCCTTCATCGCGACGTACTGGCCGCGATAGTTGAACACGCCCATGAACAGATAGTCAGGGATGTTGAGCTCGTGCCGCCTGGCGGCGTCCCGCAGCTCCTGGCGGGCCCGCTCGAGACGAACATACTCCCGCGTGAGCTTCGTGCTCAGCTCCTGGTAGTATCGCCCGGTCATCGCCCGCCCGGTGCGGCGGAACCGTGACTCGATCAGGTACTCAAGCTGGCCGATCCGCGCGGCGTACGTGTCGACCTGGTCGCCCAGGATCTGGAGGTACTTGTCGGCGTAGTTCGAGACCTTGACGTTCTCGACCGGCAGGGACGGCAGGCCGGCCATGTTGTTGGCCATCGACCAGCCGCGAACGAACCGCCTGGTGTCGCGCCTGGCGTGCGAGAAGATGTATCGCATCGCCGCCGACGTCCCGTCGCGGGCGGCGTCTTCCCGGGCGCGAACCTCCTCCGTCCGCAGGGCGTTGGCCCGCCGCACGAACTCGGTGTAGTCCAGCTGCGCCGTGATCACGCCCCACCCCCGGAACACTCGGCCACCACGACCTGCTCGGCCTCGCGCCCGCAGAAGACGTACAGGAAATACTGGACGTCCCCGTCGATCGTCCACCGCAGAATCACCGCTGGCGCCCCGACCGGCGCGGGCCTGATCTTCACCCCGTCGGGGAACGGGTGCCCCAGGTGCGGCCGCTGGTTGGTCATCACGTCCGTCTGCCCGCGCACGAGCGCCACGTTGTAGGTGATCAGCTCGCACGGCACGCCGCCTGTTGCGTCGGGAGACGGGCCGGTGTAGGCCGTGATCCGCGCCCACTTGGCGTCGTCGGGCATGAGGGCCGGCAGGAGCGCGACCAGCCCGCCGTCGGGCATCCCGAACTGCATCCCGGCCGACGCGCCCATGCGACGGATGGCCCGCACGACCTCGTTGTGGTCGCTGGCCTTGATCGCGTCGCCTTGCCTGACCTCACGCAGCATCACAGGTCCTCGAAGTATCTGATCGTCCACGGCTGAACCGTGATCGGGTCCGTCCCGATCGGCTTCCCCTGCTCGTCCAGCTCGAACCACTTGTACTCGTTGGCGCCGAAGAGCCCCAGCCGGTGCGTCACCCTGATCTTGCCCTTGCCGATCGCCTCCATCTCGAACCCGAGGTACTGGGCTTTCCCGCTCTCGATCGCCAGCCGAGTCGTGCCGTACCGCACGGGAGGGATCGTGATCGCGCCGTCGTTGAACGCCTGCTCGGTGGCGAGCTGCGCCCAGGTGTTTTTCTTGGTG
>JBGAOG010000185.1:0-3616 GCA_044221985.1 Phycisphaerales bacterium
TTCAACTGGCACAAGCCGGAGATCCCCGCGGCGGAGATCAACCCCGACCAGTCGTACCTCTCCAACCGCATCCGTCCGCAGGGCGTGGTGGAGAAGTGCACCTTCTGCCTTCACCGCACCCGAGAGGGCAGGCTCCCGGCCTGTTTGGAGGCGTGCCCGACCGGGGCGCGCGTGTTCGGCAACGTGCTCGACCCCGACTCCGACATCCGCTGGGTGCTCGAGAACAAGCGCGTCTTCGTGCTCAAGGAAGAGCTCGGGACGCACCCTCGCTTCTTCTACTTCTTCGACGTCTGAGGGGATGCGATGAGCGACGCACACACGGGGCATCACCTCACGTACCCGCGCTTCCTCCTCCGCGTGATCGAGCGGGCCACCGACGGCTCGTGGCGCTTCTACGCGTGGATGACCGTGCTCACCGCGGTGATGCTCGCGGGCGCCAACGCGTGGGCGCAGCAGGTCGCGCACGGCATGGCCGTCACGGGCATGAGCGACCACGTCTCGTGGGGGCTCTACATCGCCAACTTCACGTTCAGCGTCGGGCTCGCGGCGGGCGGCGTGATGATGGTCATCCCCGCGTACCTCTACCGCGACCACGACATGCACGACGTGGTCATCATCGGCGAGCTCCTCGCCGTGGCGGCCATCGCGATGTGCCTCGGCTTCGTCGTCGTCGACCTCGGACGGCCCGACCGCGCGTGGCACCTCATCCCCGGCATCGGGCGCTTTCACTGGCCCGTCTCGATGCTCACCTGGGACGTGATCGTGCTCAACGGCTACCTGCTGCTCAACCTGCACATCTGCGGGTACCTGATCTACTGCACCTATCGCAAGCGCGGGCCGAGCAAGGCGTTCTACATCCCGTTCGTGTTCGTGGCCATCGTGTGGGCGATCAGCATCCACACGGTGACGGCGTTCCTGTACGCGGGCCTGGGGGGCAGGCCCTTCTGGAACTCGGCGGTGCTGGCGCCGCGGTTCCTGGCGTCGGCGTTCGCGGCCGGGCCCGCGTTCCTGATCCTGACGCTCCAGGTGATCCGCGCGACGACGAGCTACCACGTAACAGAGAAGGCCCTGATGACGCTCCGGAACGTCGTCACGGTGGCCCTGACGATCAACATGTTCCTGCTGGGGTGCGAGGTGTTCACCGAGTTCTACACGGACTCGGCGCACGTGGCCTCCGCGAAGTACCTCTTCTTCGGGCTGGAGGGTCGGCACGCGCTGGTCCCGTGGATCTGGTCGGCGGTCGTGCTCAACGTCCTGGCGATGATCATCCTGTACCTGCCGATCTCGCGAGGGCGCGGGGCCCTGAATCTGGCGTGCGTGATGCTGATCGCGGGGGTGTGGATCGAGAAGGGGATGGGGCTGATCGTCCCGGCGTTTATCCCCTCGCCCCTGGGCGAGATCGTCGAATACCTGCCCACGTTCAACGAAACCCTGGTGGCCCTGGGGATCTGGGCCTTTGGGCTGCTGGTGTACACGATCCTGGTGCGTGTCACCGTGCCGGTGCTGTCGGGGCAGTTGAGCGTGGATCGTCCGTATGACCCCTCGGCCCCGGCCCCCAACCCGGGGGCCGCGGGCAATCACTGAATCAAGCCACTCGAACAGAATGGAGAATCCAGTCATGATGAGCCTTCGAGCGTTGGCCCTGGTCCTTGGGATGGGCGTGGTGAGTTCGGCCGTGCACGCCCAGCCCTTCGGACTGCGCGAGATTTCCGAGCAGAGCAAGGCCTGCATCCAGTGCCACAAGGAGCACGGCCCCGCGCTGTACCAGCAGTGGGGCGCGAGCAAGCACTTCCGGGCCAACATCGGGTGCTTCGAGTGCCACAACGCCAACAAGGGCGAGCCCGACGCCTACGAGCACTACGGCCAGCAGATCGCGATCCTCGTGACGCCCAAGGACTGCTCGCGCTGCCATGCCCGCGAGGTCGAGGAGTTCGCGGGGTCGCACCATTCGAAGGCGGCACGCATCCTGGGCTCGCTGGACAACGTCCTGGCCGAGGTCGTGGAGGGCAACAAGGGCATGAAGACCCACGCCTTCCCCGAGGGCGTGGCCGCGTCCGCGGTCAACGGCTGCTGGCAGTGCCACGGCTCGGAGGTCAAGGTGCTGCCCAACGGCAAGCTCGATCCCGCGACCTGGCCCAACAGCGGGATCGGGCGCATCAATCCCGATGGGTCCGAGGGGTCCTGCAATGCGTGCCACACGCGGCACACGTTTTCCGTCGCGCAGGCCCGCCACCCGGACACGTGCGGGAAGTGCCACCTGGGCCCGGACCATCCTCAGAAGGAGATCTACGAGGAGTCCAAGCACGGGATCAACTTCTTCTCCAACATCGACAAGATGAACCTGGAGTCGAACAAGTGGATCGTGGGCGAGGACTACTGGGCCGCCCCGACCTGCGCCACGTGCCACATGTCCGCGACGCGCAAGCAGGGCGTGACGCACGACATCGGGATGCGCATCAGCTGGAACAACCGCCCGGAGATCTCGGTTCGTCCCGAGATCGCCGACGCCAAGATGGGGCTCCCCGGCGCGAACGTGAACTGGGAGCAGCGGCGCAAGAACATGCAGGACGTGTGCATCAACTGCCACGACCAGCAGTGGATCGACAACTTCTACGTCCAGTACGACTCGCTCGTTGACCTGTACAACGAGAAGTTCGCCAAGCCCGCCCAGAGCGTCTACGCGCTCACCAAGCCGCTCCTCAAGCCCGCCCAGTTCTCCAACGAGGTGGACTGGTCCTACTACGAGCTGTGGCACCACGAGGGGCGTCGCGCCCGGCATGCGGCGGCCATGATGGCCCCGGACTACACCCACTGGCATGGGACGTACGAGATTGCCAGGCGGTTCTACACCGAGTTCGTTCCGCAGGTGGAGAGCCTGATCGAGAAGAACATCGCCCATGCCGATCCGGCTCGGACCAAGGCGGCCCAGGCGCTCAAGGACAAGCTCGAGCACGTCATGGCCTCGGACGATCACAAGTGGTACGGCGGCAAGATGGACGCCGAGGAGATCGCCCGGCGCAAGAAGGCGACCGAGGAGTTCAAGGCCCGCTACGAGAAGAAGTGATGGTTGAGGTTCCGGGGAACTTCGGGGAAGGACCGCCGACGGAGGAGGATGGTCGCCAGGCCCTGCGCGACCACCTCCTGGAGAAGGCGGGCCAGGCTCGGCGCAAGCACGGGCCGAGCATCGGGCGCGCGGAGATCCTGCGGATCCTCGACGACCGCGAGGTCGTGCGCTACTCCACGGGTCTGCGTTTCGACGCCGAGCCCCTGCGCCGGGGCGAGTTTGCGCTGGCGGTGGCGCTGGGGGCGCACCCGCGCGAGGGCTTCTGCCTGTTCATGCACCCGCTCTTCGCCGAGCGTCCCGAGGCGTGGGCGTCGCTGGCGGCGTACCACATCCCGCCCATCAACTACGGGGACGTGGTGACGCCCGAGGACTGCGAGCACTTCGGCGCGTTCCTGCTCGGGCTGGGCGTGGAGGAGTACTACGCCCGCCTGTGCGGGTATTGCGATGAGATCTGGGGGCCGCCCGATGGCGAGGGTGCTTGAGGTCGAGGGCACCGGGGTGCGGGGCGGGTTCTCGGGACTTTGCGCTATCGGACGGGTCGGGCCTCGATTC
>JBGAOG010000186.1:0-3566 GCA_044221985.1 Phycisphaerales bacterium
GGGTTGGGTGGGAAGGGCGTTCGCGACCGCGGCGCTGGCCCGGCGACGGTATCGACGGGCGGCCCATCCGCCACGGGAGCACCCGATGGGGGCGCGGTGAGATCGCCGGTGTCGTCGGGGCCCGGGGCGCCGTGCCCGCCCGGCGGTGGCAGGGTCGCCTCGGCGAGCCCCCCCGCGGAGGACTTGGTCGCGATGCGTCCGAAGATGAGCCGCCCGGCCGAGGTTTGCAGGGTGCTGGTAACGCTGAGCGTCACGGTCTGGCCCACGCTGGCCCCGCCGTCCTCGGCCACGACCATGGTCCCGTCGGGGAGGTAGCCCACGCCCTGGCCCTGCTGCTCGCCGGGCTTGATGAGGCGGAGCGTGAGGCTCTCGCCGGGGACGAGGTTGGGCTTGAGGGCGTTGGCGAGTTCGTTGACGTTGAGAACGGGGATCTGCTGGATGAGGGCGATGCGGGCCAGGGCGCCGTCGGTGGTCACGATCATGCCCTGGAAGCGGCGGGCCATCTCCACGAGCTGCTGATCGACCGCCAGCCCGGGCTCGCCCCAGTCCTCGACGCTCACGTCGGAGGCGACGGTGCGCTGCAGGCGCGCGATGGCGTCGAGCCCGCGGCGCCCCTTGGCGCGCTTGAGCCCGTCGGCGCTGTCGGACAACGTCTGCAGCTCCGCCACCACGAACGAGGGCACGATGATCGGCGATTGGATCAGGTTCGCTCCCGCCACGTCCACGATCCGCGAGTCGATCATCGCGGAGGTGTCCAGCAGCAGCGGGCGCGGCCCGCGGATCTGGCGCGTGAACTCCACGTACGGGATCACCAGCCGGAAGTCGTCCTGCGTCTGGAGGACCGTGGCGATCCCCAGGTAGCACAGCGACATGCCCAGAAGGACCTTGATGGTGCTCACCGCGGGCTTGAGCGTGTCCAGGGCCGACTGGGGCTGCACCCACGTGGCCAGCACCAGGTCGATCACCAGCCCCAGGGCCAGCGTCGCCAGCAGCCCCGCCAGCAGCCCGAACATCACCCCCGACATCGTGGAGATCTTCTTGTTGGGCGTCAGCAGGTCGACCAGCAGGGCCAGCCCGAAGAAGAGCACGGCGGCCAGGGTGTACACCCACCAGTTGTTGGCCAGCTCGCGCGTGCCCGGGCCCGACCCGCTCTGGATGACGGACAGGAGCGTGAACGTCGCGATGAGGGTGAAGAACGAGGCTCGAACGACCCGCAGGATCAGGGAGCGCTGGCGCCGGGCCGCCTCGACGGGCGGCTCAAGGCCCGACCAACCGGGAATCTCGGACATGGCTTGCCTCCGCGGGGAATAAACCCCAAGGTAAAAGGACGGGGCACAGGAACATCGGCCGACCCGCACGCGGGACTCTGGCCTTCGGGATGTCGAAATGTCGGGCGGGCCCGGGGCGAGCCCCGGGAGGATCTCCGGGGCCCCCGCGGGCGTTGGGCCGCTCCGAGGACTTTACGTGCGGATATTGCCCGGCGGTTCCCTCTGGGCTAGTGTGGTTTCTCGTCCCCCCGGTCGACGGCCGGGCCCGGTGCACGGGTGCGTCCGTGAACCTGGTCAGGGCTTGACCGCAGCAGCCATAAGCGTGACGGACCCGGTGCTGCCGGTGTCCTGGCCGTCGACCGGGGGGATGGGGCTTTTCAGGGCGGCGCCGGCGTGGTACCTTGGGCGCATGGACAAGAAGCACACCACCAAGCACGCCAAGGGCCAGGGGCCGGCGCTGTTCCACAAGGGGGACGCCTCGGGCGTCTGGGGCACGGGCATCCTGGTCGTGTTCGCGCTGATCGTTCTGGCGGCGATGGTGTGGGCGGCGTTCCGGCTGTTCCGGTGATTGTGCCCGGGACGCTACACTGGGCCGCCGCATGATCTGGACCTTCTGGAGAGCGCGGGGCCGCATCGAGGCCGGGGAACTGGCCCGGCGTCAGCGCGCTCTGTGGCCGGCGTCGGTGGTGCGCTCCGGGCGCGAGTGCCGGCGCGTTCCCGTGCGGCGCGTGGACTGATCTCACGGAGACGCGATGCCCGACACGAACCCACCCGCCCCGACGCAGCGCACCCGCATCAGCCCCAAGTGGATCGTGAAGATGTCGATCTTCATGCTCGCCCTCCTCGTGTTCGGGGCCTGGGGCCTGTACGACGCCGCCGTGGTCTACCGCCGGCGCGGGATGCAGGCGGCCGAGGTGGCCGAGTACCGATTCCTCGACGCGCTCAAGGACAAGAACAAGGGGCGTCTCACCAACGAGACGGCCAGCCTCGCGGACCCGGCGGGGGAGATGCGCCGGCTGCACGACGCCGACCGCCAGGGCAACATCACGCCCGTGGACCGCGCCGAGCTGGACTGGCTCCAGCAACTCAAGTACGTGGGCGAACTCCGCCCCGAGAACACCCGGCTCCCGCGTCAGGACTACTTCGCGGGGGGCGTCTCCAAGGGCGCCGAGGTGCCCGACGCGATGAACCGCTGGCAGGCGCTCAAGGGCGCGCCCAGCGCCTCGCCCCTCAGCGCCTTCGACATCCCCGTGCAATGGCTGATCTGCGTCGTGGGCCTGGGGTGGGGGCTGTACCTGGCGGGGCTGATGCTCTCGGTGCGTGGGCGGACCTACCGCTGGACGCCCGACGAGCTCCGGCTCCACCTGCCCGGCGGGGATTCCTTCGTCCCCGCGGACATCGACGAGATCGACAAGCGCAAGTGGCACAAGTTCTTCGTCTCCATGAAGATCCGCGCCACCCACGCCAAGCTCGCGGGCAAGTCCATCGAGCTCGACCTCCTGCGCTACGTCCCGCTGGAGGACTGGGTGCTCCAGATGGAGCGCGCCGCGTTCCCGGAGGAGCACGCGGGCAGCGCGGGGCAGGCGACGGCCACGCCCGCAACCTGACCTCCCCGACTCCCAACAATGCCGGCGATGCTCATCCTCGCGGGAATCATCGTCATCGTGTGCGCCGGGCTGGGCGTGCTGCTCACCCTGCTCACCCTTCCGGGCACCTGGTTCGCGCTGGCGGCGGCCGTGGCCTGCAAGTTCTGGCAGGACGGGCTCATGCCCTGGTGGGTGATCGGGGTGGGCATGGGCCTGGCCGCCCTGGCGGAGGTGGTCGAGATCGGGGCCTCGGCGCTGGGCTCGGCCAAGGCCGGGGGAAGCCGTCGCGGCGGCATTGGGGCCCTGGTGGGCGGGATCGTCGGGGCTCTGGCGGGTTCGCCCGTGATCTTCCCGATCGGGACCGTGCTTGGTGCCGTGCTCGGCGCGGGGCTGGGGGCCCTGCTGGCCGAGCGGCTCTGGGCGCGGCGCCCCTGGGCCCAGGCCACCAAGTCCGGGCAGGGGGCGGCCGTGGGGCGTTTCGCGGCGGTGGTGATGAAGACGGCCCTGGCCAGCGTCCTGGCCCTGGTGCTGTCGGTCGCCGCCGGCGCGGGCGCGTTCTTCCCGGACCACACAAATGCCCCCCAAACGAACCCTCCGGGGGCGGCGGACGAACATCATTAGGACGGCGCTCGGGCGGTTCTCTCACGCGACTATCGCAGGTCCACCCCCGGGACAGCCGAAGAACTATGCTGGAGACACGCGGGCCGGGGCC